>SHUD01000003.1 GCA_009697505.1 Bryobacterales bacterium
GCCGCATGCTCCAGCATCGTCCCTCCACCGGCGAAAACGCCCCAAAACCGTCAGCGGAAGTTGAAATCGAAAAAAGTCAAAATACCATTCATCCCACTGAACAAACACGACTTACCCAAGGGTCAAAATGCGATAGCCGGACAGCAGTGAGCCAATCAATACCTTCGGCGCTGCCTAATATCTGAAAATTTCCACGTTGCTCAGGTGCGGCTTCCGAAAGTCTCCATGACCAATTGAGCGGAACACTCACACCAAAGCATCCGCTCTACCGCGTGGGCGCCATGGTGATCCCCGCCAACTGGCCCAGCGCGTTCAGGGTCAGGCGCGCGGACTGGAAGCCGAAGCGGAAGTCTTCCTCGCGGTAGTTTTCGTATTTGTCGGTGGGCTCGTGGTGGTTGGGGTTGGAGCCGCGGATGATGCCGGTGACGCGCTCGGCCTCGCGTACGCTGACGGAGGCCACCACATCTTCAAAGCGGATGGAGTCGGTGCCGGCCATGTTGTTGCCGATGACCGCGGGATAATCGCCGGGTTGCACGGGGTTGGATTGCTTGAGCACGGCCGCCAGTTTCTCAGACTCGGCGGCCATCTTCGAATTCTCCTGATATTCGATGTTGATATCGGCGGTGGGGCTCTGGTTGGGGCCGGGCGGCATGCCGTGGTCGTACATCATCATGTCGTGCTGGATGACGCCGAGCCACTTTGGCTCATCTGGCGTACCCTGCAACCGCGCGCGATCGCGGGCATAGGTGCCGCTGCCGTCCATGCCGTACTCTTCGTTATTCCAAAAAATGAAACGCACCGAGCGATTGGTCTTGACGCCGGGCGAGGCCAGCACGCGCGCCAGCTCAAGAACCACGGCACAGCCCGAAGCGTCGTCATCGGCGGCCTGCCCGCCGCCGCGGCCGTCCATGTGGGCGGACACGATGTACATCTCGCCGGGCGTGGTATCGCCGGTCTTGGTCGCGTAGACGTTTTCGAGCGGCCCGTCGTAAGACATGTACCGGTGCCGCACGACATTGGTGTAGCCGAAGCTCTTCAACTGCTGCTCGAGCCAGGCGATGGCGTCGCGGTTGCGCTGGGTGCCCTGCAGGCGGTCGCCGAACTGCGAGAGCCCTTGGATGTGGCCCTTGAAGCGATCGAGATCGAGGCGCGCGGCGGCGGTGCTTATCGCGCCGGATGGCGTCTGCGCCAGGAGTCCGGCGGCCAAAACCAACATTCCCAGTAAGATTCGCATCCTTTAACTGATACTACGCCGGAAACACGGGCCATGTCTCGCCCGGTAGTACAATGAGTTCCACCTGTGCCCGCGAAGAGACCACTGCTCCGCTCCGTCATCGTGGGCCTGATCCCCTTCACGGCGATGTGTTTTTCCGTGCCCCTGTGGGATCGCGCGGAGCCCACATTCTTCGGTCTGCCTTTCAATCTGGCGTGGCTGCTGGGCTGGATGGTGCTGACTCCGGTGTGCATGTCGGTGGCCTACCGGATCGAAGCGGCGCGGGACCGCGAAGAGCGTGCGCCGAAATGAATCCGGGCACAGTGGCGTTGACGGTAACCGTCACGATTGTGGCGGCGGGAGCCGCGCTGGGGTTTCTAGCGGGAGTCCGCCGCAAGATGGATCTGGAACAGTGGACCACCGGCGGGCGCGGATTCGGCACTCTGCTGATGTACCTGCTGCTGGCCGGCGAATACTACACGACCTTCTCGTTTTTGGGCGCGAGCGGCTGGGCTTACTCGCGGGGCGGCCCAGCGCTGTACATTCTCGCGTACATAACGCTGGGCCAGGTGTTCGCTTTTTACATTGTTCCGGCGATCTGGGAGGCGGGAAAGAAGCACGGTCTGCAAACGCAATCCGATTTTTTTCTGCTGCGCTACGGCAACAAGTATCTGGCGGCGCTGGTGGGCGTGGTGGGCATCGCAGCGATCATCCCATACCTGCAATTGCAAATTGTGGGGCTGGGGATTATCGTGTCGGCGACCAGCTTCGACGCCATCAGCCGCACGGCGGCGATGATCATATCGGTGACCCTGCTGGCGGCGTTCGTCGTCACCAGCGGCGTGCGCGCGGTGGCCTGGGTGAGCGTCCTGAAGGACGCGTTGATGGTGGCGGCGATGCTGACCGTGGGTATCGGCATCCCTTACCTGCACTTCGGAGGCATCGGAAAAATGTTCGCCGCGCTGCGGGAGGCCCACCCCTCGCATCTGACCATGCCAGGGGCCACCGCCAACCTGGGGCACACGTGGTTCATCACGACGGTGTTGTTGAGCACCTTGGGAGGCTTCATGTGGCCTCATTCATTCGGGGCCATCTTCACGGCGAGAAGCAGCGACACACTGCGGCGCAACACGGTGACCATGCCGCTTTACGGATCCTCTCTCGTGTTCGTTTTTTTCGTGGGTTTTACAGCAGTGCTGGTCACACCGGGCCTGCGCGACGGCGACCTCGCCTTTCTCACCCTGGTGCGCCAGAGTTTTCCGCCGTGGCTGCTGGGCGCCATCGGCGGAGCGGGGGCGCTGACGGCCATGGTGCCGGCTTCGATCCTGATTCTGACGGCTGCGACGCTCTTTGCGAAGAATTTTTACAGACCGCTCTTTGCGCCGGCGATGACGGATGATCAGGTGGGGAAACTGGCGCGCGCGATGGTGGTGGTCATCGGACTCGCCAGCCTGTACCTGGCGATCTCCGGTTCCACCACGCTGGTGTCCCTTCTGTTGCTGGGATACGCAATGGTCGATCAATTCCTTCCGGGCGTGGTCCTGGGCCTGTTCTGGAGCCGCACCAACGCGCAAGGCGTGTTGACGGGGATCCTCGCCGGCTGCGCCACGGTGGCGGCGCTATTCCTGGGCCACCACGACCCACTGTTCGGATGGAACGCCGGGTTTGTTGCGCTGTGCGTGAATCTGGGCGCAACGGTGCTGGTGAGTCTCCTGGGGCGATCTACTCGCCGGGTTTGAGGCCGGGGCGCTCGACGAGTTCGATCTTGACGTCGGCGTATCCTAAGACGTAGGCGATGACGATCCCTGGGCCATTGGCCAAGGTGGCCGGTCTGGGCTCGACGAGGACTTTCACGCCCTGGCCGCGCAGGCCGTCGACGTTCTTCGCCAGAGGGCCGGTGGAGCGCCAGCTGATGTGGTCGATGGCGTGGCCTTCGCTCGGCTCGCTCTCCCCGCGCTGCACCAGCACCCACACGTCGCTGAAGCCGGGCGAGCTGTACTTGAGGGCATCGATCTTGCCCTTGAGCTTGGTGCGTTCGCCGCCGAACTTCGCCAGAAACCACTTGAACGTCTCTTCCGGGTCAGGGGCGCGCAGGTGGATGTGATGGAAGCCAAGCAAAGCGGGATCCTGCACAACTTCAATGCGCGTGCCCCAGGGGTCCTCTACAAAAGCCAGCTTGAATACGCCGGGCGCTTCGCGCACCGGTTCGGTGATCTTGACGCCGGCGGCTTGCAGCTCCTTGATCTTGGCGTCGAGATCGGGAACCGAGAATCCGATGTGATCGACGGAGCTCCCTTGGCTGGGCTTGGCGTCGGCCTTCTTGAGGAACACGAGCCGGGCGCTGCCGAGCATGAAGCGGTCCGGGCCCTCGGGATTGCGCTTGGCGCCGAAGTTTTTCTCATACCAGTTGCCCGCCGCGGTGGGGTCGGGCACGGCCAAGTGGATGTGGTCGTAAGGCCAGGTCTGCGCGGCAGCGGGACCGGCGAGGATGCTGAGCGAGAGGCTGGCGGCAACAATATTCAAGACATTACGCATGAAAAGCTCCTTTAACCTTGCCGGTTCGGCGGCAGAATCTGTATGTGGACGCCGTTGGGATCGAGGAAGTCGAGGCCCGCCGCGACATCGCCCGGAATGATCTTGGCGCCCACGGCTTCCAGAGACTTGGACAGAGACGCGCGCTCGAAGTTGGCCGTCAGGCAGAAGTGATGCACGCCCACTTTCTCGCCGGGACCGGCCAGCCCGAGAGCCACGCGGTCGTGGCCGCCTCCGCTGAACCAGGTGCGGCGCGGACGGCTGGAGGGGTTGATGATGGGGCCCAGGATCTTCTCGTAAAATTCGACGGACTTCTCCACGTTGGAAACGTAGATGAGAGCGTGGTCGAGGGCCGTGGGGCGGATGAGCGGCTCGCCCTGCGAGGGAATATTGGCGGGGATCGCCGTTTGGTGGATCGGCGCCCAGGAGTTCTCGGTCCATAGCTGGATCTGGGTGCCGTCAGGGTCGCCGACAAAGAAGCCGACGGTCGGGCTCTCGCGGTACTTCAGGCCGAGCTGATCGAGAGCGCGCTTGGTGGCCGCATGATCGAAGCCCACGATGCCGGGGCACATATGGTGAACGATCCGCGACTTCTCGCCCGCGGCCGGAGGCGCCATGGCGATGTAGTTGGGGCCGAGCTTGACGTAGTGGCGCGGGCCGTTCTTTTCCTTGAGCACGTCGTTGCCGAACACGCGCGCATAGAAGCGGACGGATTTCCCGGTGTCCTCGACGGCGATGGCCAGGTGATCGAGCGCGCTGTAGCGGAACAGCGGCGCGGCGGCCGAGAACGCGTGGCGGGCGGCGACGGTTCCGGCGGCGAGCGTCGCCAGGGCCTGGCGGCGGGTGACGGGAGCGGGTTTACGCATGGTGGTGCCTCCTCTTAGAGATTGTAGACCGGCGGAGTGGAAAAGGGGAGACCGGGCGCTGTTCCCCTTTCCCAATTGCACATTCCGCTGCTGAACGTCTATCCTACTTACTTATCCCCCGTACTTTTCCCCAGCCTGGGAGTGTGTGTGCGTTCTCATCTCTACGTCATCTGTATCGTCAACCTGCTGGTGGCCGCAAGCGCCCATGGGCAGGCGCCCCCTTCGACGGATCGTGTCCGCGACCCGAACTCGCATTCCTGGTGGGTCTACGCGGGCGATCATTCCATTCATGGCCCGTGGGGCGTTTACAGCGAGGTGCAGATTCGCCGCTCGGATTTCGCGAGTATCTGGCAGCAGTTCCAGACGCGCGACGCATTGACCTATCGTTTTTCGCCGCGAGTTCAAGTGGTTACCGGCTACGTATTCACCTACACGGACCGGTATGGCGATTTTCCGGTCGCGCGCGCTTTTAATGAGCACCGCACGTATCAGCAGATCTCGGTACGGCAAGAAGTCAGCAAATTGGCCCTGGAACATCGCTACCGCGCCGAGCAGCGCTGGATACAGAATTACACCACCGGGAATGACTTCTATTGGCGCTATCAGAACCGTTTCCGGTATCAGCTCAGAGGCGTGTTTCCCGTCACCAAGATGACGGCGGCGGGGCATCAGTGGTACCTGTTTTTTGGCGACGAAATCCTGCTTCCCTACGGCCCCAATCATGGGACCAACAGCTTCGACCAGAACCGGGTGTTCGCGGGAGTGGGGTACAGGGTCACGCGGAACAATACCCTGGAGTTGGGCTACTTGAACCAGTTCATCATCCAGCGCAATAACCGGATCGAAGAGAGCAACCACACCATGCGCCTGCAGTGGTCTTCCTCCACGCCCATCGCGAAGCTATTCCGGTAACGCTACTCCGGTAAACGCAGTTGCGGCGGCTTGGCTGCGAGGTTCGCCGCTCACGCAGCGTCTTTTGGCTCATCAGATGACACGGATGGAGGCCGATGAAAACGATACGCGAAAATTAGCCTGCATTTCTCACAACGTCCCAAGGTAGATCAGAAAGAGCCATACCGGGGCCCAGCGTGGAGCGGGCTTTAGCCTGCAACGGAGGCTTCAGCCTCCGCAGCGGTATAACCACACTTCGAACCGGGAACTCAAGTCCCCGTCGCAGGCTCAAGCCCGCTCCACAATCTCGTGTGAGAAATGCAGGTTAGGCCGCGTGATGGGGAAGGACTTCCCTGTCGATCTTGCGGCTCAGCGCGTCTGCGGCCGTGGCGAGGTCGTACTTGGATTGGAGGTTCATCCACATCCGCCCCGAAGTGCCGAAGTAGCGGGCTAGGCGCAGCGCGGTGTCCGCGGTGATTCCGCGTTCGCCTTTGACGATTCCGCCGATTCGATTCGCGGGGACGCGCAAAGCCAGCGCGAGGGCGTTGGCGGTCAACCCGGCCTCCTTCAACACATCCCGCAAGACATCGCCGGGGTGAATCGGCGGTAAACGCTTTAGGTCTCTGGTTGGCATTCCGAGTCTCCTTAGTGATCATCCACGATCTCCACGTTGTGGGCGTCGCCATTGCGCCATTCGAAGCAAACCCGGAACTGGCCGTTGATGCGGATACTGTGTTGGCCGTGACGGCCGCCCTTAAGCGCCTCCAGCCGGAGCCCGGGAAGGTTCAAGTCCCGTGGTGACGTCGCCGCGTCCAGAAGTTCCAGCCGAATGCGCGCCGGCTTTTCGATGGCCTGAAACTTCCGGCTGAATTTCCGATCCAGTAGCTGCTCAACATCCCTGCTCCGGCAGGATCGGATCATACGATGATTATATTACGATACTCGTACAACCAGAACGAGGAGCGATGCAGGGCGGCGGCTGGCCTTCCAACGGAGTACAATTCCAAGCGAGGTGCAGCCATGAAGGAACAAGCAAGCCGGCGCAGGATATTGCGGATGGGCGCGGTCTTGAGCGGAGGGATGCTGGCGACGAAAGACGCGGCGCTAGCCGAGGGGCAGCTCGGCACGCCGCTCGGCCCGTATGGGGAGCGGTCGACCTATGAAAAAGCCGTGCGCTGGAGGCGCGACACCAAGACGCCGGAGACGGGCTCGAGCTTCACGCCGCTCGCGGATTCCGTGGGCACGCTGACGCCTTCGTCGCTGCACTATGAGCGGCATCACGCGGGCATTCCGAACATCGATCCGGCGGCGCACCGGCTGGTGATTCACGGCATGGTGGAGCGGCCGCTGTCACTGAGCGTGGCCGAGATTAAGCGCCTGCCCTCGGTGACGCGGACGCTGGTGCTCGAATGCGGAGGCAACAGCGGAGCGGAGTGGGCCGCGCAGACGGCTCCCGATGTCCAGCGCAGTTTCGGGCTGGTGAGTTGCAGCGAGTGGACGGGAGTGCCGCTCGCGCTGCTGTTGGCCGAAGCTGGCGCGAGACCGGGCGCGACGTGGGTGATCGCCGAAGGAGCCGACGCGTGCCGCATGGAGCGCAGCATCCCCATGGCGAAGGCGATGGAGAACATCCTGGTGGCCTACGGGCAGAACGGCGAAGCGCTGCGGCCGGCGCAGGGATATCCGCTGCGCCTGATCATCCCGGGCTGGGAAGGCAACACCAACGTGAAGTGGCTGCACAGCCTGAAGGTGGCGGATCAGGCGTACATGGCGCGCGACGAAACCTCGAAGTACACGGACCTGATGCCGGACGGCAAGGCGCGCATCTTCACTTATCAGATGGAAGCGAAGTCGGTGATCACGTTCCCCTCGGGCGGGCAGAAGCTGCCGGGGCAGGGGCTGTATGAGCTGACGGGATTGGCGTGGTCCGGGCGCGGGCGGATCGAACGCGTGGAGATCACCACTGATGGCGGGAAGATCTGGGTGAAAGCGGATTTGCAGGAGCCGCGGCTGCCCATCGCGTTTACGCGCTTCCGGCTGCCGTGGCGCTTCGATGGCCGCGAGGCGGTGATTGCCTCACGCGCGGTGGATGAGAGCGGGTACGTGCAGCCGACACGCGAAGAGTTGATCGCGGTGCGCGGGGTGAACTCGAATTTTCACTTCAACGGCAGCAAGAAGTGGCGCGTGCGCGCGGACGGGACGGTGACGAATGTGGAGGTTTAGTATTGCGCTGGCGTTGGCTGCGGCGGCTCTGGCGCAATCGCCGAAATACGGAGTGGGGCGCGCGGCGACGCCCGAAGAGATCCGGGGCGTTGGGGCCATCATTGCTCCGGATGGGACTGGATTGCCGGAAGGCTCGGGCACGGTGGCGGCGGGGCGCGAAGTGTTTGCGGCCAACTGTGTGCGTTGCCATGGCGAAAAAGGCGTGGGCGATATCGGGCCGCAGTTGGTGGGCGGACAAGGGACACTCGCCACGGCCAAGCCGGTCAAGACCGTGGGGAGCTACTGGCCGTATGCAACCACGCTGTGGGATTACATCAATCGCGCCATGCCCTTCGACAAGCCAGGAACGCTGAAGCCCGCTGAGGTGTACGCGGCGGCGGCGTACATCCTGAATCTCAACGGAATTATCGAAGCGGGCCAGGTGATGGACGCCAAGAGCCTGCCAAAAGTGAAGATGCCCAACCGCGATGGATTTGTGTCCGATCCAAGACCGGATGTGGGGCGGCCTGACGCGGGGAAGAAGACGGCGCGGTAGGCATCCGGCGCACGATACCATACTCAATGCTGGTATCGAATATGGTATTTTAGAGACGTCATGGAAACGGCGCGCAAAATCACTATCGAGGTACCAGCCGCGCTTCTCGATAAAGCGCAGCAAGCGAGCGGCGTAGGAATTACGCAAACGGTCCGCACCGGTCTGCAACTGGTTGCGGCATCGCAAGCCTACGCGCAGTTGCGGCGGCTCCGCGGGAAAGTACGTTTCTCGCGTACATTGGCTGAACTCAAGACCGACCGATGATCGCGGCCGACACCAGCACTTGGATCGCCTTCTTCAAGGGGGATGACGGCGAAGATGTACGATTGCTCGACAAAGGTTTGGATGAGCGGCAGGTGCTGATGGTACCGGTGGTGCTCACCGAGATCTTGAGCGATCCGAAACTTCCTTCTTCGGTTGCGGACGTCCTATCGGAACTGCCCCAGATCGACATCGGCGCCGGCTATTGGGAGCGGGCCGGAGCGCTGCGCGCGCAGGTGTTGGCGAAGCGGCGCAAAGCCCGCCTTGGCGATGCGCTGATCGCCCAGAGTTGCCTGGATCGCGGGATTCCACTGCTCACGCGAGACCGGGACTTTCGGGCGTTCGCGGATGGGGCCGGCCTCGATCTTGTGATTGAGTGAAGCGTGGGTGAAACGATTCGAGAGTATACTGGCCGTGCGCGAAATCCGGATTGTCAAGACTGGCGCAAGGAGGCCACTATGAAAAAACTCCTATCGTTGCTGGGAGTGACATGGCTGAGTTTTCAGATGGGACTCGCTCAGTGGGTCAACTACCCGACACCCGGAGTTCCGCAAACGAAGGACGGTAAGCCCGATCTGTCGGCTCCCACCCCGAAGACTGCCGATGGGAAAGTGGATTTGTCCGAAATCTGGCAGATTGTAGCGGCGAAGCCCAAACCGTCTGAATACGAATACAAACCCTCCCAGGATCTGGAGAACTACATGGCCGATGGCGCTACGATACCCTGGCAACCCTGGGCGGAGGCGCTCTGGCGGAAGCGGCGCGAAAGCTCGGGAGCGGGTCAACCCTCAGAGCGGTGCTTACCACCCGGCGTGCCCCATGAGGTGCTGATCCCATTGCCGTTTCGAATGGTCCAGCTTCCTGGCATCACCTTCATTCTTCGGGAAGAGTTTAACCACTTCCGCCAAATCTTCACGGATGGGCGGCCACACCGTAAGGAGCGAAATCCTACCTAGAACGGCTATTCCATCGGTACCTGGGATGGCGACGCCTTCGTCGTCAATAGCATCGGGTTCAACGATCTGACCTGGTTGGATAAGGTTGGCCATCCCCACAGCGAGGCCCTACGCGTCATCGAGCGCTTCCGCAGGCCCAGTTTCGGCCGTCTGACCGTCGAGGTCACAATAGACGATCCCAAGGCCTACACCAAACCCTGGACCGCTACTCTCCCCTTCAATCTTCAGCTGAATACGGATCTGATGGAGAGCATTTGCGAAAACGAAAAGGATGCCGCACACATCGCCGCGCAATAGAAGGTTTATCCGTGTCCATCTGTGAGCCAAACCTTTATTCGCTCGCGGATGGACGCGGATGAGGACACAGATGAGGAGGTTGACCCCGGCGCTACAATAAAGATGCCACTTCATGCTCGTTCAACCCGACCTCTCCAAGCTGAGCGTTACCCAGTTCGCCGAACAGTTTCGCGGCGAAATGATTCCCCTCAGCAATACGTTTTCCTATTACTGCGCCTCGGTCCCGTTGTCGGAAGAGGATTTGAAGGAATACCTCGACGAGCCCGTGGCGGCGCTGCCGCCGGCCATTGCCGCGGCGTTGCCCAAGATCTCCATCCTGCTGGTTCCGTATTTGGAAAAGCCGAGCGCGGAGAAGAAGAAGGCGGAGCCGCCGGCGGCGGACCTGGTTTCGATCGAACGGCCGCCGGAAGGGCTCCTCTCCACTTCGACCCAACTCAAGTTGGGCGACGAAACCGTACTGGCGTTCGCGCTGAAGGATCAGGAAGTCGCCGAGTACCACTACCGCTTCTATCATCTTTTGGCCACGCTGCTCGCCGAGCAATGGAGTGAAATCGTCGAAACCGGCTATTCCCGCCTGCTGCGCGAGGAGTCGGCGGCCGATGTGCACGGCGAAGTGGACGAAGCCAGCTGGCGTTTGAAGCAATCCCTGCGGCGGTCGCCGAAGGCGCGCGGCAGCAAGAGCTTTCGCGAGTACGCGCGGCACTCCTTCGCGGACACTCTGACTCTGTATCTGCATGGTATCTGCTGCGACATTGACGTCGACACGGGCCCGCGCCAGTTGCCCAGCCGGTATTTGCGCAAGCGCCTCCAGTTGCTCGAAGAAATGTTCCCGCCACCCAAGGGGTACGTGATCTTCCCGGAACAGCTCGAAGGCTGAGTCCGCCGCAAGAGTCAACCGTGTGTGGCATCGCCGGATTCACGCATACTGACGGGCGCCGCCAGCCCGAGCGCATCTGGCAGATCACGCGCGCGCTGACCCATCGCGGGCCGGATAAACAAGACGTGTGGGAGTCCGCGCAGGTCGCCCTGGGCGCGGTGCGGCTCAAGATCATCGACCTGGAGCACGGCGATCAGCCCATGGCCAGCGAGGACGGCGACACGGTTCTGGTCTTCAACGGCGAAGTCTACAATCACGCGGCGCTGCGCAAGGAGCTGGAGGCACTGGGGCACCGCTTTCATTCGCGTTGCGATACGGAAGTGGTGCTGCGGGCGTTTCTGGAGTGGGGCGTGGAGTCGTTTCCCAAACTGCGCGGGATGTTCGGAGCGGCGCTGTGGACGGAATCGCAGCGGCGGCTGATTCTGCTGCGCGACCGCGTGGGCATCAAGCCTCTGTATTTCCGCAGGCACGACGGCGAGCTTTATTTCGGCTCGGAGATGAAGGCGATTCTGCTGCATCCCGAGCTGGATCGGAATCTGAATCCGGCGGCACTGGAGCGGTATCTATCGTTCAACTATGTGCCGGGCACGCAGACGCTGGTCGAGGGAATCGAGAAGCTCGCGCCGGGGCATTGGCTCGAGTGGGCCGGCGGCAAGGTCTCGACGCATCCATATTGGAAGCTGGAGTTCAAACCCGATGCGCGATTGGATCTGGAATCGGCCAAGGGGGAGTTGGACCGGTTGCTGCGCTCGGCGGTGGAAGAGCACTTGATCTCGGACGCGCCGTTGGGAGTGTGGTCGAGCGGCGGGCTGGATTCGTCGACAATTTTGCACTACGCGGCGGAAGCGTCGCCGGCACGGCTCAAGACATTTTCGGTTTCCTTCCGCGGGCGAAGCTTTGATGAGACGCCGTATTTCCGCGAAGTCGCTGAGCGCTACCAGACCGATCACCACGAGTTCGATTTGAACCCGGAAGCGGATCTGCGCGGCACCATCGAGCAGTTCGCGACGTACTCCGATGAACCGAGCGCGGACGCCGGGGCGCTGCCGGTGTGGTTTCTGTCCAAGATGTGCCGGCAGGATGTGACCGTGGCGCTGTCGGGTGACGGCGCGGACGAGCTGTTCGGCGGCTACAAGACGTATTTGGCGGATCGCTACGCGCGCACGCTACGCACATTTCCGCGCTTCGTGCGCGGCGCCGCGGCGGGGCTGTCGCGGCTGCTGCCGGTGTCGGATGAAAAGATCGGTCTTGACTATAAGGTCCGGCGCATGCTGGAGGGATCGCTGCTGGATCCGATCGACGCGCACTGTTATTGGAACGGGACCTTTGGCGAGTCCGAGCGGCGCGGGCTGGTGATGCGCGGCATGGGGCCGGGCAGCCCGCTTCCGCTACCAGGGGAAACCGACGGCTATCTCAATCGTTTTCTCTGGCTCGACCAACTCTGCTACCTGCCGGACGATATCCTGAATAAATGCGACCGCATGAGCATGGCCCACTCGCTGGAGGTACGGCCTCCGTTTCTGGACCACCGCATCGTCGAGTTCGCGGCCACGCTGCCCGAGAATTTCAAGATCCGCGGCAACTCGCTCAAGTTTATTCTGCGGGAGTTGATGCAGGACAAACTTCCGCGCGCGGTACTGACGCGGGGCAAAGAAGGCTTCGACATTCCGGCGCATCACTGGCTGCGCACGACGCTCAAGCCGCTGGTCACGGAAACGCTCAACGAGCGCACGGTGCGGCAAGCGGGGATTTTTCAATGGGAGGCAATCGACCGGGTCCTGCGCTCGCATTTCGAGCGGCGCGCTAACTTCGGCTATCACCTATGGGGTCTTCTGCTTCTGTTCCTATGGATGAAGCGATGGGACATTCAGCCTCCGCGCGCGTGGCAGGGGAGCCAGAGGACGCCCGCCTCCGCCGGCGCTACGCGCTGATTGTTGTGGCGGTGGCCGCCGCCATTTTCCTGGGTTGCATCGTCAGTCCGCCGTCTTTGATGGATGACGTGGATTCGGTGGAGGCGCAGATTGCGCGCAATATGCTGGACTCCGGCGACTGGGTGACGGCGCGGCTGGACGGGATCAAATACCTGGAAAAATCGCCGCTGATTTACTGGATGATCGCGGTGTCGTATGCGATCTTCGGCGTGCACGATTGGTCGGCGCGGATTCCGGTGGCGCTGTCGGCAGTGGCGCTGTGCTGGCTGACGTTCCGCATCGGGGCGTGGGCGTTTTCACTGCGCGCCGGGTTGTACGCGGGGCTGGCGATCGCGACCTCGATTGGACTGTGGCTGTTCACGCGCATTCAGATTCCCGATGTCACGGTCACACTTACGATTGCGCTGGCCCTATGGGCGTTTCTGCGCGCGCTCGATCCCGAAGAGCGGCGTCCGGCGCTGTGGAGTGCGCTCATGGCGGCGGCCATGGGCCTGGGCCTGCTGCTCAAAGGACTGATCGCGATGGTTTTCCCGGTGGCGGCGGCAGTGCTGTACCTGGGCTTTTGCGGAGAACTGCTGCGGCGCGAAACGTGGACGCGTCTACGTGTATGGCGTGGGTTGGTGATTTTGTTAGCGGTGGCCGCGCCCTGGCACGTGATCGCGACGCTGCGCAATCCGCCATATTTCGATTTCACGTTCTCCAGTGGTCCCGGCAATTATCGCGGCTTTTTCTGGTTCTACTTTTTCAACGAACACATCCTGCGCTTCCTGAACCTGCGTTATCCGCGCGACTACAACACGGTTCCGCGCCTGTATTTCTGGCTGTTCCACTTGCTGTGGCTGTTTCCGTGGAGCGTGTATTTCCCGGCGGTGGCGAAGTTGCAGTTTCAAGGCGCGGACCGCGCCTCGCGCATGAGGCTGCTGTGCTTGTGCTGGGCGGGATTTCTGCTGGTGTTCTTCACGTTTTCGTCAACGCAGGAATACTATTCGATGCCCTGCTACCCGGCTCTGGCGCTGTTGCTGGGATCGGCGATCGCGGAGAGTTCCACGGCGGCGTGGCGGCGCAACGGACAGATCGTGCTGGCGGTGGTGGCGACGCTCGCGACAGCGGCCATCGTGTTCCTGCTGGTAAGCGTGTGGAATCTGCCGGCGCCGGGCGATATCTCGCGCGCGCTGACGCAGAATCCGGAAAACTACACGCTGTCGCTGGGGCATATGGGCGATCTGACCATCGCGTCGTTCGCGTATTTGCGGCTGCCGCTGATGGTGGCGGGAGTGGCGTTCCTGATCGGCGCGATTGCGTCGTGGCAGGGCAACCTGCCGGGAGCGGTGATCATGATGATCCTGTTCTTCCATGCCGCGCGGCTGGCGCTGATTACCTTCGATCCGTATCTGGCTTCGCGTCCGCTGGCCGAGGCGCTGAACCGCGCGCCGCACGGCAAACTGATTCTCGACGACCAGTACTACGCGTTTTCGTCGATTGTCTTTTACACCACCGCGTATCATGGAGAGCGAATTCTGCTGCTGAACGGCCGCGTGAACAATCTGGAATACGGATCGAATGCGCCCGACGCTCCGCAAGACGTGTTCCTCGACGACAACCAGTTCCGCGAGCGATGGCTGTCCCTGGAGCGCTACTACGTTTGTGCCGATAAGACCCAGGTGGAGCGTTTCCAGAAATTAGTGGGCCGCGACCGCCTGCATACCGTGGCGGAAAGCGGCGGCAAGTTCGTGTTCGCGAATCAATAACCATGCGTGTTGCGATCGAGGAGAATGGCGCGGCCGTAGCCGCGTGGATTGCCGCGCTGCGCCGCCAGACGCGGGACGAAGAAATCCGCGAATTTCAGTCGGGGACCATGGCGCGTGTCCTCGGCGCGGCGTGGCTCGATTCGGCGCTTGACGGCGCGGACGTCCTGCATGCTTCCCCGCATACGCCCTGCGCACCCAAGAAAGCCAAGCTCACGGCCACCGTCGACGATCTCTCGTCCTGGTTGATGCCCAAACTGAATGCCCCAGCGGAGGCGAAGGCGGCGCAGGAATTCGTCGACCGGATTCTGGTACATGCCCATGGATTGATCGCTGTATCAGAATCGGTCCGGCAGGATGCGATCCGCGTCTTGGGTATCGAGCCGGAAAACATCACCACGGTTTATCCGGGCGTGGACGCGGAGTTTTTCGATGCGAAGCCCACGCCAAGTGGGAGGTCTTACGTGCTGGCCACCGGCGGAGATCAACCCCGGCAAAACTTCCAAACGGTCCAGGATGCCTGGCAGGCGCTGAAGCCGGAGCTTCGCAATGTGTTTGAACTGGTGGTGGAGGGCGCTCCGCAACCGTCATTGATGGCTGGGGCGACGCTTCTGGTGCACGTGCCGCTCTACGAAGGCTTCGCGCTTCCGGTCGCGCGAGCCATGGCCGCGGGCATCGCAGTGGTGACGTCCGATTCGTCGTCGCTGCCGGAAATCGGCCGGGATGCCGGGCTGATGGTGGACCCGCACAATCCCGCACAGATTGCCGCCGCGATCACAAGGTTGCTCGAATCGGAGAGCGAGCGCGCCAAGCTCGCGCGCCGAAAAATACCGCTGGGAACGCTGCGCGGCGGAGTCGCGCAGCGTTTTTCCATCGCGTAGCGGAGCGGTAAGCTGGCCCGAGCTCGCCGGGGCGCCCCTGCGACGGCTTTAGTATACTGAAGGCCTCTGTTTCCCTTAGGGTTGCCGCAAACGCGCGCGGCGGGGCCTCAGCGCACACACTGATATGAAGCAGCGTTTACTGGACTTGATTATCTGCCCGCTCTGCGCCGGATCCCTGAATTTACAGGCGACAGCGATGGACGGCAAGGAAATCATGGAAGGCCGGCTCACCTGCCAGTCTTGCGGCAAGCCGTACCTCATCGTCCGCGGCGTGCCCCGGCTGCTGCCGGATACGTTTTCCGCCGAACAACAGGCCACCGCGGAAGCCTTCGGTTACGAGTGGACCCATTTCAACCACATCGACGACACCTACGAAAAAGAATTTCTGGACTGGGTGCATCCGATCCAGAAAGACTACTTCCGCGACAAGCTGATCATGGACGGCGGTTGCGGCAAGGGCAGGCACACGATGCTCTCCGCCGCATTCGGCGCGGCCGACGTGGTGGGGATCGACATTTCCGACGCGGTGGAGGCGGCATTCGCGAATACCCGCCACCTTCCCAACGCGCATGTGGTCCAGGCCGATATTTACCACGTCCCGCTGCGCCCGGTATTCGATTACGCGTATAGCATAGGCGTACTGCATCATCTCCCCGATCCCAGAGGCGGCTTCCTCTCGCTCATTCGCCGCTTAAAGTCCGGCGGCAGAATGTCGGCGTGGGTTTATGGGGCCGAGGGCAACTGGTGGATTACGCATCTGGTGAGTCCGGTGCGGGAAGTGGTGACTTCGCGCCTGCCCCCGGCGGTCACCAAGGCCATCTCCTTCGCCATTGCCGTCCCCATGCAACTGGCGCTCAGACTGATCTACAAGCCGGTTAACGAACGGTTGCCTGGCCTGAAACGGCTGCTATTTTACAACGACTATTTGTATTCGATCTCGGGATTTTCGTTTCGGGAAAATTATTCCACGGTGTTCGATCATCTGGTCGCGCCCACGGCGTTCTATATCCACCGTGATGAGTTTAGCGCGTGGATGACGGAAGCTTCGCTTTCCGACGTGAACATCACGTGGCGCAACCGGAACAGTTGGCGCGGAACCGGCGTCACGCCGGCCTGGGAGAGCGCGACGGCAGGAAGGTAGAGCTGCCGGCGCTCGACCGCTCCGATTTCCGGCAACGCTACTTCTTCCCGACGCTGAAATCCCAGATCTGCGCATTCAGCTTGCCCGGGGTGTACTGAAGCAGCGCGTATTCACCCGGCTCCAGTGGGTTCTGCGGCCAGATGCGGAAGAGCAGGTCGGCTTCCTGCTTCTTGAAGTTCCCGATCTTCTGCACTTCTTCGCTTACCTCGCGCATGTCCTGAAACTTCGCGATGGTGAGGCGTTCCACAATGCGGGTATTCTTGCCGGGCATGAGCTTGACGATTTCAAACTCCTCGTAGTCCGTGGCACGCAAGTAGAATTCGGGTTTGGGATCGGTTATGGAGAAAGCCGCGCGCTCGCCGTCGAGTTCCACGGTGGCCTTGCCCATGATGACGGGAATGGGCGACAGCGCCTTCAGAATGCTGCGGCGCTTGTTATTGACGATTTTGGATTCGGCCTGCTTGATGGGGTCGATCTGATCGCCGCGAATGTAGTACGCTCCAGGCTGCGTGGGGAGCGCGGCGATCTGTTTGGCGGCCGCGCGTTCGGCGGCGCGCTCTTCGGCCTCGGCTTTGCTGTCGGCTTCGACTTGCGCCTTGCGCTCGGAGAATTCGGCCTTGGTGCGCTCCAGGTCCACCAGTTCGAGGGGAATTTCTTCCCACTCGCTGCGCTCCGTGCTGTAGTAGCGCACGCGGTCGGTCTTAACTTCGTATTGGTTGGTGAGCTGATAGGTGCCGTCTTTGAGATACAGCCGGTCGGCGGCGACGAGCGCGGCGGCGGCCAAAACGAAAAGGAGAGCGGCGCGGCCCAACATCTTACTTCTATTATGAATCTATGGCCGAAATCTTGTACGACCACGACCGCATCGAGCTGAAATGGGAGGAGCGCTGGAAAAACGACCCCGCTCTGTACCGCGCCGATGCGTCTTCCGAGGCTCCCAAATACTACGTGGTCGAGATGCTTCCCTACCCCAGCGGCCGCCTGCACATGGGCCACGTCCGCAACTATTCGATCGGCGACGCACTGGCGCGCTACATGTGGATGCAAGGTTACAACGTCAAGCATCCGATGGGTTGGGACGCCTTCGGGTTGCCCGCGGAGAATGCCGCGATCAAGCGCAACATGCATCCGCGCGACTGGACCGTGTCGAACATCGCGGAGATGAAGCGGCAGATGCACCGCATGGGCTTCGCCTACGACTGGAGCTTGGAGATCTCCACTTGCGAGCCGGAATATTACCACTGGAACCAATGGTTTTTCCTGAAGATGCACGAGCGCGGCCTGGCGTATCGCAAGAACGCGATGGTCAACTGGTGCCCGGAGTGCGCCACGGTGCTGGCCAACGAACAAGTGGTCGACGGCTGCTGCTGGCGGCACGAGACGACGCCGGTGGAGCAGCGCGCGCTGGAGCAGTGGTTCTGGAAAATCACCGCGTACGCGGATGAGCTATTGCGCGACACCTTCGACAAACTGGAGGGTGGTTGGCCGGAGCGCGTACTCTCCATGCAGCGCAACTGGATCGGGCGTAGCGAAGGATCGGAGATTGATTTCGCACTGGAAGACGGTTCGGAACAAATCCGCGTGTTTACGACCCGTGTGGACACCATTTACGGCGCGACGTGCGTGATTCTGGCTCCGGAGCATCCCATCGCGCGGAAGTTGCTGGATGAGGCCGGGCGCGCCAAGGCCAAGCACATGGTGGACGCGCGGAAGCAAACGGGTCCGGGAGATGTTATCAAAGACGGCGTGTTTACGGGCCACTACGCGGTCAATCCGTACAGCGGCGACAAGGTGCCGGTATGGATCGGCAATTTTGTGTTGATGGACTACGGCACGGGCGCGATCATGGCGGTTCCGGCGCACGATGAGCGCGACTTCGATTTCGCGACAACGTTCGGCCTGGAGATCCGGCCCGTGATCCGGCCCGTGGATGGCGTGCTGGATGAGAACCCGAAAGCGGCGTTCACTGAGTACGGCGTCACGGAGAATACAGGGCTGTTCTCGGGGTTGTCTACCGAAGAAGCGCGCCGCAAAATGAACGCGCACGCGGAGGCGCAGGGCTTCGGCAAGGCGGCCATCACGTATCGCATCAAGGATTGGGGCATTTCCCGGCAGCGCTATTGGGGCACTCCGATTCCGATGATCCATTGCGCGAAGTGCGGCGTGGTTCCGGTGCTGGAAAAAGACCTGCCGGTGACATTGCCTTACGACGTGAAGTTCACGGGCAAGGGCCGGTCGCCGCTGGCCGAGGTCGAGTCGTTCATGAATGTGCGGTGTCCGCAGTGTGGGGCTGACGCCCGCCGCGAGAGCGACACCATGGACACGTTCGTCGATTCGTCCTGGTATTTCTACCGCTATTGCGATCCGCGGAACGCGAGTGCGCCATTTGCATCGGCGGCCGTGAATCGTTGGTTCCCAATCGACCAATATATCGGCGGCGTCACGCACGCGATTCTGCATCTGATCTACTCGCGCTTCTTCACCAAGGTCATGCGTGACCTGGGGTTGATCGCCAACCACGAGCCGGCGGCGAACCTGTTCACGCAGGGCATGGTGCTGGGTTTTGACGGCTCGGCGATGTCGAAGTCGAAGGGGAACGTGGTCGATCCCGAAGAGATGGTGGGCAAGTACGGCGCGGATACGTGCCGGCTGTTCGTGCTGTTCGCCAATGCGCCGGAAAAAGACATGCCGTGGATTGAGTCGAGCGTCGGCGGCCCGCGCAAGTTCGTCGAGCGCATCTTCCGCTTCGTGACTCGCAACATGGATCGCGAAGCCGCGGGGGGTGCTGGCGCTGACCGGCGGGCGCTGCGCAAGCTGCACCAGACGATCCGCAAAGTCACCGAGGACTTCAACAATCGCTGGCATTTCAATACGTCGATCGCGGCGCTGATGGAACTGCTGAACACGCTACAGGACGAGGAAGCCGATCTTTCGCGCTCGGCGCTGGAGCAGATTCTGCCGGATCTGGTGCTGCTGATGGGTCCGTTCACGCCGTATCTGGCGGAGGAATTGTGGGAACTGCTGGGCCGGAGCGGGCCGGTGTTCCGCCAGACTTGGCCCAAATGCGACGACGCATTGGCTCAGGAAGACGCCCTGGAGATCCCGGTGCAGGTCAACGGCAAGCTGCGAGCACGGATTTCGGCGCCGCTGGGGGCGTCGCAAGCGGAGCTCGAAAAGATCGCGCTGGCGGATGCGAAGGTGCAACCCTTCACGGACGGCAAACAGGTGGTGAAGGTGATCGTAGTGCCGGAGAAATTGGTTAACATTGTGGTGCGGTAGAAAGTGATACGTTGAAAGCATGCCAGCCCCGCTCCAACAAGCGACGCTGATCTCCGTAGAAGAGTATCTGGCGACGAGCTACCGGCCGGATTGCGACTACGTGGACGGGCGCATCGAGGAGCGCAACTTGGGCGAATTCGATCACAGCAGTTTGCAGACGGCGATAGCCGTTTATTTTGGGTCACGCCAGAAGCAGCTAGGAATTACGGTGGTTGTAGAGCAGCGAGTTCAAGTATCACCGACGAGGTTCCGAATTCCCGACGTTTGCGTGGTCCTCGGCAAGCCCGCCGAACAGATTTTCCGCACGCCTCCGTTCCTGTGCGTTGAAATTCTTTCGCCCGAGGACCGCATGAGCCGAGTCGAGCAGCGCATCGACGATTACCTCGCGATGGGGGTCCGCTACGTCTGGCTGCTGGATCCGTCGACGCGCCGGGCCTATGCGGCGACAGCGGACACGGGGCTGCGGGAGATCCGGGAGGCGGTTCTCAAGACCGAAAACCCGGTCCTCGAACTGCCTTTGGCGGAAGTATTTGAGTAGTCCTATCTCCGGTTGCCCTTTGTACCGATAAGATGGTGGTAGGGGTATGTCAGAAATTGCCGCCATCCGCGCCGCTGGCCTGACCAAAATCTATCGCTCCGGGGCGAGCGAGCTGGTGGTGTTTTCGGGTCTCGACCTGGCGGTAGCCGAGGGGGAAAAGCTGGCCCTGGTGGGGGAGTCCGGATCGGGCAAAAGCACGCTTTTACATTTACTTGGCGGCCTGGACAGGCCCACCGAGGGTGCGATATACTTCGGTCAGGATGACATTTGCCAGCTACCGGCGAATGAGCTTGCGGAGTTCCGCAACCGGCAGTTGGGGTTCGTCTGGCAGATTTACTCGCTTCTCGCTGAATTTACAGCGCTTGAGAACGTAATGATGCCTCTTCTGATCCGTGGCCAGAGCCGGGAGCAAGCGCAGCCGGAAGCAATGGCCAGACTTGAGGAAGTGGGCTTGCAAGCCCGGGCGTCGCATCGCGCGGGCGAACTTTCCGGGGGCGAACAGCAGCGGGTGGTCCTGGCCCGTGCTTTGGTGGGCAATCCCAAGGTCCTGCTGGCCGACGAACCCACGGGCAACCTCGATTTCCATACAGGCGGGATGATCATGGATCTGCTCGATGATCTGCACCGCTCGCGCCGTCTTACCTCCATTCACGTGACTCATAATTTACAATTCGCCCGCCGGGCCGACCGCGTCGTCGCGCTCGCGCAGGGTCAACTGGTTCCAGCTAGCGAGGGTACGCACTATGTTTGAACGCTATACCGAGAAGGCCCGGCGGGTCATCTTCTTTGCCCGTTACGAAGCCAGCCAGTTCGGCAGTCCGTGCATTGAAACCGAACACCTGCTGCTGGGCCTGCTGCGCGAGGACAAGGCGCTGGCCAGCCGCTTCCTGCGCTCCAGCGCGTCGGTGGAGTCGATCCGGAAACAGATCGAAGTTCACACCACGCTGCGGGAAAAGGTTTCGACCTCGGTCGACCTGCCGTTGAGCCACGAATGCAAGCGCGTTCTGGCCTACGGCGCCGAGGAAGCCGAGCGGTTAAACCATAAGCACATCGGCACCGAACACTTGCTGCTGGGCCTGCTGCGCGAAGAGAAATGCTTTGCCGCCGACATACTGCATGAACGCGGCCTGCGCCTGACGCAGGTGCGGGAAGAGATCGCGAGGTCGAGTTCGGAGAAGATCTCCGCCAACCGGCCCAAGGAAAGCTCGCTGCTGAGCGAATTCAGCCGCGATCTTACCCAAGCCGCCATGGACGGCGTGCTGGATCCGCTGATCGGCCGCGACAACGAACTCGACCGTGTGGTGCAGATCCTGTGCCGCCGCACCAAGAATAATCCCGTGCTGATCGGTGAGCCGGGCGTGGGAAAGACAGCGATTGTGGAAGGGCTGGCGCAGAAGATTGCCGATGGCGACGTGCCGTCGTTCCTCGCCGACAAACGCATTCTGGCGCTGGATCTTTCGCTCATCGTCGCGGGCACCAAGTATCGCGGGCAATTTGAAGAGCGCCTGAAGACCATCATGAAAGAGCTGATGGACAATCAGAACGCCATCATCTTCATCGATGAGTTGCACACGCTGGTGGGCGCGGGGTCGGCGGAAGGGTCGCTGGACGCGGCCAATATTCTGAAGCCGGCGCTATCGCGGGGCGAGATCCAGTGCATTGGCGCGACGACGCCCGCCGAATACCGCAAGTCCATTGAAAAGGACCGTTCGCTGGAGCGCCGCTTCCAGGCCGTGAAAGTTCCGCCGCCGAACGAAGCGGACGCCACGCGCATCCTGTTCGGTATTAAGGAGCGCTACGAGAAATTCCACGCGGTGGCGTATACCGACGAAGCCATCGAGAGCTCGGTGCACTCCTCGGTACGTTTTATTCCGGACCGCTTCCTGCCGGACAAGGCCATCGATCTGATTGACGAAGCCGGCGCGCGCGTGAAGCTACGGCAGACCACTCTGCCGGGCGAAGTGGCGGACATCCAGAAGCGCATCAAGTTCATTGTGCACCGGATGGAAAACGCCATCGCCAATCACGAGTTCGAGAAGGCGCGGTTTTACTCCGACGAGGAGCGCAAGGAGCGTGAGAACCTGCGCGTACTGCGCGCAAAGTACAACCTGGATGACACCTCAACCGGCGTCGTGACCAAGGACGATATCGAGGACGTGGTGGCGCGCTGGACCGGCGTCCCCATGACCGCGATCAGGGAAGAAGAAGTATCCAAGCTCCTGCGCATCGAAGAAGAACTGCATAAGCGCATCATCAGCCAGGAGAAGGCCATTTCGGCGCTGGCGCGGGCCATCCGCCGTTCGCGCGCGGGCCTGAAATCACCCAAGCGGCCGGCGGGATCGTTTCTGTTCCTGGGCCCCACGGGCGTCGGCAAAACGGAAGTGGCGCGGGCGCTGGCCGAATTTCTGTTCGGCAGCGAGAAATCACTGGTACGTTTCGATATGTCCGAGTTCATGGAAAAGCACTCGGTTTCGAAGCTGATCGGCTCGCCTCCGGGTTACGTGGGTTACGAAGAGGGCGGGCAGTTGACCGAGCGCGTCAAACGCGCGCCGTATTCGATCATTTTGCTCGACGAAATCGAGAAAGCGCACCCGGATGTTTACAACATTCTGTTGCAGGTGTTTGAAGACGGCCAGTTGACCGACGGGCTCGGCAACACGGTGGACTTCAAGAACACCATCATCATCATGACTTCGAACCTGGGCGCGCGTTTCCTGGACAAGCGCAGCCCCATGGGCTTTTCCGCCCCCAGCGCCGGCGTGCCGGCCA
Source organism: Bryobacterales bacterium (assembly GCA_009697505.1). Lineage (GTDB taxonomy): Bacteria > Acidobacteriota > Terriglobia > Bryobacterales > Bryobacteraceae > Palsa-187. The sequence goes on from SHUD01000003.1 coordinate 22,933, forward strand.
AGGTGGAAGATCAGGTGATGAGCGAAGTGAAGAAGGCGTTCAACCCTGAATTCCTGAACCGCCTGGATGAAACCATCCTGTTCACGTCGCTCAACGACGACGACCTGCTGAAGATCATGCATCTGCTGGCCGATCAGATCAACCTGAACCTGGTCTCCAAGCAGATCAAGCTCCACCTGCACGATGACGCGGCCAAGTACATCATCGACAAGACGCTGACGGACCGCAGCTATGGCGCGCGCCCGCTGCGCAGGGCCTTACAGAAGTACATCGAGGACCCGCTCAGCGAAGCTCTCATCCAGGGCTCGCTGCCGCGGCCATCGGAGCTCGAAGTCTACCTGAGCGAGGGCGGCATCTTCGTGCGGCCGCTGCTGGAGCAACCGGTGGGCGCGGGCGACGGCGGCGTGGCGGAAGCTCCGCTTCCGGGGATGGCGCTGTATTTGTTCGAGTAGGAGCGGAACAGCGTTAGCGGCGTTCAGGGGTGGGAATGCCGCATTGATCGCAGAACTTTGCGAGAGGCTGAAGAGCGTGTCCGTTAGGGCAGAGTCGCTCCCAGTCTTGATCCCATAATTGGTGCCCAGAATACAAAACAGCCAAAGCTGCGGAATAGAAAATCATCCAATGCCCGGAGAACCACCGGACAACTGGTGGGGGCATTGACCCGCTCCCTGCGTCTTTGGGAACCACGAACAAAAAGTACGCGAAATTCAAGAAAGCGTACCCAAAGAGGCCGTAGGTCATGTACCTCATCCATTCTGGACATCCACGCAAAACGGCTTTCCAGAGATCTTTCTGGGGATAGTTCCTGGCAAGTCGATTCGCCACCAACACAGTAGGGAGCCACACAACAAAAACTCCTACGTGTAGATCCGATGTATGGTCCCCCAGAGGACCTTGTTTCCCGAAAATAGCGGCAATGTGGGAAACCATGCTAAGCGCCAGCCCAACGGCCGCAAGCCCGGCAAAGAAGCAGAGGATCGTTCTCATCGCTCTATTCGTACTTTAGACGAAACTGGGCGAAGCCTGCCGCTCCATCACTGTCGCGGTTCGGCGCTGCGCACTGCGATTTCCGTGGCGAGTACCGCGGGCCTTACTGTTCATCGAAGAAGCCGTCACTCAAGAGCCATTCCAGGTCACGGCCGCCATGGATGACGCGGACAAGTTCAACACCGTCGTTCAATGGGAAATAGAAGAGAAGAATCTTCTCAAATCCACCGGAAACAGGCATCCGCCGCATCCCCTGTAACTCTAATTCATGAACGAAGACCGGGGCTCCGCTTTCCGGCTGCGTGGCCAGCAGGCTGAGAGTAGCGTCCGCGGCCTGGAGAAATTTGTCCGCAACCTCGATGCCGGCATTCTCCGCGTACCAAAGCCACTGCGCAATGAGATCTCGCTTGGCGGTCTCGCGTTTCCGGACGCGGGCCATCAGGCCTTCTTGCGGGCTTTGCGCGCCTCAAATTGCTTCAAGGCTGCTTTGCGGATATCGGCCCAGTCCCGGCGCGTCATCGGGGTAGCGGCGCCGCTCCGAACGCCTTCCATGAGCATCGCTTCGAGCTTGTGTTGGGCTTTGCGCTTCTCGTCGCCGCGGATCAGATCCCGAACATATTCGCTGACGCTGCTGTAGCCGCCGGAACCAACTTGATTGTCAACGAACTCTTTGAGCTGATCCGGCAGGGAGATATTCATCGTCTGCATGAGGCACCTTTGGTTTCTGGCTTCACGATATCATGCATGGCAAATTATGGCAAGAGTTGCTATCGCTCCCTGGTGACGATGGCCGGTGGGCGGACTACGATAGAAACCGGAAGACCTTTGCGCGAGGTCTAGCGTGAGGTCGGTCAGCTCGGTACGCTGTGGCGGGCCGTCGCCAATTAAAGACCGGTTTGCCGGTTCACCAGCTACTACTTCTGCGGCCAATACTGGGGTCGCACGCGGATGACGGCGCCGGGGCGGGAGGGGATCGCGACGCGGATCTCGTGGGGGCCGTCCTTCGTGCTGGCCGCGGGCACAAAGCTGAGCAGATACTGGCTGTGAATCTCTTCGCCCGCGCGTGAAATCACGGCCTCCAGCATAGGCAGCGTGACGAAGGAGAGCTGCCGCCCTCCGGTCGCCCGCGCCAGCGCCGTCGTGACGTTGGCTTTGCCCAGGCGGCCGAGTTCCGTAGCGCCGCCCAGCAGGTCCACGTTACTGGCCGCGCTGTTCTCGGCTGCGCCGCGCGCACCGCTGCGAGGGGCGTCGACTTGCTTGTCGCCCGGATCACGCGGCTGCGGCATGGACGGGCTGTTGGCCGGGCGCGAGGCGAAGGCCGAAGCGCTTACGGAGTACGTTGCGGTGTAGATCACCACGCCCGCGCGCTGGGCCATTTCCATGGCGGTCTTCAAGTTCGCCGTGCTGCCGCGGTCGCGCGATTCGCTCAGGATCAGCATTACGCGGCGGTTGTTGGGCGAGCGCGTGTCCAACAACTTGACGCCTTCCAGAACCGCATCGAGCAAGCGCGCGGTGCGGATGCTGCGGCTGCGGATGCCCAGAAAAGCCGCGCCGATGGCTCCCGAGTCGGTGGTGAAGTCCGTGCGCAGGCGCAGTTCGTCGTCGAATTCCATGACGGCGGCCTGGCCGCGCGCGCCGATCACCAGGGGCTTGATGAGCCCCCCGACGCGCTCGATGCGCGCCAATGCCGGCGCGGAGATCGCGCTGGCTTGAATCAGCACGACCAGCGATACGGGAGCCACCACCAGGTCGGAGGTATCCATACGGATCTTCTGCGGCTTGCCGTCGTCGGTGAGCCGGAAGTCGTCAACGGTGAGGCCGTCGATGAAGGCGCCCTTGCGGTCGGTGACGGTAACCGGCGCCAGTACCAAGGGGACGTTTGCTTGAATGGCAGGGCTCTCCGGCTCCTGCTGCGCGGAGACGGGCAGAAGCGCCAGGAGTGCGGCGAAGGCAAGAAAGAAACGGACCACGTATTTATAAGACGCCTAACTTCAGAGTAGCGTTTCGAATTTACTTCTTCACGTGCTTGCCGATCCAGTCGGCCATGAGCTTGGCGATTTCCAGGTTGTTCTTCTCAAGCATCATCATGTGGCCGTTGCCGTGAATGCCTTTCGCGCCCAGCGCAATATGTTCATTCGCCACGCCCATCTGGGTCAGATATTGCGAAGTGCAGTGGTCGTAGGGGGCGTGATAGGACGCCTCGCCGGTGACGATCACGATGGGGATTCCGGCGAGTTTCGGCATCTTATGAGGCACGGTGGCTACCCAGCAGGCTTGGAGGTCAGCGGCCTGTGGCTTGTCTTCGCGCTTGGGTGCCAAGTCGGAAACGTTTTTCACAGGCGGATCGTAGGTCAGGTGATCGTAGGCCACGCCGTAGGTCCGTAGAGCGGTCGGGTCGGCGGTGGCGGTCGGCACGGTGTTATAGAAGGGCGGCCCGGCGGGCTCGACGGCAACGATGCCCTTGACCAGCTCCGGCACGTCGTCGGCGATCATCCAGCCGAAAGGCCCGGAGCGCGAGTGCGTCATGACGATGGCTGGTCCGATCTTGCGCAGCAGGGCGGCTCCCGCGCCGCGGTTGGCGGAATCCATGATCAGGTTGCCGGCGATGGAAGGATTTTGCGAGGCGAAGAACTGCTCGAAAATAGCGTCGCCGCGCATACCCGTGCCGGGCCATTGCGTGTGCAGCTTGGCCTGCGGCCAGATGTTGTATTTCTCGATCGCCGTAAACTGGCGCTCGGTGGTGACGATGTTCGGTTCGGCCAGCATTCCGTCGGCGGCAGCGTTGTAGCGGGAGCGGCCGCGCGCGACTTGGTCGACGATGTAGACGGGGAAGCCGCGGCGCAGGAAGTATTCGGCCCAACCGGGGCGGTCGTCCGGCGTTCCCAGAAAATTGCTGCCGTTCTGGGCATTGCCGTGAATCATCACGATGGGGTAGGGCGCGGTAACTTTGGCCGGGATCTGATATTCGACAAACATCTGATCCACGGTGGCCCCGCCGGCGGTGCGTCCTCCGGCGTAGAAGTAGCCTTGCTTGGCGATCGACAGAGGCACGGGGGCGTTGCCACCGGCGGCGCTACTGGCGACAACTCCAGCCAGAACCAACGTCACGACAAGGGCAGCAACGATGGATTTGCGGGTGGTCATAGGGGCCTCCAATCCTGGTGACAATTATCGCAAATGTGATTGCGCCTATCGGTTCGCGTTACCCTAGTCTCTAATGTCAGACCGGATGGAAGAACTGCGGCGCCGTCATGCGGCGGCGGAAGCGGGGGGCGGCGCGGAGCGACAGGCGCGCCAGCACGCCGAAGGCAAGCTTTACGCTCGCGAGCGCATCGATCTCCTGCTCGATGAAGGCACGTTTGAGGAGATGGACAAGCTGGTCCGCCACCACTGCCGCGATTTCGGCATGGATGAGCAGGTGATCGACGGCGATGGCTTCATCACCGGCTACGGGTTGATCCACGGCCGTCCGGCGTACGTGTTCGCGCAGGATTTCACGGTCTTTGGCGGGTCGCTGTCGGAAGCGAATGCGAAGAAGATCGTCAAGATCATGGATCTGGCGATGAAGACGGGCGCGCCGGTCATCGGACTCAATGACTCCGGAGGCGCGCGCATTCAGGAAGGCGTGCTTTCGCTGGGCGGCTATGCCGATATTTTTCTGCGCAACACGCTGGCGAGCGGCGTGATTCCGCAGATCTCGGCGATTATGGGGCCGTGCGCCGGCGGCGCGGTGTACTCCCCTGCTCTGACGGATTTTGTGTTCATGGTCGACAAGACCAGCTACATGTTCGTAACGGGGCCGGAGGTGATCAAGACGGTCACGCATGAGGATGTGACGAAAGAGGCGCTGGGCGGCGCGGCCACGCACAACGCCACCAGCGGCGTGGCGCACTTCCAATCGCATGACGACGCGGAATGCCTGCGGACGATTCGCGAGCTCATGAGCTACCTGCCGCAGAACAATCGCGACGCAGCGCCCGCGGGGAATACGGACGATCCGGCCGATCGCGAAGACGTGGCTCTCGACACGCTGGTTCCGGCGGAGTCCCATCAGCCTTACGACATCAAGGACGTGATCCGGCGCGTGGCCGATCACGGCGAGTTTTTGGAAGTGCATGAGCACTGGGCGCGCAACATCGTCGTCGGCTTCATCCGCATGGAGGGACGCAGCGTCGGCGTGGTGGCCAATCAGCCGGCGTTCCTGGCCGGTTGCCTGGATATCGACTCTTCGACGAAGGGAGCGCGGTTCGTGCGCTTCTGCGACGCGTTCAATATTCCGATTCTGACTTTCGAAGACGTGCCGGGCTTCCTGCCTGGGACGGCGCAGGAATTCGGGGGAATCATCCGGCATGGGGCCAAGCTCCTGTATGCGTACGCGGAGGCGACGGTGCCCAAAATCACCGTGATTACGCGTAAGGCCTACGGAGGCGCCTATTGCGTCATGGGGTCCAAGCACCTGCGGACGGACGTGAATCTGGCCTGGCCCACGGCCGAGATTGCAGTGATGGGCGCGGAGGGCGCGGTGAGCATTGTCTACCGCCGGGAGTTGGCTGCCGCGGATAAGCCGGAGGCCGTCCGCCAGGAGAAGATCGAGGAATTCCGGGAGCGCTTCGCCAGTCCTTTTGTGGCGGCGGAGAACGGTTTCGTCGACGATGTGATCGAGCCTCGCCAGACGCGTCCGCGCGTGATCCGCGCGCTGCGCATGCTGGCGACCAAAGTGGATACCATGCCGAGGAAGAAGCACGGAAATATCCCGCTCTGAGCGACTGAGAAGTAGGACCGCCCCCAGGCACTAACCCTTCACATGGATTTTAGTCTGGGCTTAGGCGTGCTGGCGTGCCTCTCCACTCCGTTGGCGTGGTGGTATTCCGGGCGCCGCGCGACGCGTAAGGCGGCCGACGAGACGGCGCCGGTTAGCGTGCAACCGGAGCACCCGTCCGACGACCTGGCTGGTGTCAATGCGGAACTGCGGCGGGCCAATGCCGAGTTGAGGGATTTTGCCCACATCGCCTCTCACGATCTGCAGGAACCGCTGCGGATGATCACCAGCTATCTGCAACTGCTGGAACGGCGTTATGGAGACCAGTTGGACCCGGAGGCGCGGGAGTTCATCGCTTTCGCGGTGGACGGGGCGACGCGGATGAAGAGCCTGATTCGGGATCTCCTGAGTTTTTCACAGGCGGGAACCGCGGTTGCGAACTTCCGGCCGGTAGCAGCCACCATGTTGCTGGATCAGGCTCTTGCCAATTTGGAAGTCGCGATTGAAGAAAGCGAGGCCCACATCACCACGGACCCGCTTCCGGAGATCGTCGCCGACTCGAACCTGCTGGTGCAAGTGTTCCAGAACCTGATCGGGAATGCGATTAAATTCCACGCCGACACACCTCCCTCCATTCACGTCTCGGCTACGGAACAGGATTCTTCCTGGGTGTTCGCCATTCGCGACAACGGAATCGGCATAGACCAGCAACACGGCGCGAGAGTTTTCCAGATCTTCGAGCGCCTGCATGGCGCTGACCAGTATCCGGGCACGGGCGTAGGGCTTGCGATCGTCCAGAAAATTGTCGACCGGCATGGAGGAACGATCTGGTTCAAATCCCAAGTAGGATCCGGAACCACGTTCTATTTCTCAATCCCGATTCAGCACGGAATGGCGATGGCACAAACGAATTCGGTTTGATGAGAACATCGCTTGCGCGCCTCCACTAAGAGTTGTTGCCGCGCGATGCCGTCCCGTTCTTCCGTTCCCCGCAAGCCCGTCGAGATACTCCTGGTCGAGGATAATCCGGGAGATGTCCGCCTCATGCGGGAAGCGCTCAAGGAAGGGGGCTTTCTCAAGAGGTTGAACGTCGCCAAGGACGGCGAACAGGCGCTGGCTTTCCTGCTCCGGCAGGGACCTTATGAAGAAGTGGCCGCGCCGGCGCTTGTCCTCCTGGACCTGAATCTGCCGCGTAAGAATGGCCGCGAGGTGCTAGCCGAGATCAAGGGAGAGAAAACTCTGCGGCACATTCCGGTGTTTGTGGTATCCACTTCCACGCGGCAAGAGGATATCGCCGCAGCCTACGACCTGCACGCCAACTGCTATATTCCGAAACCGCATGACCTCGAAGGCCTGATCGAAATGGGGCGTTTGATCGAGGCGTTCTGGCTGAAGATGGTGGTACTGCCGAGTGCGGCGCTTCCCACTCCGTTCCCGCCAGCTAAGGTCAACTCGCGGATTCGGCCGCCAGCTTCTCGAAAAATTTCTTAATCATCATCTTTGAAGTGCCGTCGATCAGACGCTGCCCGATCGCCGCCATGGTGCCGCCAATTTGCGCGTCGCCCTCATAGGCGACTTCGGTGCCTTCGCCTGACGGGGTCAGTTTCAGCAGGCCCTCGCCTTTGACGAAGCCGATCTTGGAGCTGCCCTCCACCAGTAAACGAAAACTCGAGGGCGGGGACTGATCGGTGATCTTGACCTTGCCCTCGAAGGCACCGGAGAGGCTCGCCAGCGCCATCTTCATCTTCATTCGGTACTCGTCGGGGCCGGTCTGTTCGAGACCTTCGCAGCCGGGAATCGCGCGAGCGAGCATCGCCGGATCCTGCATGACAGCGTACGCCCGCTCCCGCGGAAGCGGCAGAGTGTAGGAACCTGAAATCTTCACCTGGTCAGGCCTTGCTTGCCGCCGCTGTGATGGCACGGGCCGCATACACGGAAGCCAGGTGCCTGCGGTAATCGGCTGAGGCGTGCAAATCAGAGTTGGCGTCGATACCCTGCGCCACCAGCGCCGCCGCTTTCGTGATGTCATCGGCGGAACCCGCGCTGCCTTCGAGAGCCTTCTCCGCGGCCCAGGCGCGGTAGCCGATGTTGGACAGGCCCGTGACGCCGATGCGGGCCAGCGTGATTTTTCCACCGCTCCGCTGCACGCGCACGGCCACGCCCACGATGGCGAAGCCGCTGGCGGGTTGTGGCATCTTGAGATAACTGGTGCCCGTGCCGGCCTGCTCGACCGGAACGACGACCTCGCGGACGACTTCGCCGGATTCGAGCGACGTCGTGAACGCGTCGACGAAGAAATCGGCCGCGCTCACGGTGCGCTCGCCCTTCGCTCCGCGGATGACGATTTTGGCTTCGAGAGCCTGCAAGGCAGCGGGGTAATCCGCCGCCGGATCGGCGTGCGCGACGCTGCCGCCCATGGTGCCGACGTTGCGGATCTGCGGGTCGCCGATCGCTCCCGCGGCCGCCGATAGTAAGGGACACTTGCCGCGCACCAGCGCCGAACTTTCCACGGAGTAGTGAGTGGTGGTGGCGCCGATGTGCAGTTCGCCCGCGGCTTCGCGGATGTAGTCGAGGTCTTTGATGCGGCCGAGGTCGACCAGATGCTCCGGCGTGGCCAGGCGCAGCTTCATCATGGGGATCAGGCTCATGCCGCCGGCCAGCGGCTTGCCGCCGCTTGCGAGCAGGGCCATGGCCTCGTCCAGAGTCTTGGGAGCCGTGTATTCAAAAGTCTGCGGAATCATCTTAGTTCTTGCCTCCCGCCACCAGTTTCCAGATCTTTTCCGGAGTCAGCGGCATGTCGATGTGCCGCACACCCAAATGCGAAAGCGCGTCCACCACGGAGTTCACCAGCGACGGTGACGCGCCGATGGTGCCCGCTTCGCCGACGCCCTTGACTCCCAGCGGATTCACGGGCGACGGGGTCGTCGTGTGCTGGCTTTCAATCCACGGCATCATGTGCGCACGCGGCATGGTGTAGTCGGTATACTCGCCGGTGACCAGTTGCCCGTTGTCGTCGTAGACAGCTTGCTCCCAGAGCGCCTGGCCCATGCCCTGCGCGACGCCACCGTGAACCTGGCCGTCGACAATAAGCGGATTGATGATGTTGCCGCAGTCATCGACGGCAAGATAGCGGCGGACCGTGATCTGTCCGGTTTCCGGATCGATCTCCGTCACGGCGATGTGCGCGCCGAAGCCGAAGGTGAAGTTGGGCGGCTCCCAGAAATGCGTGGAGACCAGGCCCGGCTCGGTGTTGGGAGGAAGTTTCATGGCGCGGTAGGAGGCAGCGGCAATTTCCTTGAAGGAAACGCTCTTGCCCATCTTGTTGCAGACCACCTGGCCGTTGGCGTAGCTCACGTCGTGCGAATCCAACATGATCGCGCCGAATTTCTTCATCTTGACCTTCAGATCCTGCATCGCATAGTAGAGCGCCGTGCCGCCGATGGCGGTCGCGCGGCTGCCGAAAGTGCCGATGCCGTAAGGAACGATCGCGGTGTCACCGCGCAGCACCAGAATGTCGTCGATGTCAACGCCGAGCTCGTCGGCGGCGAGCTGCGCGAACGTGGTTTCCTCACCCTGCCCGTGATGGCAGCTCCCGGTGAGCAGGGTGACTTTACCGGATGGCTCGACGCGCACGGTGCCGCATTCCCAACCGCCGGCGGGCGTCGCGGGCGACGGACCGAATCCGCAGATTTCGCCGTACGTGCAGATGCCGATGCCCATCAGCTTGCCTTGCTTGCGGGCTGCGGCCTGCTCGGCGCGGAGCTTGGTGTAATCGACGATGCCCATGGCTTTCTGAAGCGGCGCGGCGTAGTCGCCGGAATCGTAGGTGAGGCCGGTTGCGGTGGGGAACGGAAATTCTTCGTTGTGCACGAAGTTCTTCAGGCGGATCTCGGCCGGGTCGATTCCGAGCTCGTCGGCGAGAATATCGACCATGCGCTCGATGCCGTGCGTGGCTTCCGGGCGGCCCGCGCCGCGATACGCGTCGGTGGGAGTGCAATTCGTGAAAACGCCGATGACTTCGGCGCGGATGTTCTTGGTGCGATAGAGGCCCGGCATCATCAGCACGCTGAGGGTGGGAATCGCGGGCCCCAGCAGTTGGTGATAGGCGCCCTGATCCTGAATCAGCTTGAGCTTAATGCCCAGGATGGTGCCGTCTTTCTTGGCCGCGACTTCGAAGTAATCGACGTGGCCGCGTCCGTGGATGGTGCACAGGAAATTCTCGCGGCGCGACTCGATCCACTTCACGGGCTTGCCGATCTTCATCGACACAAAGCCCATCAAGGCTTCTTCGGGATAGATGTTGAGCTTGCTGCCAAAGCCGCCGCCGACTTCGGGAGCCACCACGCGCATGCGGTTCTCTTCGAGACCCAGCATGCCCGCGACCAGCGTGCGCACCAGGTGAGGGACCTGGGTGGACGTGTAGAGGGTCATCTGCCGGTCTGCCCCGCGCCACTCGGCGAGCACTCCGCGCGTTTCCATCGCCGAGGGGATGAGGCGCTGGCTGGTGATGCGCTGCTTGACGATCACTTCGGCTTCCGCGAAGGCTTTGTCGACGTCTCCGCCCTCCTGGTTGTAAACGAAAGCCACGTTATCGGGCCATTGCGGGTGCACGGGCGGAGCGCCCGGCGCAATCGCTTTTTCAGGGTCGGCGACCGCGGGCAAAACTTCCCAGTCGACTTCGACGAGATCGGCGGCATCGCGCGCCAAATAGCGATCCGTCGCAACCACTACCGCAACGGGATGCCCCACCAGGTAGACGCGGTCGATCGCCAAAATGTAATGGTGTGGCACGCGCAAGCCCGGCAGAGACGCGCCGCAGGGAACCGGCCCAACTTTTTCGGTGTCCTTGCCGGTGAACACGGCCACGACTCCGGGCGCTTCCGCAGCTGCCTTGATGCTGATCGAACGGATTTTCGCCGCCGCATGCGGGCTGCGCACGATGGCCGCATGATGCATGCCCGGCATCTGCATGTCATCCACGTAAGTGGCGGTGCCGGTGATCAGGCGTGGGTCTTCGCGCCTGCGAATGCGCTTGCCGACGAGTTTTTCGGTTTGGATGATGGTGGTGGCCATAGCGATCTCCTATAACTGGCTCCGGTTACCTGCCCGCGCCGACGGCGGCCGCCGCCTTCACGGAATTGACGATGTGCTGATAGCCGGTGCAGCGGCACAGATTGCCTTCGATGCCGTGCCGGATCTCATCATCGGATGGGTTGGGGTTGTGGTCCAGAATCGCCTTGCAGGCCATGATCATGCCCGGCGTGCAGAAGCCGCATTGCAGGCCGTGTTGATTCCAGAAGGCCTCCTGCATGGCGTGGAGTTTGCCGTCCTGGGCCAGGCCTTCGATGGTCAGCACGTCGGCGCCGTCGGCCTGCACGGCAAACATGCCACAGCTCTTGACGGACTTGCCGTTGACTTCGATGGTACAAGCGCCGCACAGCGACGTCTCGCAGCCGATGTGGGCGCCAGTAAGGCCCGCCACGTCGCGCAGATAGTGAATCAGCAACAGCCTGGGTTCCACGTCGGGAGAGTACTTTTTTCCATTTATCGTGAGATTGATCTTCATGGCGGGCTCCGGGCCTCCTATAGGGCCGGATTAGAAGATAACAAAACTGGCGGGGGTAATAAAAGGGGGCGGTTGGATCATGCGGCGGGAGCGATGAACAAGAGGGCAGCCGGGTAACGCGAATGCCCCTCCGGCAGGTTACCGCACTCCTTAATTTGACAGAATGTACATTTAGATGTACATTCTAGCTATGGCATCCCGGTATTCCGTTGCGGAGGCGCGGGCGCACCTTCCCGCGATCATCGACCAAGCCGAGTCCGGCATTCACGTAGAACTGACTCGCCGGGGTGAACCCGTTGCGGTCTTAGTCTCCACCCACGAATTCGAGGTTCTGCGCGGGAAGAAGCGGCAGTTTAGCGACGCCTACAAGCAGTTCGTAGCCACGCACAAGTTGGCGGAAGTCGGAGTCAGTCCGCAGTTCGCTCGTGCGCTACGAGACCGTACGCCCGGGCGCGACGTCGCGCTATGACGTTGCGGTACTTGCTGGACACGAGCGTGGTCTCCGTACCGGTGTGGAAGGAGCCGGATGCGCGACTCCTGCACCGGCTGAACGCCGCCGGACCCGAGTGTGCGATTGCGTCGCCGGTCTGGCATGAGCTCACCTATGGCTGTAGCCGCCTGGCGAAGGGGAAGCGGAGGAGCGCTCTGGAAACATATCTGCGAGATGTGGTGCGCGGCTCGTTTCCGACCCTCCCCTATGACGAGGCCGCGGCGGCGTGGCACGGCGCGGAGAGAGCGCGGCTGGAAGCGAACGGACGCCCTACGCCTTTCGTGGACGGCCAGATCGCGGCCATAGCGCAGGTGAACGGGCTGATCTTGGTCACCGCGAATGAGCGCGATTTCGCCGCCTTTTCCGATCTCAACCTCGAGAACTGGTCAACACATTCCAGGCGAAGACCGAAGAGTTGAGGCCCGGCCGCGTGGGAATGGGTCAGCCGGGTCCTATGACAGGGACCAGGAATACCCGGTCCCTGTCCCGTGTTCGGAGTGTCGGTGAGGCCTAGCTGTTTTGTACCGCGAGGTAGATGTTGGCCAGGATCTTCAGTACGGCGATGTCGGTGTTCGCGTCCGTACCCACGACTTGGGCCTTCATTTCGCGCTTGTCACTCAACGTAACCGTGCTATCGGTGGCTCCGTCGATCACATGATTATTGGTCAGAATGTAGCCATCGGAGCGCACGATCACGCCCGAACTCAGGATGTTTTCTACTTGCTTGCGCGGCTGAATTCGTCCGTTTACGCAGGAACGCCGCAATGCACCATTCCGCTACAATAACGCCTAGAAGCCTCAAGGACCCCTAACCGCTCCTTTACAGCCGCGGCTCGGAAACGGTGAAACCATCATGACTCGACGAGACATTGCTAAGCTGGCGGCGCTGGGCATCAGCGCCCGCGCGTTGGCGCAGAAGAAGGCTCCAGAGAGCGAATCCCTGACCGGCTACGTGGCCGACTTCATCGTAAACACGCGCTATGAGGACATTCCCGCCGACGTGCTGGATTTGGCGCGCAAGTCAATCCTGGATGGCCTCGGGCTGTCGCTGTGCGGGTCGGTGGCGAAGTCGGGTGAGATCGTGCGGCAGTTCATCAAGGCCACCGCGTCGCCAGGCACGGCCACGGTGGTGGGGTCGCCGCTGAAGACCTCGCCCCGATTCGCGGCGTTCGCCAACGCGGTGAACATTCACGCCGACGACTATGACGACACGCAGCTCGCGGTGGCGGAGAATCGCACCTACGGACTGCTCACGCATCCGACGGCGCCGGTGCTGCCCGCGGTGCTGGCCACGGCCGAGGCGCGCGGGATGTCGGGCAGGCAAATGCTACTGGCGTACAACGTCGGGGTGGAGGTTGAAACCAAGATCGCCGAGGCCATCAACCCGCGCCACTACGAAGAAGGGTTCCATTCGACGGGCACGATGGGCGTGATGGGGTCGGCTGCGGCGATGGCCAAGATTTACGGGCTCAATCGCGCGAAAACGCTGATCACGTTGGGTATCGCGGCGAGCGAGGGCGCGGGGTTCCGGGAAAATTTCGGCACCATGACCAAGCCGTTCCATGCCGGGCGCGCGGCCGAGAATGGCGTGGTGGCGGCGGATTTCGCCGCGCTAGGCTGGACGGCAACAGACAAGATCCTGGAAGCTCCGCGCGGCTTCTTCCATGCGGCGGGCGGCGGCTACGACCGCAACGCGATCATGGGTAAGCTCGGCAAGCCGTGGACATTTGCGAGCCCGGGCATCTCCATCAAGCCGTTCCCTTCCGGCTCACTCACGCATCCGGGCATGACGGCGATGGAGAAGCTGGTCCGCGAGCACAAGATCAAAGGCGATCAGGTGGATTTTCTCGAAGTGGGCACCAACAAGAACATGCCCAACACGCTGATTCACCACCAGCCCACCGATGAGCTGCAAGCCAAGTTCAGCATGGAGTTCTGCATGGCGTCACTGCTGCTCTACGGCAAGGCAGGCTTGCTCGAATTCAACGACGAAGTGGTGAACCGGCCCGAAGTGCAGGCCATGATCAAGCGGGTGAAGTTCGGAATCGACCCGGTGGCCGAGGCCGCGGGGTACAACAAGATGACCACCATCCTGAAACTGCATCTCAAGGGTGGCCGCGTCATCGAAGGACGCGCCGATTTCGGCAAGGGCAGCCCCGCGATTCCGATGTCCTACAACGATGTCGCCGAGAAATTCCTGGATTGCGCCGGGTACGCGAAGTGGCCCACGGCGAAGGCCAAGGCCATCGTGGAGATGACACGCACGATCGAGCAGGTGCCGGATATGCGGAAGCTGACGGCGTTGATGAGTTAAGGCTCCCTCAGCAACTCCTCTATATCATCCATCTTCTCGCCGAGCAGATTGAGTTTTCGCGAGAGGGACTGGATCTCGGCTTCGGCGCGGCGGTTGACGTCGAAATCGAGTTCGCCGCGCAGGCGGTCCTTGGTGTCCTGGCGGTTCTGGCTCATCATGATCACCGGCGCCTGGATGGCGGCCAGCATGGAAAGAAACAGATTGAGCAAGATGAAGGGGTACGGATCCCAGGCGGTCTTTCCCAGTGCGATATTGACCCCGGAGTAAGCCACGATGGCCACTCCGAACAAGATGATAAACCCCCAGGAACCGCCGAAGTGGGCCACGGCGTCGGCAATATGCTCGCCAAAAGTCGCTTCTTCTTCGATGACCTGATTGGGATTGCGCATGGAGCGCGTGCGAGCCAGTTCCTGCACGGCGTGAACCTGGCGGGCCATCACCGTTAAGATGTCCACACCAGCGTCCGGCTTGCGCTGGATCAGTACGGCGATATCGTTGCGGTCCACTTCGATGCAGGTGGTCTCTTCCAAAGCGAGAGCGCTGGTCCGGTGCGGTGTTTCCTCGAACATGGAGGCGAAGCCGAAGAATTCGCCGCAGGCCGGCTCATTGAGCACGACCTCCTGCTGATCGTCGTCGACGGCGGTGACGTGCACGCGGCCGGAGAGAAGCACGTAGGCGCGGCCGCCGGGGTCGCCGGACTTGTAAATCCGTTGCCGGGGTTGAAAGGTCTTAACGTCGACTTGGCCGGCCAGCACCGCGGTTTCATCGTCGTCGAGCAGGGCGAACAGGGGAACATTTCGCAACACATCGGGAGAACAGGCCATGAGTCAATCGTACGATGACTCAGTTACGGACGTGTTTATCGATTGAGGAACGGGCGCTCTTCCACGGCAGTTCGTGCACGAACCAAAGCACCGACCGCATAGTCAAGTTCCTCGCGCCGGTGGTCGCACGTGACGTTCATACGGAGGCGCTCGGTACCCTTTGGAACCGCTGGATAGATGACCGGCATGACATAGATGCCCTCCACGTTGCATTGTCCCGCCATTGCAAAGGCCAGGGTCTCGTTCCCCAACAGAACCGGGACAATGGCCGCCCCGGTATCGCCCGTGTCGAATCCCTCTTCGTGGAGGCGGCGGATAAAATGCCGCACGTCGGACATCAGTTGTCGGCAACGAGTCGCACCTTCGATATCAAGGAGCTTGAATGCCGCTTGGGCAGCGGCGGCGGTAACCGGGGAAAGCGCGGCGCTGAAGATTGTGTCTCGTATCGGATTACAGGCTCAAAACGACTCCCCGATGGATCTTGACGATGTAATCAATTCCGCAATTCAGTTGGCCCAGGAACACGGCTATTCCTTGCAACGGCTGCGGGAAAGGGTTCAGGAGCGCTTGCTCGCGCAGCGGCCCGACCACATCCTCGTAGTATCCGATGAATCTGGATTTCGGGAATTGCTTCGCGTGGAATTGGCGGAGCACGTCAAATGTCCGGTTACGACATGTTCCACTATCGAGATCGCAGCGAACCGGGCCCTGGCCATCGGCGCACTCGTGGTGGCGGCGCATGGGAGAATTCAGGAGTGCGAGTCTTTTCTTCCCAAAGACAGGTCACCCTACGCGATAGTATTCAACGACGCTGAGCAAGAGGTCCGCCTGGTGCGAAAGCTCCGGGAGCCATCCGCGATTGCCGTCGTCTCGATTAGTGAATTCTTTCTGCGAACGGCACGCGGTGTGTTCGCCCCGGCACTGGGCCGCAGGCACACACTCCGCGAATACTTTCTACCAGTGGAGAGGCCGGGCACGCTGGACGCGTATAGCTTAGTTTTCTGTGATTCCATCGCTCGACGGCGAGTAAAATCGAAACATCTAGTTCACTACCGGCTGATTTCGTCCGCATCCCTCGAACACCTCGCGAAGGCAATGAAACCCTGATCCCGCCAGCGTGACAAACGGGGTTATTGATTCAAGAGCGGGATATCTTTGAGCGGCTTGGGGGCTGGACGGCTCGATAGATACGCGTGGATGTCGGTCAACTCAGCGTCGGAGATTACCTTAGGCGTAAAGGGCGGCATTTGCACCGCCGGGCGGCGCACATAGGCGATGAAAGCGGCCAGCGCCGGAGGCCGCACGCCAATTCTGGGACCGGCGTTGCCGCCCTGGCCTTCATGTCCGTGGCAGGAAGAGCACATCAACTTCTCGAAAACCTTCTTGCCGTTTTCGGCGTTTCCGGCCGGAGCCTGAGCGAAAGCCGCCGGAGCCATCAGCAGGATCGCGGTGACAAGGGCCTTCATTTCGGGTGACCTGCCGGGTGACCTACTTCGCGACCGGCTGCAAGGCGCGGCTGGCGATGATGTGATCGATCAGGCCGTATTCCCTGGCTTGATCCGGTTCCAGGATGTAATCGCGGTCCACGTCGCGGGAGATGCGATCCACATTCTGGCCTGTGGCATCGGCCAGAATCTCATTCAGCGTCTGGCGCATGCGGAGGATTTCGCGCGCGTAAATGTCGATGTCGGTGGCCTGTCCGGCCAGGCCGCTCATGGAAGGCTGGTGGATCAAAATGCGCGAGTGCGGCAGGCTGTTGCGCTTTCCCTTAGTCCCGCAGGCCAGCAGCACGGCGGCCATGGACGCGGCCTGTCCCACGCAATAAGTGACGATGTCGGGCTCGATCAGGCGCATGGTGTCGAGGATGGCCAAGCCAGCGGTGATGGAGCCGCCCGGCGAATTGATGTAGAGCGAAATATCTTTCTCCGGATCTTCGGCGGCCAGGAACAGCATTTGCGCGATGACCAGGTTGGCTACGTTGTCGTCGATGGGCGTGCCCAGGAAAATGATGTTTTCCTTGAGCAGGCGGGAGTAAATGTCGAAAGCGCGCTCCCCGCGCGAGGTTTGTTCGACCACCATCGGGACCAGGACGGAATTCTGCATGACAGGCAATCTCCTCACTGCAACTCACTGCGTCTAACGGCGCGTCTAACGGCACACAACAGGCGGTTTCACAAGCCCGCGCCGGCCAGGGCGGACGAGCAGTCGGCGCTTCTCACCCACCTCTCACCCCGGGGCCTTCGCCAGATCGGCCACGGAAGCGCCCCCAAGTAATTTATGATACGAGATCGCGGGGCGATTCACAGGAGTTTGGCTTCCCGCAGCCAGCCGTGCAACACTCGGCGCGCCAAAGTGGCGGTGTCGAAGGCATGAGGGTCAATGGGCCCGGGCAGGTCTTCGACGTCTCCGCAGTTGACCGGCTGGGCGGACCAATCCTCAATCATGGCAGGGGTGATTTCCGGATGGAATTGAATGCCATAGACATTACCGGGATGGCGGAAGGCCTGGTTGCGGCAGCGGTCGGAGTAGGCCAGCCACTCCGCGCCCGCAGGCAAATCAAAAGTTTCCCCGTGCCAGTGAAAGAACGTGGTGGGCGAGGGGATGCCAGAAAATAGCGGATCTTGCTGGGCGGCTTCCGTGAAATAGAGGGGGGCCCAGCCTATCTCCTTCTCCGGGTTGCGATAGACGCGCGCTCCCAGCGCCTTGGCAATCAGTTGCGACCCCAGGCAGATGCCCAGCACGGGAATTCCAGTTCGGATCGCTTGAGCGATCAGGCGGAGTTCCGCGGCGAGCGCGGGTAGCGGATCATTGGCGGACTGCGGTCCGCCCATCACGATGAGCCCGGAGCGGCCCGCGAGATCCAAGTCATCTCCCAAGTCACTGTATTCAAAAGGGATAGAATGCTCTTGCAGGATATCGGCGAAATACCCCAGGTGTTCAAAAGGCTCGTGGCGCAACACTAAAATGGAGCCCGAAGTGGGCATATCGCTGCGAATTCCCTTTATTCTGCCGATACTAGGAGTAAGGGCTGGCTAGTATACCCATATAATCATAGAGTATCCAAATGCGAATTCTGATCGCGGACGACAGTATCGTTTCCCGGCACCTTCTGGATGCCACCTTGCGCAAGTGGGGCTACGAAGTTGTGGTGGCCTGTGACGGTAATGAAGCGTGGCAGATTTTGCAGTCCCCGGACGCCCCCAAGATAGCGATCCTGGATTGGGTGATGCCGGGGATGACGGGACCCGAGGTATGCCGCAAGGTTCGCGAACGGGGCAGCGAAGAAAAGTACACCTATATCCTTCTGCTGAGTGCCACGAGCCAGCGTGAGGATCTGATCGAAGGCATGGAGTCGGGCGCCGACGACTATTTGACCAAGCCCTTCGATCAGCATGAGCTCAAAGTCCGCCTGCGTCCCGGGCTGCGCATCATTGCACTACAGCACGAACTGGTTTCCGCGCGCGAAGAGTTGCGCGACCAGGCCACCAAGGACTTCCTTACGCGCGTGTGGAACCGGTCCTCTATTCTGGATATTTTGCAGAAAGAATTGGGCCGCGGAGCGCGCGAGAAGCGCCCGGTGGGCCTGGTGCTGGCGGACCTGGATCATTTCAAATCCGTCAATGACACTTTCGGGCATTTTGCGGGCGACGCCGTCTTGCGCGAATTCGTGCGCCGGACCGCCGGCTCGATGCGTCCCTACGATTCCCTCGGCCGTTACGGTGGCGAGGAGTTTCTGATCGTACTGCCGGGTTGCGACGAGGAAATGACGCGGAACCAGGCCGAGCGCATGCGGGAGGCGTTGGCCAAGGAACCGATGTCGTTCAACGAAGGCTCGCGCTTGATCACGTGCAGCTACGGAGCCACGGCCTGGCTGCCCGGCGTTCCCGGGGAAGACGAGACGCTGATCCGGATCACCGACGACGCGCTCTATCAGGCCAAGCGCGTGGGCCGGAACCGGGTGATGTTCCTGCCGCCGACGGCGAGCACGGTGACCACCGCCGACGTGCCACCAGTGGCGGTCGGCGCGGCGGACGGAACGTCACCCGGAGAATGATACACTGAAAGTCCCCGACGAGAAGGGGACCAAGAAGTCACGATTCCAGAGTCAACTGAGATCGACGCGGCGAAGGGGAGCTCGGGCTCCCCTTCTCGCTTTTGAGGAACTCGCGGCACAACGCACGGTGGCGCGATCGGTTCCTGTTTCGTTTCGCGCCACGCCACGCGGCTGTGCCGCTTTTTAGGGCCGCAGTTCCGGTAATTGGCGTGTGCCAAACTAGAGGGCGGTGCACTCCACTCGAGTCGCAACATTTCTTTTGGGCGCCTGGATCGCGTGCTGCATCCTGCTGGATCTGATTTTCCTGCAGAACTTGCGCTTGGCGGGGCAAATGCTGAATTCGGCAATTCCGCCGGCAGGGCAGATCATACAGAACGCGGGGCGGGAGCCCGTGGGCCAGTTGCTGCGTCACTTCGCCGCCGAGCAATACCGTTACTACTTCACGGTGTGGGGTCTGACGCAGATCGTGGGAGGAGTGCTGCTGGCCGCGGTATTGTACTTTGCGGCCGAGAAGAGAGTCCTGCCGCTGGTGCTGTGCGCAGCGATGGTGGCGCTGGTTTTGTTTCAACTCGCCATTCACCCCGAGCTGGCGTTTCGCGGGCAGGAAGCGGATTTTCCGCCGGGCAGCCAGTCCGTGGGGACACGAGCTCGGGTGTTCTTACTGATCGAGATCTGGATCGGCGTGGAGGCGGCCAAGCTCATCGTGGGCGGAGTGCTGGCAGGTTACGTCTTCACCTACAAGTCCCGCAGACGTTCGCGGCGAGTGGATGGTCCGGCTGCGTTGGAACGCGCGGTTTAGTGAGCCGCCGCGGGGAGCGGATGAGCGAAAGACCGGGGACTGAAGTCCCCGTTGCAGCCTAAAGGCCGCTCCACCCCAATGCCACTAAACCACACCGCGCATGCGCAGGGCTTGGTCGATCAAGGCCAGGAGTTGCTGGCGCGTGACTTGTAGTTTCTCTTCCGGATCGGGCATCTCTTCGGCTACTGTGGGGCTGCCCGGCTCCAGCTTATTGGGAACGTGGACGCCGTAGCGGCCGCGGGCGGCGAATAACTTCTCGACTTCGACCCGGGGGAGGACTTTGGGGCCGCCCAGCATCTCAGCGACCAGCGTGATGCGGGCCAGGTGTTCCAACGTCTCCATGCGGGCGTAGGCTTCCGGAACACTTTCTCCATAACACACGGCCCCGTGATTGGCGAGCAGGATGGCGTTGAATTTTGGAATATACGGGAGCATGCCTTCCGACAGCGCGGGCGTCCCCGGCAAGCCGTAATCCGCCAAGGGAACCGAGCCCAGGGAAACGACGAGCTCCGGCATCAACGCAAGATTCAAGCTGCGGCCCGCAACGGCGAATCCGGTTGAAACCGGCGGGTGCGCGTGCACGACGGCCTGAATATCGGGACGCCCCTGATAGACGGCAACGTGCATGCCCATCTCCGTGGTTCGTTCGCGTTGGCCGGAAATCCGGTTGCCGTCGTTGTCGCACACAATCAGGTCTTCCGGCAGCATGTTCCCCTTGCACACACCGGCGGGTGTGGCCAGGATGCGCTCGCTGTCCAGGCGGGCGGTGATGTTGCCGTCATTGGCCGCAATCCAGCCGCGTTCGTACATCATCCGGCCGGCGCGGATCACCTGTTCGCGAAGCTGTTGCTCGCACGAGGGCATGTGCCTTTGATTCTACCAAGCGTAACAGGGAACGGGTGCCTCCGGGTGACGGCGGTCCCCCGGAGGCCGCTACAATGGGTCTCGTGGAAACCCGCCGGATGTGCCCGCACTGCCGGGCTTTTATCTCCAGCAGCGATAAAGTCTGCCCTTACTGCGAAGCGGTACTGGGACCACCGGCCGTGGAGCGGCGGACGCCGGCGGACGTACTGGGCGGCCTGATTCCGCCTGCACGCTTCACCACGGTGGTGATTCTGCTGATCAGCGCAGGCTTTTATTTGGCGGGGGCGCTGCCGGATCTGGGATTGGGTAAAGGGCTGCCACTGTTTGAGGCCGGGGCCAAATATGGCCCTGGGATTCGCGCCGGACAATGGTGGCGGTTGATCACGGCGGGCTTCCTGCATGGCGGAATCCTGCATCTGCTGATGAATTCGTGGGTGCTGTTCGATCTGGGCGCGCAAACCGAGGAGAACTACGGGACCAACCGTTACCTGGTGATCTATCTGGCGTCGACCATCACGGGGTTTTACGCGAGCTACCTGTGGTCGCCGTATACGCCGTCGGTAGGATCCTCGGCGGGAATCTTCGGGCTGCTGGGGGCGATGATCGCGCTGGGAGTGCGCGATAAGTCGTCCTACGGCGCGGCCCTACGGGCTCACTATATGCAGTGGGGCATCTATGCGCTGCTGATGTCGGCGTTGTTTCCCTTTACAGACAACGCCGCGCACATCGGCGGAGTGGCCGGAGGGTTTGCGCTGGCGTACGTCGCTGGAACCCCGCGCAGAACCACGGACGGGATCTGGAAGGTTGCGGGATGGGCGGCGATCGGAATCACGGTGCTGGCATTTGCCGCCATGTTCCGCTGGTTGGCGGCCAATAGCCTCTAAACTTCTAAGGACTCGCCGGCAAAACGGAGCGCGACCGCGCCCTTTGCCGGCTAGCGGATCACGACTTTCGCCAGACCGGCGTTGCCCGCCGCATCGTAAGCGCGGATCACGATGAGGTGCTCGCCGGGGGCGAGGTCGGCGATGCGGACCAGGAACCGCTCGCCGGGAGAGTCGGTGACGCCGTCAGCGGCTTCGACAGGCTGCCACGGGCGGGCATCGACGGAATACTCGCAGCGGCGCAGCGATGATCCGCGGTCTTCGGCGTCGACATCGATTTCGAGCGCGTTGCCATTGCGGCGCGGAGCGGCGGTCCGAACGGCGGGCGGTGTGTTATCGATCAGCACCGGAGGACTCACGAGCTCGGCCTGGCGGGCTTGCGCGGCGGGATTCGACAGCTTGTCAGAGGCCACGACGCGGAAAAAGTAGCGGCCATCGGCGAGCACGTCGTCTTCGAGCGTGTACTTGTTGTCCGTCAAATCGTCGCGCAGCAACTTCCATTCGCGCTGGTCTTCGCCACGAAAATAGAGGCTGTAGGAAAGCTTGTCGCCCTCGGGATCGTCGGCCTGCCAGGTGATCGCCATCTGCTGGCCGCCGGGGCGCGCCAGCGTTTGCGACTGCGTGCCCGCGGGAGTGGTGGCGTCGCCGCCGTCGGTCACCGTGATGGAGTAAGCCGAGGAGGTAGCGGACGCCGTGGTCTTGGCTGTCGACGACGCTGAGGCTTGCGAGGAAACCGTGATGCTGCGAACCGCCGGCGCGGTATTCTGCGGCAAGTAGGCGATGGAGACGCTATCGATCTCGGTGTCTACGCCAGCGAAGTCGGCGCGCCATTGCAGATAACGCGCGTTGGGACTGCCGATCAGAGACTTCGCCGGATCGCTGATGGGATCGGACCAATCGCTCCAGGTGGCATCGGGACGCGCGGAGTTTCCCGAGCGGGTCTTGAACGCGACACCCTGGCCGCTGCCGACCCAGGTGAGGCGGCCCCAGCGCGCGACGGCACCCGAATCATGCACGGGCGATTCAAACCAGGCACTGTTCGCGCTGCTGTTGGCAGCGCTTGGCCCCGCGGCCAGCAGCATCTTCCCAGGATTTCCGCTGGCGATCAAAAGTCCCTTCGCGGAAGCGGTCAAGCGCGTGGCGTCGGATTCATTCGTCTGCGTGATCAGCGTGGCTTCGTGGGAGCGGTCCGAGCGCGGGTCCAGGCGATACACGCGGCCCTGAGCGTCCGTGAGAAACGTCAGGGCGCTGGCGGATTCGGCGGCGATGTCGTAGACGTTCTCTTCTTTGGAGGTCCACAGGGTTTCAACGGTGTTATCGGGAAGTATTTTGTAGAGCGCGGATTTCTCGACGCCACTAACTTCCGTGGCCGTGGAGGGAGCCGAGATCGGAGACGAGGCCGCGGGAGCGGTCCTGGCCGGATCGGGCTTGGGCGCGGGGTTGAGGCCGCTTTGCGCATCGGTCACGGTGATGCTGGTGGCCGGAGCCGTGACCATGGTGCTTGACGTGGACGACGAACTGGAAGCCGCCGAAGTTTTCTTGGCGAGGCTTCCGCCCAGGGCCGCCGCGTAAATGGAACCGTCCGCAGCGGCAACAATGGCGCGGATCTCCGGCAGGTTGGCGTCGTAGAGCACGAAACCGCGCGCGGGACTGCCGGTAATGCGATAGAGGATGCCGTTGGGTTCGCTTCCCGCGAGCAGGCGGGACTCGCGGTCGAACGCCAGCGCGGTGACGTGGGACTGTGCGGTTTCGTAATAGACAGCGCCGCGGCCGGGACCAGTCACCTTGAAAATCTTGCCCTGCTGGCCGGTGGCGACGTACAGTGCCCCGTCGGGCGCGAACGCGAGCGCCCAAATGTAGCGCTCGCCGGGCGCGAAATATTCCGTCGCGCGGCCATTCTCGATGCGATAGATCTTGCCGTCGGGAGAGGTCCCTGCATACACGACACCGGCGCGGTCGACAGCGACGGCGAAAATCTCGGGCTCATCGGAATTCCAGATCGTAGTGCCCTGCCCGGCCGCATCCACTTTGATCAGACGTCCGCGATTGCCGGTGCCGAGGTAGAGTGAACCGTCGGGGGCCGCGGCCACGCTCCAGATCTGGGCTTGATCAGAAGAGAAGACGGTGTCGAGTCTCGGTCCGAGCGTCAGGCGTCCATCGCGCGTGATGGAGAGTCCGCTGGTGCGCCCGCGCAGGAAATCCCGATAACCGTTGAGCTCCCAGGTGGCGGTGGTGGCGGCGTGAAGGGAGAGGGCCGCGGCCAGCAGGCACGGAACTCTCATTCCTTCACCTCGACCTGAATGGTTTTGGTTCCGGTGACGACGAACCCCGCGGCGCCGGGAACTTCTATTTCAGCGACCTTCGCGCCGCGCGTGTTCATGGTATTCACAAAGCCGACTTGCGCGCGCGTGAGGAGCAACGCGAGCGATGGAGGCGGATCGGGAATGTCGCGACCTTCGACGGTGTAGGAGGGCTCGGCGCGCCATACCCGCACGTAGGCTTTCGTGTTGGAGCGCAGGCCGCTCAGCAGGCTCAGGACCTGCCGCGGCGAACGCTGCGGAGTACCGACGGCGGCCTGGAACTCCATCACATTGGTAGAGGTCGCGTCGGCGATGGTGAAATTAAGCGGACCGATCTGAGCGCCCGTGGGCACGCGGTACTTCACGCGGCGCGAGGTCTCTTGTCCGTTTTGCGCGCCCAGCACAACGGTCAGCTCCACTTCTTCGCCCGGACGGACGGTGCGCGGAGCAATCATGTCGACCACCTGCTGCTGGCTGCGGCGCTCCACGGCTGTCACGTTCAGCGTGACGCTCTTCAACTTCAGCGCATCGAAGCCGCTTTGCAGTGCGTACGCAATAGGCGAAGCGATGCCGGCCGAGGCGATGATCGCAGCACCGACGTCGCCGCTATACACGTCGTCGATTGGCACGCGGCCGCCGTCGAAATCAAGCTGCCCGCGGATCGAATAGGTCTGCGCGCCCACGCTGCGCTCGGTAGCGTCGATCGAGGAAAACACGGCCATCTGCATCAGCAGAGGCGTCATGACGCGGTCCTGGATCATGTTCATGCGGTAGGTGATGGAGCCCACGCGGATCTCAATCGGGATCAGGCTGGCGCGGCGCCCGGTGAGACCGGCGACGGCGACATCGCGGTCGGAGGTGATGGTCCCCATCCACTCGCGGGCGCTGGAAATCTTGAACGAACTCGACAGGCTGGGCAGCAGGGCCACCACCTCGGCGCGCGCGAAGGGCAGGTCGGTGGAGCCCTCGGAAAGAAAGCGGTGGCCGAAGGCGTAGACGCGGTCGCCGTCGATGGCGGTGATGGTGCCGTCGGCGCCGACGCTCATGTCGCCGGAAATCAGTTGCACGCTGATCATGGAGCCGGGCTCAAGCTGTTTCGGATCGCCCAGGCGGTCGGGAATGGTGCCGCCTCCGGAAACGCCCTGGCGCGGGTCGAGGCCCATCTGGCGCAGTTGCGGCGCGAAGTGATCAAGAGTCGCGGGAGTGAAGCCGAGAAAGGAGACAGGCGTGGCGATTTCCACGAGCTTCGAGTCTCCTGCAGTGAACGCGCGTGCAGTGAGAGAGCGGGCGGCCAGAGAACGTGAGGACGGTGTTGCGGACGCGATGTTCTGCGGCGGCTGCGGCGGGACGCGCAGCATGTCCTCGATGGGCCGGATGCCGGCGATGGCTTCCTTGGACTGCGGAAAGCTGAGGGCGACGGCGCCGAGCAGTTTGCCGCCAATGTAGACGGGCGAGCCGCTCATGCCCTGCATGACGCCGGTGGTGGCCAGGGGGCCTCCGCTGAGCCGGGCCAGGATGATGGACTCGCGCGGCCCCAGGTTGTGCAGCACGCCCAGGATTTCCACCTGGAATTCTTCCACGCGCGAGCCGGCAAAGACGGTGCGTCCGACGCCGCGCTGGCCGGCGCGAACGTCCTGCAAGGGAAAGATCTCCGGGGCGGCGAAGGCCGTCGGCGCGGTCAGCGGGATCAGGCCGAGGGCCAGGCCCGCGGTGATCATGAACCGGGGGAAGATCACACCGCTATTGTAACGGGTTCATGGAAAGGGCGAATTTCTTGGCGAAGTTATGGAATTAGGTTGCGCGGCGTCGAGAGTCATACTCCAGAAGGAAACCGATTAGTGCCGGGGAAGCCCGAGAGTTTGTGTTACGCAGCTTGGAGAAGACGGCCGGAAGCCCAACCCATCCCTTTTCCGCAGCGCGGACCAAAACGCCGAGCGTTCCGGTTACGGTCAACCCGTGGCGGACAGCCTCCTCGACGCCTTCGCGATCGTCCATGAGTAAGAGGTCGGCCTTCCGCTCCCCCGCGAGCCAGATGGCATCCCGTTCGCCAACATCGAGGTCAGCCGCCGTAGGCGCCGCCTTAGCGGACTCGACGATATCGATCCAACGGGGAGGCTGCTCCATCCACTTCCGCACAGCTTCTGGCGTTCGCGCCGGGCTGAGTTCGGCGGCGACAGAACGCGGGATCAACACGCGGCGATACAGTTTGACGAGAAGATCGGCTTCGCCAATCAGGACCAAGTAGCGAAGCGGAGAAGTATCCGCGACGACAACGATCACGGCTACAGGCCGAGCTTCCGGTGGGATTCGCGATCCCGCTCCACGTCTCCCAGGCCGTATTCCAGCCAGACCTCGTGCGCTTTCAGGAAGGCGTCCAGTTCATAATGGCTCTCGAATCCCAACAAGCAGCGAAGCTGCGCCGTCGAAAGTTTGCGTCACGGTAAGCCTCCAAAGCGAGGGACTCCATGACGGCCCTCGACAGGTCGCCTCCCCCGGCAGACAGCACGGCGGAAAGTTCTTGAGGGAGATCGAACGTGACGCGTGCCATACACAAAAGCAGATCGCGCCGTGGGTGGGACCGCACGGAGTAGCCGGATAAAAGTTGGTTGATCGCCTCGGTATCAGCTAGGAGAATATCGGCGTCTCCCACATCCACCGAACGATGCGAACCAGAGACCACAGTAGACCCAGGGCCACGCTGATTATGAGCAAGACTCGGAGTTAGAACCAGAGCGCATGGAAAATAAACTTCCATTGAGCCCGCGCTTCCTCAATTCTGTTTTCCGAGAACCGCGCCCAGGTCATCAGCTCGGCTACTATTTTAGGTCGAGACTCTCCATCAACTTCTTCGATGTTGATGACGGCGGCGTTGACAACCGGCAGTACTGCATCGGCTTCCCTTCCATAGAAGTCGAGCGATTCCTGCGCACCTACAAACCACACCCCAACTCTCTTGGGCTCAGCCGCAGTTTCGACATGGGTGATCTGCGCCGGATGTTCCTCGACGGTGATTCGTTGCAAACGGTCCAGCTTCATCTGATGGGCCTACTGGATTTAAAGTACGCTGGATGGCGCGGAACGGCAAGCGGCGCCAGGGGCACTCCGTTGCCGCGGTAGAAACGCCTGTAACGATCCAGGCCACGGCGGCATCTACAATTTTCTGCTCTCCAATCCCCCGTAGTAGTATAGGGAGAGCACATTCACGGAAGGAGGCGACTTTCCGATGTGGAATCGCCGCAAAGAAGAAGAACCAACTCCTACACCCGCATCCACGCCGCCCGCCTTATCGCAAATGGCCAATGAAGGAATCCCCATGTCTACGTTACCCAGCCGCCCCACTGATCCGCGCACGGACGCCCCCCGGAGCGGCGCCGCCGTTTTGGGCAAATCCGTAATTGTCAAAGGCCAGATCTACGGCCGCGAGGACCTGACCATTGACGGCGAAGTGGAAGGAACGGTCGAGTTGCAGGAAAACCGCCTCACCATCGGTCCCAGCGGGAAAGTCGTCGCGACGATCAAGGCACGCGAAGTGGTGGTGCTGGGCACCGTCCACGGCGACATCGAAACGCGCGAGAAGACCGAAATCCGCAAGGAAGCCAAGATGGTCGGCGACATACGGACCGCGCGCGTGGTGATCGAAGACGGAGCCTACTTTAAGGGCGCGATCGACATCTTGCGCGCCGAGGCGCCCAAGGCGGCCCCGGCACCCAAGCCGCAACCCGTGGCCTCCGCCACTACTCTCAGTTCTCCCGCGATTGCCGCCAGCGCCGGTGAAGCCAAGCGGTAGTGGCGCAGGCACCGTTGGCCGGGCCTGAGACGCGGCAAAGCCACGGCCTGGATCAGTTCTGCGGATCGCTCGAGGAGCGGCCGGGCATGTCCATTCTGGACTTCTCCGGCGCGAGCCAGGCGACCGTCAGTTTTGTCACCGGCTACGGGCATCGTCTCTATTCCGACGACTTCGTGCACGAGTTGGACCGCGTATTCGCACCTTCGCACACGGACCCGGCGCGGGGAGATTTTTTCGAGAACCAGTCCAACCCGCTGCTGATTTCCGAATTTTTCGCGAGCGCGCTGCCTTTCGAAGACGAGATCTTTGACGGAGCGCTGGTGTGGGATTCGCTGCAGTTTCTGGCGTCGCCGCTGCTGCAGCAGGTGGTCGCGAAATTGCACCGCTCGCTGCGGCCGGGAGCCAACTTGCTGGCCCTGTTTCATACCGAGGAACGCATCGAGACGATTCCGACTTTCGCGTATCGCATTCAGGACCACCGCACCATCCAGATGTATTCGCGCTCCCTGCGCAAGCCCGCGCAGGTTTTCAATAACCGGAGCCTGGAGAAGCTGTTCCAGGACTTCCGCTCCGTGAAGTTCTTCCTGACGCGGGACCGATTGAGAGAAGTGATCGTGAAACGGTAAGATGGAGCAGGCTTCTCATGGATCCGCAGAAGATGGCAACGGCAAAAGAAGAGTTCCGGCGGCTCATCGATACACTTCCTGACGATGCTACCTGGGAAGACGTCCAATACTCCATCTACGTCCGCGAGCGCATCGAACGCGGCCGGCGCGAGGCCAGCGAGGGCAAGACCGTCGATCAAGGCGAGATCGAGCAGCGGATGCAACATTGGCTTACCGAATAGGCTGGACGGAATCGGCCTGGCAAGAGCTGGAATCCGCGGCGGAATATATCGCACGCGACTCGCCGCGATACGCTTCGGCATTGCTCGACGAGGCAAGATTCGCCGCGCGCTGCCCGGTGTACACGACAAGGCCGGGAACGTTATTTTGCCGATTACATCCGAACAGCAGAATTGCGAGAGCTAGCCATGCAGCCTTCATATGCGCTCCGGAAATAGCCTGGCTCCGTGAAGGAACGCCAGAATGACGACCTGATCGGCTCGGATTTCGTATATCAACCGGTACTGCTTTACGAAGATCTCGCGGATCACGGACTCATTCAGCTCCGGAACAACGCGGCCTCGCGCGGAGAAACGTTGCAAAAGGATTCCAACTACTGAACGTCGAAGCGAAGGCCACTCGAAGTGTTCCTTGCTCCATTCCAGTGGCTGATCTATATCGGCGCACTGGCGAGATAGTCCAAAGTTTGCCAGGATACGGCGTGAGGCTACGCCTTTTCAACTGAATTCACGGAACGCTTTGTGGATCGCGCCTAGCGCCCCTTATACTGCCTAGAAGGAGTCATTTTGTCCCTCGAAGACAATCTGTTAGAGCAGCGCGTGAAGCGCACGCACGAAATTGAGGCGCTGGGGTTCCGCGCTTACGGACAGCGGTTTGATTTCACGCACACGGTGCCACAAATCATCGAGACCGAAAGCGCCAGGACCGCCGAGGAGTTGGAGGCCGCCAAGCCCAGAGTGCGCGTCGCCGGGCGCATCCGCACCATGCGCGGCAAAGGCAAGGCCGGGTTCCTGGACCTGATCCAATTGGGCCAGCGCCTGCAGGTCTATGTGCGCCAGGACGCGGTCAGTGAACGCGACTTCTCGCTGTACCAGTTGCTGGATTTGGGCGACATCATCGGCGTAGAAGGGTATCTGTTCCGCACGCGCACGGGCGAGTTGAGCGTGCACGCGGAAAAGCTGACGTTCCTTTCCAAGATCCTGCTCACCATGCCGGAAAAGTTCCACGGCCTGGA
Organism: Bryobacterales bacterium; assembly: GCA_009697505.1. Lineage (GTDB taxonomy): Bacteria > Acidobacteriota > Terriglobia > Bryobacterales > Bryobacteraceae > Palsa-187. The sequence goes on from SHUD01000003.1 coordinate 52,418, forward strand.
AGACGTCGAGATCCGCTACCGGCAGCGCTATTTGGATCTGATCGCGAATCCGGAATCGCAAAAAGTATTCGTGGCGCGCGCCAAGATGATTGCGTCCATGCGGCGGCAGCTCGACGAGCGCGGGTTTATCGAAGTGGAGACGCCGATGATGCAGCCGCTTTACGGTGGCGCCACCGCGCGCCCGTTCGTCACGCATCACAACACGCTGGACATGGACCTGTACCTGCGCATCGCGCCGGAGCTGTATCTGAAGCGCCTGATCGTGGGCGGGCTGGAGCGGGTTTACGAGATCAATCGCAACTTCCGTAATGAGGGCGTTTCCACGCGCCATAATCCGGAGTTCACCATGCTCGAGTTCTATCAGGCCTACACCGACTATCAGGGCCTGATGGATTTCACGGCGGAGCTACTGAAGCAGACGGTAACCGACGTCACCGGCTCACCCGTGGTGGAGTGGCAGGGGCACACGCTGGATTTCGGCAATATCCGGCGTGTATCGATGCTGGAAGCGGTGGGCGCGGATACGCCCTTGCGCGGGCACGCGCTGGTGGAGGCGTTCGAGAGAAACGTGGAGCCGACGCTCATCGAGCCCACCATCATCTACGACTATCCGGTGGAAGTTTCGCCGCTCTCCAAGCTCAAGGCCAGCGACCCGGCGTTCGTCGAGCGCTTCGAAATCTACGCGGCGGGCATGGAGATTGGCAACGCCTACACTGAGTTGAACGACCCGCAGGAACAGCGGAAGCGCTTCGAAATGCAGTTGGAGCTGAAAGCCGCCGGCGACGAAGAGGCGCATCAGATGGACGAAGATTACGTCCGCGCGCTGTCCTATGGGATGCCGCCGACGGGCGGCGAAGGCATCGGGATCGACCGCCTGGCGATGCTGCTGACGAACTCGGCCTCCATCCGCGACGTGATTTTATTTCCGTTGCTGCGCCCGGAAGGCGAGATCGGCCTGGCGGAAAAGCTGAAGAAATTGGACAGGTAAGAGAATTCAGGAGTCAGGAGTCAGGAGTCAAAATGGGTGCGGTGCGGGCGCCAGCCAGGACTTCGCGGAGGGATTCAAGCGTGCCGGACGCGCTGATAAAGTCCGTATGCTGAATATCGCTCAAGGGCCGCTCGAAGAATGCCGGTATGATCTAATTCTGGCGGCTGATCTGAAATGTGGTTCCAACACAACCCTGGTTCCGCAAGCGGAAGAAGTGAGTAAAATCCTGGACGCCTACTCCAAAGCAATTCTGACTCCTGACTCCTGACTTCTTTCTCATGTTCGAACTCTTCATCGCCCGCCGCTATCTACGCGCCAAGCGCAAGCAGGTGGTGATCTCCGTCATCACGGCGATTTCCGTGATCGGCGTGGCGGCGGGGGTCATGGCGTTGGTGGTGGCGATGGCGATCACCAATGGGTTCCGTGACACGCTGCAACGGAACTTACTTGGTGCCACGGCGCACGTTTCCGTTCTGGAGAAGGAACCGGGCGGCGGAATCGAACATTGGGAGCAACTGGCTCCGCAATTGGCCAAGATTCCTCACGTGAAGTCGGCCGCGCCGGCACTTTACGAAGACGGATACCTCAATGGCCCTGTGCAGGGTTCAGGCGTGGTGATTAAGGGAATCGACGCACGGCCCAACGCTGCGGTGCCGGATTCTCTGCGCAACTTGAAGTCCGGCTCGCTGGAGGGTTTGCGCACCGGTGGCGACGATCTGCCGGGCATCGTTCTGGGAAGGCGGCTGGCCGATAGCGTCGGAGCGGTCACCGGTAAGCAGGTTACACTACTGATCCCCAACGGGCAGCTCACGCCGTTCGGTCCGCGGCCCAGTTATGTGCGGCTGCGCGTGGCCGGCATTTTCGAGACCGGCTTCTATGATGTGGATATGACCCGGGCTTACATGGCTCTGCCGCGGGCGCAGAAAATCTACGAAGTGCCCGGCGCCGTCAACAGCATTGAGTTGCTGCTGGATGATATCTACGCAGCTCCACAGGCCGCCGCCGCGGCGGAAAAGATCATCGGACCGAAGCTGGCCGCGACCACCTGGGGCGAGCAGAACCGGCAACTGCTGAGCGCTTTGACCAGCGAGCGCACGGTCACCATCATCACCATCGGCCTGATTCAACTGGTGGCCGCGCTCAATATTCTGATCACGCTGGTGATGATGGTCATGGAAAAGCATCGCGACATCGGGATTCTGATGTCCCTGGGCGCGAAAACCAAGCAGATCCGCAACGTGTTTGTGTTCGAAGGGGCGCTGATCGGCGCGTTGGGCACGGCGCTGGGTCTGATCGCCGGCCACGTCATCTGTTATTTCGCGGAGCGCTATCAATGGGTCCGTTTGGACGCGCAGGTGTACTCCATCCCGTATGTTCCATTTGAGCCGCGCTTGTTCGACGCAGTTTGGATCGCGGCGGCGGCAATCGCGGTCAGCCTGATCGCGACACTGTATCCGGCGCGCAGCGCCACGCGCATCACTCCAGTGGAGTCGTTACGATATGAGTAAATGCCACAGCTCATATCGGCTCCTACTCTGATCCCCGTTCCCGGCAACAAGATCATCGAAGAATTCATCGGCCACGTCAATTCCGGCGATGCGCGGGTCAGCATTGCCCGCATGAATAGCCCAGCCGGTTGGTCCGAACCCGGGCAGCGGCCGGATTTCGATGAATTCAGTGTAATACTGAAGGGCACGCTGCGCGTCGAGCATGAGGCCGGTTTACTGGACGTCAAAGCCGGTCAGGCGATCATCGCGCGGAAAGGCGAATGGGTCCGCTACAGCACGCCCGAGGGCGCCGAGTACGTGGCCATCTGCGTGCCCGCATTTACGGTTGATACCGTACACCGGGACGTACCATAGCCAGTTCCCTTGACCATCACGATTTACTTTGGGCAAGAACGGCTTCGATTTGCTCCAGGTTGAACGCGTTCAATCCGACGACTTTGGCTTGCGCGCGGAACAGCGGCGGGACCACCAACCGGGCTTCCTCTTTGTTGGCCGCCTCTACCACAAGCCAGGCGCTATGCACGCCGTCCATGCAACCCCAGTGCGCATGGGTCAGGAAATGGGATCCCGATGTGAGAAACACCTCCACGATCCGGGCGCAGGACAAGGTTTCTTCGGGATGTGGTACTTCGATGAGAAATTGGGGCACTACGTAAACCCTCTCTATGGTTCGCGCCGGGCTCGCCAAGTCTCCCAATTATATCCGTAGAATTTCCAGGGGAGCAAACTGACTGCGCCGGCCGAATCTGCTACTGCAGTTTGCCGAAGTCACCGTCATGCCGGCCACCATCTGGCGGTCGGAGGGCGCCGAGTACGTGGCGCTCCGCGTGCCGGCATTTTCGGTGGATACGGTACATCGGGATGCGTGAGTTCCTGGAAGGCGGTCTAGCCGCCTGTCCTTGAGATTCCGCTCGCGTTGAATCCCGCGGCGGCGGCGGCGAACGAGCCCGGCCCGCGAGAGCCTAGACCTCACTGGCCGGCGCGGAAAAGCTGAATGACTTCCATGGTCAGCCAGCCGACCAGCGCGGAAGCAGGGATGGTCAGCACCCAAGCCCAAACAATGTTGGTTGCCAAGCCCCAGCGGACCGCCTTCACGCGCTGGATGGTGCCGACGCCGGCAATGGATCCCGCCACGACGTGAGTCGTGGAAATCGGCAAGCTCAAGTGGGTCGCAAACAGGATCGAGAGCGCGGCGGCGGTCTCCGCGCATACGCCGCTGCGGGGCCGGAGACGCGTCAGTCGCGATCCCATGGTCTGCACGATGCGCCATCCGCCGCTCAGCGTTCCCAGTGCGATCGCGCCATAGGCCGCGAAGATCACCCAGGTGGGTACGGCGAATTTAGTTATCATACCGGAGGTCAGCAGTACGCCCGTGATGATACCGGCGGTTTTTTGCGCGTCATTGGCCCCATGGGAAAAGCTCAACAGCGCGGAAGACACCAATTGAAGTCTGCGGAAATAGGGATCCACCCTGGCGGGATGTGCATTACGAAAGCCCCAAAACATCGCGATCATGAGCCCGTAAGCCAGCGCCATCCCGATCAACGGCGCGATCACGATAAAAATCAGGGTCTTGATCCAAGCGCCCGCAATCAACACCTCCAAGCTGCGATCCAGCCCGCGCAGGCGCGCTGCGTTGGCCATGGCAGCTCCCGCATAGCCGCCTATGAGGGCGTGGGATGAGCTACTGGGCAATCCGAACCACCAAGTAATGAGATCCCAAGTAATGGCTCCCACCAATCCGGCCAAAATTACGAGCGGAGTCACGAACTTCAGGTCGATCATCCCCGAACCCACCGTGCTGGCCACGCCCGTGCCCACGCTAAACACAGCGATGAAGTTGAAAACCGCGGCCCACAGCACCGCCAGCTTCGGGGATAGCACGCGGGTGGCGACGACGGTCGCGATCGAATTGGCGGCATCGTGAAATCCGTTCACGAAATCGAAAGCGAGCGCAACCAGAATAATGACGGAGACCAGAAGCAGCGTGAAATCCATGTGCGGCTTAGCTATTCTTGACTTTGACGTTCTGCAGCGCATCGACGACATCTTCGCAATAGTCGGTGGTTTGCTCCAGAAACTCATAGATCTCTTTGAGCTTCATGATTCGAATCGGGTCTTTCTCGTGCTCGAAGAGATCCGCCACGGCACTGCGGCCAAGCAGGTCAGCGGCTTCCTCCAGCCGGTTCACCTCTATGCAGTGGTTCATGAGCGGCTTACCCTTGGCCAGGGCTTCGAAGGCTAACTGAATTGCGGTGCCGCAGCCCTGCACGAGCCGGCACAGTTCCACAACCGTATTGGGGATGGGCTCAATCTTGTAGGCCAGCATGCGGTGGACAGAATCTTCAATGCCGTCGATCACGTCATCCAGGTGTGAGGACAAGGAGTGGATGTCTTCGGGATCGAGCGGCGTGATGAAGGTCGAGTTCAGATGCGAGTAAATCTCGTGAATCACCGTATCGGCCTGCTCTTCAATGGCACGGATCTGATGTGCCGCGCTGGCAAGGTGGGCATCACCCGCGGCAGCACCCTCCACAAGAAGAACGGAGGCTTGGCAGATGAAGTTGGCCTGCTGCAGGAAGTACTCGAAAAATTTGTCTTCGCGCGGAAGGAATTTCATGAGATAATTAACTATCTTCCCACGCCGCGGCAGCAAGCGGGAACAGCGGCGCCGGAATCAAACAAAGTAACCGGGGAATTCACAGCCAGACGGACAGGCGCGGCGGCTCCCATGGGCGTTAGCGACGCCACAATACAGGCCCAGCCAATCCTCGAGAGCCACATTGGTAAGCCGTTCCGCAATTGACACCCTCTTGCCGGCGACACTATCATGATTATCGGCGGTGGTCGCATGACTGCCGCTAACCAAAGTAGGTTCTGGCTCGTCCTGAGTAGAGTTACGTAACTATGATCAAAGTCGAAGGCTTGACCAAGCGGTATGCCCGGCATGTCGCTGTGGATAACATCTCATTTGAGGTAGGGAGAGGCCAGATCGTCGGCTTCCTGGGGCCCAATGGAGCCGGGAAAACCACGACGATGCGCGTGCTGACCTGTTTTCTGCCTCCCAGTTCCGGCACGGCGCGCGTCGGGGATTTCGATGTCCTCGAGCAGCCCATGGAAGTGAAGAAGCGCATCGGGTATCTGCCGGAAACCCCGCCGCTGTACCCGGAAATGGAAGTCCGCGAATATCTGGACTTCGTCGGCCGGTTGAAGGGGCTACGCGGCGAACAACTGGCGAAACGCGTGGATGAGGTGGCGGAGCGGTGTTCGGTGGCCGACGTGAAGTCCAAGCTCATCGGTAAGCTCTCCAAAGGCTACCGGCAGCGCGTGGGGCTGGCGCAGGCCATCATCCACAACCCGGACGTGCTGATTTTAGACGAGCCCACTTCGGGTCTGGATCCGCAGCAGATCATCGAAACGCGCGATCTGATCAAGGGACTGGCCGGCAGCCACACCATCATCCTTTCCACGCACATTCTGCCCGAAGTGGAGCAGATCTGCGAACGCGTCATCATCATCGCCAAAGGCAAGCTGGTGGCGACCGATACCGTGGCGAATCTGACCAGCCGCCTGCGCGGCGCCGAGACTGTCTCGCTGGAAGTGACGGCGCGCAACGGGGCGGATCTGAGTTCCAGCGAAGTGCAGGAAAAGCTGGAGCGGGTTTCCGGCGTGAGCCGCGTGTCTTCGAAATCGGCGCGCGATGGCGCTCTGGCGTTCATGATCGAGAGCCAGCAGGGGCAGCACGTGCGGCCGGAACTGGCGCGCGCGGTGATCGAAGCCGGATGGAACTTAAATGAATTGCATGCGGTGGGCTTGAGCCTGGAAGAAATCTTCCTGGAACTCACCGGGGCGCCGAACCGGGACGTGACGGCTCCGCACGCGACCACTGTGAGTTAGAGACCGTCGCTTAAATGAGAGGCCAAGCATGAATGCAATCACAATCTTCCGCAAGGAATTGATCAGTTACTTCCGGTCGCCCATTGCCTACGGGGTGATGGCGTTTTTCGCCCTCATCACAGGTTATTTCTTTTACATCGCCGTGGCGTACTTCGTGCAGATGGGAATTCAAAGCTCCATGATGGGGCAGAGCCAGCCCATGAACGTCAATGAGTCCGTGATCCAGCCGGTGTTATCGAACATCAGCGTGATCGGGCTATTCATGATTCCCATGATGACCATGCGTTTGTTCGCAGAGGAGAAGCGCACGGGCACGATTGAGCTTCTGGTCACTTCGCCGGTAACCGACTGGGAAATCATTATGGGCAAATGGCTGGCGGCGCTGGTGCTGTATGCGTCAATGCTGGGGCTGTCGCTGCTCAGCATCGCGACGCTATTCCTGTATGGCAGCCCGGACTGGCGGCCGATGCTGGTGGGTTATCTGGGACTGCTGCTGCAAGGCGGGAGCCTGCTGGCCATCGGGACGTTTATCTCCACCTGCACGCGCAACCAAATTGTGGCAGGCGTGGCCGGCTTCAGCGTGTCCTTGCTTTTGTGGGTGCTGAACTGGCTCTCCGCGTTCCAGGATTCGGCCGCGGCTAAAGTAGTCGCCTACATGTCGGTGTTGCAGCATTTCGAATCCTTCGCGCGAGGTGTTCTGGATTCCAAAGACATCCTTTATTATTTGTCAGCGATTTTCATCGGTCTATTTCTGACCGGGCGGTCGCTGGAATCGCTGCGGTGGAGGGCATAACGTATGGCGAATCCTAACTGGATCAAAGCACGGCAGACAAGGTTCGCGGCCTACACCGCCGTTTATGTCCTGATCGTTTTCGGCGTGGTGGGCGTGCTGAATTTCCTGGCCAATCGTTATAACAAGAGCTACGACGCGACGGCCAACAAGCAATTCAGCCTTTCCGACCAGACCATCAAGATCGCGAGCAACCTGAAGCAGGACGTCACCATTACTTACTGGGACCAACCGACGCAATTCGACGCGGCGCGCGGCCTGCTGGACCGCTACAAGAATCTGACCAGCAAGATCAACGTGCAGTATCAGGACGTCGAGAAGAATCGCACCAAGGCGATTGCGGCCGGCGTAACCCGGCGCGGGGCGGTCCTGATCGATGCCGGCAGCAAACACGAGGAAGCCAAGAGCCTTTCCGAGCAGGAAGTCACGGGCGCTTTGGTGCGCGCGCTGAAGACGGGGGACAAGAAGATTTGCTTCGTCACCGGCTCTGGTGAGCACGGGCTCGACGACAGCGGTTCGACCGGATACGCGCAACTGAAGACTCTGATCGAGAACAATAATTACAAAACCCAGACGGCGAACGTGCTGCAGAAGCCGGAGTTGCCCAAGGACTGCACGATCGTGGTGGCCGCGGGCCCGTCGCGGGATTATTTGCAGCCGGTGGTCGACGCGCTGAAGAATGCTGTGGAGAGCGGCGGCAAAGCGATTTTCCTGCTGGACCCGCCCTTGAAATTCGCCAAGCAAACTTTCGACGAAAACGCCGCGCTGACCAAAGTCCTGGAAGGCTGGGGCGTCACGCTGGATAAGGATCTGGTGATCGACACGAGCGGCGTCGGGCAGCTATATGGCCTGGGTCCGGAGATCGCCCTGGTGAGCAGCTACGGGACGCACCCAATCGTGAACGAGATGAAGCGGCTATCGGCCGGATTCCCCATCGCGCGGTCGCTGGCGGTTAAGAACGGCGAAAAGACCACGGTGGAGAAACTCTTTGCGACCACCGACGACGCTTTCGCCACGGCTAACTTGACGCGGGCGGAAATTCAGCAGTCGGCGTCGGACAAGAAAGGCCCGTTGACGCTGGGCGCCGCGGGGACATACAACCTCGGCAAGGAGAGCGCCAACGGAAGGTTCGTGGTGGTGGGCTCGTCGCTATGGCTCGCCAATAATTATCTGCGGGGACTGGCCGGGAACCGCGATCTCATCATGAACATGCTCAACTGGCTGTCCGCGGATGAAGATCTGATATCCATCCGCCCGAAGGAACCGGAAGACCGCCGTCTGACGATGTCGCGGACCCAGATGACCATGGTGTTCTACGCCAGCGTGCTGGCAATTCCGTTGCTGGTGCTGGCCGCGGGCCTGGGCGTGTGGTGGCAGCGAAGGTAGGGTTTTAAAGATATGAAGCTGGGACGGATGTTGACGGCCGCCTTTCTGCTGGCGGTTTTAGGGATTGTGGTTTGGTGGTCGAACCAGCAGGAGAAGGAAAAAGAAGGCAAGCCCGCGTCGGATGCGGCTCCGCGAATCCTGGAGATCCCGCCCGCTAGTGTGAAGGAAGTCCAGATTCAGCGCCGTGGCGAAGGGCCCACCACGGTTCAGCTCAACGACAAGGGGAATTGGGTGCTCACGCAGCCCAAGCCGTTCCAGGCGGATTCGGCGGCCGTGGCGGGCATCACCAACACCACAGTCAAGCTGGACTCCCAACGGCTGGTCGATCCGAATGCCACCGATCTGGCTTCGTACGGTCTGGCTCCGGCGATGCTGGAAGTCAAGATCACGCAGAATGACGGCAAGGCGACCAAGTTGTTGATCGGGGAAAACACGCCCGCCAACGATGCGGTCTACGTGAAGCTGGATGGCGATCCACGGCTGTTCACATTTAATACGACAAATAAGATCGCCCTCAATAAGGACTTCAAGGATTTGCGCGACCGGCATTTGTTCAATTTCGCGCAGGATAAGGTGAGCAAGATCGAAGTCACGGCGCGCAATCAGAATTTCGAACTCAGCAAGCCCAGCGACGCCGACTGGCAAATCAGCAAGCCCAAGGCGATGCGGGCCGACAGCATACAAGTGGACGAGCTGATCACCAAGCTGAAGAACGCGTCGATGGATGCGAACTTCAGCGACGACGACGCCAAGAAAGCCGCGGCGGCGTTTGGCGGAGCCTCTCCTGTCGCAGTCGCCAAGGTGACCGATCCCGGCGGGGTCAAGACCTTTGAGGTTCGCAAGGCGAAAGAAGACTTCTATGCCAAGTCGAGCACGCTCGAAGGCATCTACAAAGTGGGCAAAGACGTGGCCGACGGAGTGGACAAGCCGGCGAACGATTACCGCAACAAGAAAGTTTTCGATTTCGGGTTCGGTGAACTCACACACGTCGACGTGATCGATGGCGCCAGATCTTCCATCTTCGACAAAACCGGCGACGCCTGGCTGTCTGCCGGCAAGAAGATGGATTCCACCAGCTTGCAGGCGTTCACCGACAAGCTGCGGGATCTGACGGCATCCAAGTTCGCCGATACCGGATTCGGAACGCCCGCGGTCACCATCACCGTGGTCTCCAATCAAGGTAAGCACCGCGAGAAAGTGGAAATCGCGCCCATGGCCTCCGGCGGCAACTTCCTGGCGCGGCACGACGGCGATGCGTCATTCTATGAACTAGAGGCGAACACGGTAAAGGAATTGCGTCAAGCTTCGGGCGACGTGCGCGAAGCTCAGCCGGAGAAGAAGAAAAAATAGTGGCCCTAGGCCTGGTCACGGACCTGTATCAGCTCACCATGGCTGCCGGCTACTTCGAAGCCGGGAAAGCGCGGGACCGGGCCACGTTCGAACTCTCCGTGCGGCGGCTGCCGCAAAATCGCAACTTCATCTTGACGGCAGGACTGGCGCAAGCCGTCGACTACCTGCTCAATTTCCGCATCACGCCGGAGGAGATCGCCTACCTGCGCGGCATCCCGCAATTCCGTTACGCCAGCAACGCCTTTTTCGACATGCTGGCGGAATTGCGCTTCACGGGCGATCTGTTCGCGGTGCCGGAGGGGACTCCGGTATTCGCGGGCGAGCCGTTCCTGACGGTGCGAGCGCCGATCATCGAAGCGCAGATCCCGGAAACGTATTTGCTGGCGATGGTCGGCTTTCAATCGTCGATTGCGACGAAAGCGGCACGCGTCGTCAAAGCAGCTTTGGGGCGCGATGTAATCGAATTCGGCACCCGGCGCGCGCATTCTCCTGAAGCGGGCGTGCTGGCCGGGCGCGCAGCTTACATCGGAGGCTGCGTGGGAACCAGCAACGCCGAAACCGGGTTCCGCTACAAGGTGCACGTGTTCGGGACTGCCGCGCATTCCTGGGTGATGTCGTTCGCCAGCGAGCGGACCGCATACGAACAACTGCAAAAGCTGCTGCGGGAACGGACCGTCCACTTGATCGACACCTACGACACGTTGGAGGGCGCGAAACTCGCCGCATCGATCGGGAAGCCGCTGTGGGGCGTGCGCTTGGACAGCGGCAATCTGATTGAACTGGCCCCCGCCGTGCGCAAAATTTTGGATGACGCGGGTTTGCCGGACGCCAAGATCATGGCGACGGGTGATCTGAATGAACACAAGATTCACGAGCTGGTGGCCGCGCGCGCTCCCATTGACGTGTTCGGGGTAGGAACGGATCTGGCGACGTCATCGGACGCGCCGTCGCTGGGCGTGATTTACAAAATGGTGGAGATGGAGACGGAGCAGGAACATCGCTACACGGCGAAGTTCAGTCACGAGAAGCACTCGCTGCCTGGAGCCAAGCAGATTTTCCGGTTCGCGGATCACGATGTGCTGGGGCGGTCGACCGAATGTATTTCTTGTGCGGACGATGGCGTGGAGGCGTTGCAGCGGCCGGTAATTCTGGGCGGCAAGCTCGTGGAGCTGCTGCCAACGGCGGCGCAGGCCCGGCAGAAAGCGATCGAGCGCTTGGCGCGGCTACCCGCACCGTGCCACAGCCTGTTTGAGGCGAAGGACGCCTGGCGCGTGGAATTAAGCCATGAATTGCAAGAACTTGACGAGCGTGTTCGCAAGGAGTTGGGCGGGTGAAGACGGTCTTTGTTGACGTCGACACGCAGCTTGATTTTCTGTATCCATCGGGCGCGCTGTACGTGCCGGGAGCGGAGAAAATCGTCGAGCAGATCGCGTCGGTGAACCGTTTCGCGGGCGCACATGGGATTCCCGTGATCTCCACCATGGACGCGCACGCCGAGAACGATCCTGAATTTCAAGGTTGGCCGGCGCATTGCGTGGCCGGAACGCTCGGGCAACAGAAACCGGCTGCGACGTTGCTCGAGCGCAGAGTGGTGGTTGCGAACCGGCCCGGCGCGATAGCGATCGACGGCGCACAGCAGATTTTGCTTGAAAAGCAGGTACTCGACTGCTTCAGCAATGTGCATCTGAACGGGATTTTGGACCAGTTGGGCGCGGAACGCTACGTGGTCTACGGCGTGGTCACCGAAATCTGCGTGAAATTCGCGGCGGAGGGACTGCTGAAGACCGGCAGGCGGGTCGAATTGGTCACGGATGCAGTTCGCGGACTCAACGATTCGGCAGTCGCGGAAATGACCACGGGGTTTGTGACACGAGGCGGCTTGCTGACCACGGTGGCGGACGTAACGGCGTCCCAAGGCCGGCGGGTGTAAAATCGAGGCATGAGCACCAAGACGCTCACAACAGCCGCTGAGCTGGAACAGATGCCCGACGACGATTCGGTGCGCACCGAATTGGACCAAGGGGAACTCATCACGATGCCTCCGGCTGGATTGGATCACTGCGATTGTGGCGCTGAGATCACGCGTTTACTGGGGAATTTTGTTAGGGAGCATGCCCTCGGTAAGGTCTATAGCGGAGAAGCCGGCTTCCGATTGAGCGACGACACCGTGCGCGCCCCCGGCGTGGCGTTTGTCCGTAAGGAGCGCGTAGCCACGGTTCATCGCCGGGGTTTCGGCGTGGGCGCTCCGGACCTGGCCGTCGAAAGTTTCTCGCCTAACGATAGCGTCCGGCAACTGATGCGCAAGGTAAAACAGTATTTCGCGGCGGGCTGCCACACGGTGTGGATCGTGTATCCGGACCGCCGCGAGATCCAGATTCTCGACGCCAAGGGCACGGACCGGCTGCTCGGCCCCGAGGACACGCTCGAAGCGCCCGAACTTCTGCCCGGATTTTCCGCGCCTGTTGCTCCGATTTTCGGCTGAACCACTTGGGATATAATTTTGGGGACGCTGCCACATGTGACCGGCAAAGTCATGGAAGGGGAATATCTATGAAATCTATAATCGCGCTCGCGGCACTGCTCGCGATGGCTATCGTGATGACCGGAGCCGGCGTTTCCGCGCCGGCGATTTATGTGGACCACAACAAAGTCAATGCGACTTTTGGAGCCAGGGGAGCGGGCAACACGGGATCAATCACCGGTTCGCCGATCCGCACGGTTGGCAATACGCGCAGCAAGCCCGGAGAGTCCGAAATTCACGAGAACGTCGCCGACGTTTTCATGGTGATGGAAGGCGGCTCGACGTTCGTAATGGGCGGAACCGTGACCGGCGGCAAGACCACGGCTCCCGGCGAAATCAAAGGTACGGGCGTCCAGGGCGGAAAGACAGTTCAATTGAGCAAGGGCGACGTCGTGATCGTTCCGGCGGGCGTGGCTCACTGGCACAAAGAAGTTGCCAAGTCGATCACCTATTACACGGTGAAAGTGCCGAAGTCGGCGGCCGCGCCGGGCGGTGGAGAAGCCGTGTATGTCTCCCACGACAAAGTGAACATGGCGTTCGGCAAACGGGAAGGCGGCAACGCCGGCCGTATCGCCACGTCGCCGATCCGCGTGGTTGGCAATCAGCGCAACACGCCGGGCGAATCCGAAATTCACGAGAACGTCGCCGACGTGTTCATGGTGATGGAAGGCGGCTCCACGTTCGTGAGCGGCGGGACGGTAGTGGGCGGCAAGACGACGGCTCCGGGCGAGATCAAGGGGACGAGCGTCCAGGGCGGCGAGACCCGTCAGCTCAGCAAGGGCGATGTGGTCGTGGTCCCGGCGGGCGTTCCGCACTGGCACAAGGCCGTTTCCGGGTCGATCGTGTACTACACGGTCAAAGTTCCTAAATAGAAACTCACTGTAGTTTTTGGTGGCCCCTCCAGTCCTAACCGGGATTGCGAGGGGCCTTTTTGTTTCCACGTTCCAAGACCAGCTTCAGCAGTGGCGGAGCGCTCAAGTCGCAGAGCAGGATTGCCAGCACGAGGGCGGAAAACGTGGCCGCAGAGACAACCGGCGTTCCTCCCAGCATGAGCGTGGCGCCCATTCCCGCAAAGATGAGGCCGACTTCGCCGCGTGGGATCATGCCGATTCCGATGGCTAGCCGGTTCACGCCGCGTTCCCGCGTTCCCCATCCGCAGATCAGCTTGCCGGTAATTGCCGCCACGGCGGTCAACGCGGCAAGGCCCAGCACGGACGGGGACGCGAAGCTCCTCAGATCCACGCGGAAACCCATCATCACGAAAAACACAGGAACGATGAGAGTGGTGATGGGAAAGAGTAGTTCTTCGACCTTGCGTTCGCCGCGCTCGCGGAAGGGATGGTAGTGGACTTCGTCCAAGACCACGCCGGCGGCAAAAGCGCCGACCATCGGCGCGAGGCCGGCGAAACCGGCAATGGCGGAGACCAAGAAGCAGAAGCACACGCACAAGCCCAAGAGCACTCCGGGAACTTTCAATTTGGCGGCGTAAAGGAAAACGCGCTGCGACCAGAAACGGCCAATGACCACCGCCACCATCAAGAACAGCAAGGCCTTGCTGACAATCCAAGCGACGGCGCCTAAGCTGAAGCCTCCTGTTGCGGAACCCGCTTTGGCGGCCGTCACCAGGCCGCTGACCACAGCGAGCACTACCAGTCCGATCACATCATCAGCCACCGCTGCGCCTAGTATGATGCGGGCTTCCTTGGTGTTGGATTTTCCGAGGTCTTTTAATACGCGGGCAGTGATGCCGACGCTGGTGGCGGTGAGCGTACCGCCGACGAACAGGTGAGTCAGCCAGCTCGCGTCCGGCAAGAGCACGGCGGAAACGATGTAGCCCAGGGCGAGCGGTGCGATGACGCCCACCGCCGCTACCAGCAGCGACGACCAGCCCACGGCCAGCAACTGCATCAGATCCGACTCGACGCCGACTTCAAACAGCAGCAGGATAGCCCCGATTTCGGCCAGCAGGCGCAGCATCTCGCTGGTACGCAGCGGCTCCAGCGCAGTAACTCCGAACAACGGAAGGTTGCCCAGCACGACGCCCATCAGCAGTTCGCCCAGTACCGGGGGCTGTCCCAACCGCCCGAGCAACTCGCCTCCGAGTTTCGCTGCGACGACGTTGAGCGCCAGGACCAACAACGCCTGGCGCATCATTTCTCCGGAATCGATTACGAGTGTCAAGACGGGCCGCATTCACGCTACCATCAGACGCCGCACGACCCTAACGTTCGTGGGTTTCGCCGCCAGCGGACTGGGCGAGCAGGGAATCTGTGGATATTTGTAGTCTAGCCGCCGGACATTTTTCTGTCCAATCAATAATTTCAATTGCAACACAAGCAAATTTAAATGAGGTCTAACCGATAGACCCGGTGTAAACATGCCGTGTGAGGTACCATGGCCGCATGCGACTCTCCGCGATTTTGGGTGCCACCCTCTTTCTTGCATGCGCAGCGTTCGCCGATGATGGCCAGCGCGTTCTAAGCGTCGATCATTATGTGCCGCTGCGTTCGACCGCGCCGGGGTCCACTGGCCAAACGACAACGATATACGTGCGTGAACTGGTGCAGGCGGGGATGAGCTTGCGCGGAGCGACGCCGGCCGAACATGTAGCTTTGTTCATTCACGGCGCTGGCACTCCGGCGGAAGTCGCGTTCGATGTGCCGCATCAGGATTACAGTTGGATGGGTTTTCTGGCTCGTGCCGGATTCGATGTGTTCTCGATGGATATGACCGGCTACGGACGCTCGACGCGTCCAGAAGCCATGAACGATCCCTGCAATCTGTCGAAGGAGCAGCAGGCGGCTTTCATTCCCAGCCTGATTCCCTCCCCTTGCAGCCCGCGCAACGCGCGCCCGCTCACGACCATCGCCTCCGATTGGGACGACATTGACGCGGTAGTGAATCACATCCGCACGCTGCGGCGCGTGGATAAGATTAGCCTCCTGGGTTGGTCGCAGGGCGGACCACGAGCGGGAGGATACGCCGCGCGTAATCCGGAGAAAGTTTTGAAGCTCGTGCTGCTCGCGCCGGCCTACAATCGCGCAATGCCGCTGGAACAACCGGCGGGTGCGTTCACCGCGGCGCCGATGAACACGCAGTCGCGCGCGGAGTTCGTCGCCAATTGGGACCGCCAGGTGGGTTGCTCGGAGCAGTATCAGCCGGGGACCAGCGAAACCGTGTGGACGGAAATGATCCTCTCGGATCCGCAAGGGGCAACCTGGGGCACCGGCGTGCGCCGCGCGCCCACCGTACCAACGTGGGGCTGGAACCAGTCCGTGGTTTCCAAAATGCAGGTGCCGACGCTGATGATCTCCGGGGTCCACGACAAGCAAGTTCCGCTCGAGCGCGTGCGTGACCTGTATCAGGATATCGGCGCGGCCAAGAAGGTGTTCATCGATCTGGCGTGCTCCTCGCACAATGCCATGTGGGAGAAGAACCATATCCTGATGTTCCGCGCATCGCTGGAGTGGCTGACTACGACGACCGTCAACGGCCAGCCGGAGGGCATGCAGCGGCTGGGGTATTAGGTTCCGCGCGCTAGCGCCAGCAAGGCCGCCGCGATTTCCGCCGGGCGTTCCAGCGGCGTCAAGTGGCGCCCTTTCAGGATGACGAGCTTGGAACCGGGAATCCCCGCGTGCAGGAACTCCGATGCGGCCACGGGCGTCGCCGGATCCTGGTCTCCCACAAGGATGGTAACGGGCATGGTCAGCTTGTGCAAAGTGGAGCGCTGATCCAGAGTTCCCAGCATGGTGCAGGCCGCCGCGTAGCAATCCAGGTCATTGGCTGCAAACACGGCGTTCACTCTTGCCAGCACATCGACGTTGGCGGCCGCAAACGCATCCGTGACCCAGCGCTCGACCTGCATGGGAATCATCGACGCGAGTCCCTTGGTCCGGCTGGTTTCGATGCGATCCTGCCATATTTCAGGAGAACCGTAGGACGCGCTTGTGTCCACAAGTCCCAAGCCCTGGGCTCGCGCAGGGTACAAAACGCCAAAGGCCTGACTCACGTTGCCACCCATCGAGCAGCCAGCAACCACGGCCGTGGACCAGCCCACGTGATCGAGAAGTTCCGCCAGATCCCGCGCCAATAGATCCGGCGTGAAGGGAGTGCGGGCATCGCGAGAGGACTTGCCATGCCCGCGGCAATCGTAAATCAGCAAGGAGGCCTGATCGCCAATCCCGGCGGCAACCAGATCCCACAAGCTGCGATCGAGCCCCAACGAGTGCGCCAACACGATGCGGTGCGGCGAGCCGGAAGCGGAGTGCAGCGTGTAGCCGATGGAGCAGCCGTCCGAGGTGTGGACTTCCGAAGATTGCGTAAACATCCGTGTGGTTCCTTCCGGCTTTCCCTATTGTAAGACCGGGTCGTAAGTATGTCCGACGTAGGCGTAGTAGGTTCACAATTCCCGGTCTAGTACTAAGCGACTTTTGGTTCCATCACCCGTTGTTTCTCCGAATTGTTCGGACTGCCATTGCGGGATACGCTGCCTTATCGGCGAAAACACATGCCGACTCATCAAGCCAGGAACGAGGAGAACCAAGCGTGAGAACCAGGATCATCCAAACAATGTCTTTGGTGGCGCTGCTCACCTTTGGCGCCACAGGATGGAGCGCCAATAACAATAGCAATGGAGTCGGCCGGACTCCTCCATCTGCCCCCTCTGATCTTGCCGCCACCTCCGGCGATAAACAGGTGGTGCTCACGTGGGGCAGCGTGAAGCGCGCCAGCACGTACAACGTTTACATGGGCACCAGTCAGAACGGAGAAAGCCAAACACCGGTCGCGACCAACGTCGGCGCGACCACGTTCACCAAGACGGGGCTTACCAACGGCGTCAAGTACTTCTTCAAGATCACCGCCGTGAACTCGTTCGGAAGCAGCCCTCTCTCGAACGAAGCCAGCGCGATGCCCGTAGCGCCGCCGGCGGTCCCTCCCGCGCCC
Source organism: Bryobacterales bacterium (assembly GCA_009697505.1). Lineage (GTDB taxonomy): Bacteria > Acidobacteriota > Terriglobia > Bryobacterales > Bryobacteraceae > Palsa-187. Next base: position 69,802 of record SHUD01000003.1, read on the forward strand.
GCGAATCTCGGTGCCGCCGCGGGAGATCAACGCGTGGTTCTGACATGGGCTGCTTCCACGGGCGCGGCCAGCTACAACCTGTACCGTGGGACCAGCGCGGGCGGAGAAGCGGCGGCGCCCGTGAAGACACTGATTACCGGTACAACCTACACCGACATGGGGTTGACCAACGGGGTCACGTACTTCTACAAAGTGGCGGCCGTGAACACCGCGGGAACGAGCGGCAGTTCCAATGAAGCCAAGGCGACGCCGGTTGCGCCGCCGGCGGTCCCTCCCGCGCCCGCGAATCTCGGCGCCGCCGCGGGAGATCAGCGCGTGGTTCTGACATGGGCTGCGTCCACGGGCGCGGCCAGCTACAACCTGTACCGTGGGACCAGCGCGGGAGGTGAATCGGCAACGCCAGTCAAAACCCTGATCACCGGTACAACCTATACCGACATGGGATTGACCAACGGAGTCACCTATTTCTACAAAGTGGCAGCCCTGAACAACGCGGGAACCAGCGGCGCATCCAACGAGGCTAGCGCGGCCCCCAGCGCGCCAACGGCCATTCCACCGGCGCCCGCAAAGCTCACTGCCGCCGCCGGGAACCAGAGTATTGTCCTCACCTGGGCCGCCTCTACGGGCGCGGCGAGTTACAACCTGTATCGCGGGACCAGCGCGGGCGGAGAGCCGCCAACACCCGTGAAGACACTCATCACCGGCCCCACTTACACTGACACGGGGCTCACGAACGGAGTCATGTATTTCTACAAAGTCGACGCCGTGAACACTGCGGGAACCAGTGGCAAGTCCAACGAGGCCAGCGCTGCGCCCAGCGCACCCGTCGCGCCGTTGACTCCGGAACAGAAAGAGGCGTTCCGGTTCCTGCGCCAGTCGACTTTCGGTCCCAACCTGACTTTGGTGAATCATGTGGTGCAGGTGGGCAAAGCCACATTTCTCGACGAACAGTTTGCCCTGACGCCCACTCCTTATCCCGATGCGCTGATCACGATGCCAAACATGGAACTGGTCTCCGAACAGTTCTTTCAAAACGCGATTCAGGGCCAGGACCAATTACGGCAGAGGGTCGCCTGGGCGCTCAGCCAGATATTCGTGACTTCCGCCGTGAAAGTGGATAACACACACGCGATGGTTCCCTACATTCGGATGCTGGAGCAGGGTGCGTTCGGCAATGTTCTGGACCTGATGCGCAATGTGACGCTCAGTCCGGCGATGGGCGAATTTCTCGACATGGTCAATAACCTGAAAGCCACCAGCTCGACCATGCCCAACGAGAACTACGCGCGCGAGTGGATGCAACTATTGTCCATCGGCCTGCAGGAGCTGAATAACGATGGGACACCCATGTTGAACAGCAGCGGACATACCATACCCACGTATACGCAATCCGACATCGCGAATCTGGCGCGGGTGCTGACCGGATGGACCTATGGTGACGCGAACGCGACGAATCCCACGAACTTGAATCCGCCGTATTACGAAGGCCCGATGAAGCCGGTCGCCATCTATCACGATACTGGCCAAAAGGTGGCCTTGGGCGCGACGTTCAACGCCGGACAGACCGCGCAACAGGATCTAGATCAGGCGCTCACTGTGATCTTCGGTCATCACAACGTGGGTCCGTTCCTGTCGCGGCAGTTGATCCAAAAACTGGTGACGTCGAATCCCAGTCCAACATATATCAACGACGTGGCGACGGTTTTTAACAATAACGGACAAGGCGTTCGTGGAGACTTGAAGGCCGTTGTGCGGGCGATTCTGCTGCACCCGGAAGCCGTCAATGGGACCGCGACATCCGGGAAATTCCAGGAGCCGTCCCTCTATCTGGCTGGACTGAGCCGGGCGTTGGGCGCGGCCATCGTCGACCATCCGTTCCTAACGGATTTCTCGCAGAGCCTCTCGCAGCGGATCTGGTTCGCGCCGAGCGTGTTCAACTACTATTCGCCCAATTTCCGCGCGGGAACGCTATTCGCTCCGGAGATGCAGATCTGGACCACGGCAACCGCCATGACTCGCACGAATTTTGCCGCCACGCTGTTGAGCGGTGGATTCGGATCGGAGGTGACGGTCGACTATAGTCTATACCTGAACGTTGCCGGGAGTCCCAGCGCCCTGGTCGATCTGGTGGATGGCCGCATTATGGGCGACGTCATGTCCCCGGAGATGAAGCAGGCAATCCTCACGGCGCTGGCGGCAACCACAAGCAATGAAGAGCGCGTCCAGACTGCGATTTATCTTGCTGTGACCTCCATGCAATACCAAGTCGAACACTAAACAGGTTGAACACTAAACAGGAGACACATCCATGCGAACCCGCCGACAATTCTTGAAACGCTGCTGTGCTCTGGGAGCCGCGGGCGCCGCGGCGCACGTCACGCGCCTGGGCCTGATGAGCGCCCACGCGCAAAGCACCTCCACCTACAAAGCCCTGGTGTGCGTGTTCATGTTCGGAGGCAACGATGCCAACAACATGATCGTGCCGGCCAGTGCTGCCGGATACAACGCGTATACCAGCGTGCGCGGCGGGCTGGCCCTTCCGCAAGGCTCGTTGCTCCCGGTAAGCGCTCAAGGAGGCACGGCCTATGGCTTGCATCCGCAGTTGAACAATGTGCGCAACCTGTACAACCAGGGCAAAGTGGCGATGATTTTCAACGTCGGCACGCTGGTCCGGCCCACTTCGAAGGCCCAATACCAAAGCGGCAGCGTCGCCCTGCCGCGTAACTTGTACTCGCACTCCGATCAGCAATCGCAATGGCAAACGTCGAATCCGACGGTTGCGGGCGGAACGGGATGGGGAGGCCGCGTCAACGATCTTCTGGCTCCCGGCGCGCCCTTTCCGCCCGGGGTTTCCGTGGCCGGCAATTCCGCGCTATTGGCGGGGGCGGTGACTACCGGCATCAATATTTCACCGGGCTCGAACTTTGGACTGGATACCTTCGGCAGCCAGGTGGCTTCGGATGCCAGGTTCGCGGCGATGCAGCAGATATTGACGTTCAATTCCGGTGTTCAATTGATCGGCTCGGCAAATGGGGTGTTGAGCAACGCCGTGAAAGCAGCCCAGGATATCAATCTTGCGTTGGCGAGCGGAACACCGATCGCGACGGTATTTCCCAACTCCGGATTGGGGCAGCAGTTACTGCAAGTAGCCAAGATCATCCAGGTGCGCGGCGCGCTCGGTATGGACCGGCAAATCTTTTTCGCCAGCATGGGTGGCTTCGACAACCACAGCAACCTGGTTGCCGACCAGGCTCCGTTACTGCAGCAGCTGGATGGCGCACTGGGCGCGTTCCAGACTGCGCTGGCCGAGTTGGGCGTGGAACCCAACGTCGTCACTTTCACGGAATCGGAATTCAGCAGGACGGGCAACGCGAGCGCGACCGCCGGTAGCGACCACGCCTGGGGCGGGCATCACTTCGTGATGGGTGCGCCCATTCACGGCGGCGAAGCCTACGGAACGTTCCCGACGTGGCAATTGCAGGGGCCCGACGACGTCAGCAACCGGGGCGTGTGGCTGCCGACCACGTCGCTGGATCAATACGCGGCGACCATGGCCTCCTGGTTCGGCGTACTCGACCCAAGCCTTACATCGGTATTCCCGAATCTAGGCAACTTCGCTACACCCAAGCTGGCGTTCTTGTAGTGCTCAGCGGGCGCTTACCTTTTCGGCGAGAAGAATCGCTTCCGTCACGTCACGCAAATCGTGGCCGATGATGTCGGGTTTGGGGAAGGCCGGAAAGAGCGCTTTGCCGGGCCGCGCGATGAATGCCGCGGCACAGCCGGCCTGCATGGCTCCGCCCACGTCCCAGGCGTGCGCGGCGATCATGCGCAGTTGGCTGGTCTCGACGCCGAGCTCGCGCGCCACCATGCGATAGGGTTCCGGCGCCGGCTTGAAGCGCTGCACGGAGTCGACCGAGAAGATCCGCGTAAAGAACGGCTTCAGGTTCGCATTGGCGATCTGCGCCTCCGCAACAGCGGGCGGCGAGTTGGTCAACGTGACCATCTGAAAACCGGCGACCTTCAGCCGCGCCAGGCTCTCGGGGACTTCGGGATGCGGCGGAAGATTGCGGATCCCGCCGATGATCTGCTGCGCGGCTTCAGCGGACAGCTCTTTGCCATGTGCGGCGGCCGTCATTTCCAAAGCGGCGCGCGCGACTTCGCCAAAGTTCTTGTAATTTCCCGCAAGGGTGACGGCTTCGGAAAACAGAATCACCTGATTGAACCACTCGAGCAGCACGGCTTGGTCGCCAAACAGGCGTGCGAAGTGAGGCTCCAGCGCGCGCAGGTCGAGCAGAGTTTCGTTAACGTCGAAAACCAGGACGCGAGGCATGGGCTCCTCTCAGCGGGGTGTCAAATGCCCCCATACCAGGAGAAACCTCTTTCCGGAGACGACGAGCCCCAACCCTTGCCGTAGGGCTTCACGGTGTCCGTGACGGTGAGGCGCGTCAGATACTTCAGGCTCTTGAAGCCCAGCTGGCGCGGGACGCGCACCCGCAGCGGAGCGCCATGATCGAGCGGCAGATCCTGACCGTTCATCCCATAGGCGAGCAGAGTCTGCGGATGCCAGGCGTCTTCCATGTCCAGGCTCCCCCACTTCTTGCCCAGCGGCGAGCCTTTTTCAGGGAGGGAGAAAAACATGACGTACTTGGCCCGCGGATGCGCTCCGGCAAGATTCAAGATGTGAGACAGCAGCACGCCGGTCGATTCGGCAATGAAAGACCAGCCCTCTTCGCAAGCCTGATGCGTGATGTGACTGCGGGCGGGGAAACTCTTGAGATCGGTCAGCGAAAGCGTCAAGGGGCGCGCTACCATGCCGTCGACGGTCAGCCGCCAATCGGCGAATCCGTCCGCCGCCATGCGCTTATAATCATCCGTTGCCGGAGGCAGCCCGTTCACGGAAGCGATTGTCGAGATTTGGCTGCGGTCAAATTCACGGGCCAGCGTCTGTTTCGGCATCAGAATCCGGTGCGCGGCGTAGGTCAGTGTTTGCCCGATTCCATAAGGACCGTAGTGGTCCGGCGGAATCATGCCGTACTTGCTGATAAGGTGCCCGGCGGTGGCCAGTCCGGCTGCACCGGCAGCGGCCCCCAGTCCGGCTCTGATGAGTTTACGGCGCGAGGTCACGTCGCTCATGCGCGCTCCTTTCCGAAGATCATCGCCAAGAACTGTTTCCTAAAGCCGGACGCGTACACCATGGCGAGGTGGCCGACGAAAAACACGACGATGGCAATGGCGGCAAAAAAGTGCAGTGTACGCGCGGATTGCTGTCCGCCGAGGCTAGTCACGAACGCCGGCGCCAGCGATGTGAGCGCCGGAGACATGGCGAATCCAGTCCAGGTCAGAAACGGAAGCAGGCCGAAGATAACCGACAGGTAGGCCATCCTTTGCAGTACGTCATAGTTTTCATTGGGCGTCACGAGACGGCGGCGGAAGTGCCGCGTGACCAGGCCGGAGAGCGCATACACCAAACCATTGGCGACACAAATCCAGGCGACCAGGAAGTGCAGGTTGCGGCCCCATCCCGACGGTCCGCCTTTCATGTAGGGAAGGGGCAATTCGAAGACGTACGGCGTCCCCAATCCACCCGTCTCACCCCAATAGAAACGCGGATGCGCGATGAGAATCGCGAAGCCGCTGACCACCAAGCCGAAAAAGCTCAGTGCGTTGATCCAGTGGGTGACGCGGACAATCGCAGAGTGCCGGGAAGACTCCGGAACGCCCGCCAGTGGCGTTGCCTGCGCCGAAGTGTAGGCAGACTGAGCCGTTGCCATGCCGCGATAGTATCACGAACGTGGTAGACTGCGCCCGATGGCGCAAATTACCAATTTCAAACTGCTCTTGGCCAGTGGGCTGCTTTTGGCGGGCTCGCTTGAGATTTCTCATGTGCTGGCGCAGAGCCAGCCTAACGGCCGGCCGCTGGCAACGCCCACGGATTACCTCCGCTGGCGGGGCGAACTCAAGAACTGGGGCCGCTGGGGTGCGAACGACGAAAAAGGGACCTCCAACCTGATCACGGCGAGCAAGATCGCGAGCGCGGCGCGGTTGGTCAAGTCTGGCATCGTCGTGTCGCTGGCGCGGCCGGTTCCGCAGGTGTCCGATCCGGAAGTGCCCCCGGCGGGAGTCTTCCACCGCACCACCAACGCCATCAGCGACACCAACACCACCGACAACTACCAGGTCAGCTATCACGGCCTGAGCGTGTCGCACATGGATTCGTTCTGCCACTTCTTCTTAGACGGCACGCTTTATAACGGTTACAAGGCGAGCGAGAACATCTCGCCGGAAGCCGGCTGCAAGAAAGACAGCGTCATGGCATGGCGGGACGGCATCGTGACGCGCGGCGTCATCTATGACATGCCGCAACTGAAGGGCGTCGATACCATCGAGCCGGGGACACCGATCACGCGCGCGGACCTGGAAGCGTGGGAGAGGAAGTCCGGCGTCAAGGCCGGGCCCGGCGACATCATCTTCCTGTATATCGGACGCTGGAAGCGGCGCGTCACGTCGGGCCCGAGTCCGGGCGTGGTGGCGGGATATCATCCCGATGTGATCCCGTGGATCAAGGAGCGCGACGTCGCTTTCGTCGGTCACGACTTCAACATCGACTGGAGCCCTCGGCCCGGCTGGGGCGAAGCGGAAAAGATCCCGCGCAACCCTGTGCACCAGGCCGTGCTGAACTGGATGGGCGTGAATATCGTGGAGAATCTGGACCTGGAGGCTCTGGCGCAGACCGCCCGGCGGCTCAAGCGCTATGAGTTCATGATCACGTTCGCGCCCATCCCGGTGGAGGGCGGTACGGGATCGCCAGTGAATCCACTGGCGGTTTTCTAGAGCGTTTCGAGATAAGATAGCGTTTCAAGGAGATTGCCATGCGTAAAGCTTTTTTGTTCTTACTGGCGCCCTGTTTGCTGCTGGCCCAGGCGTCCAAACCGCTGGATATCTACGTGGTGGATGTGGAAGGCGGCAATGCCACGCTGTTCGTCGCGCCCACCGGAGAGTCGCTGTTGATCGATACCGGCAATGCCGGCGCGCAGGCGGCGGTCCGCGACGCCACGCGAATAGTGGAAGCAGCGAAAGCAGCGGGACTTTCCAAAATTGATCACGTGATCATCACGCATTGGCACGGCGATCACTTCGGCGGCCTGGAAGAGCTGGCGGCGCGCATGCCGATCGGCGAATTCATCGACCACGGCCCGAATGTGCAGCCGGGTGAGCTGCCGGACAACTTTCTCAAGAACGTTTATCCCAAGCTCTACGCCAAGTCCAAGCACACGGTGGCGAAGCCGGGCGACAAGATCGCGCTCGGTGGCGTGGACGTGCGCGTAGTGAGTTCGGCCGGTGAAATCATCAAGTCGCCGCTGGCGGGTGGCGGGAAGCCGAATCCCACGTGCGCGAGCTTCAAAACCTCCGAGAGCAACCAGGAAGATCCGATGTCGGTCTCAGTCTATGTGACCTATGGGAAGTTCCGCACCTATCACGAGGGGGATCTCCCCAAGGCCAAGGAGTTCGAGGTGATGTGCCCGAACGCCAAGCTGGCGCCGGTGGATGTGCTTTTAGGCCTGCACCATGGCGTGGCGACCTCGAACTCGCCGGTGATGATTCACGGGCTCCACCCGCGCGTGGCCATCATGAACAACGGCACGCGGAAGGGCGGCGACCCGGACGTGATGATGGCCATCCACACTTCGCCGGGTCTCGAGGATCTTTGGCAGATTCACTTCTCGACGTTGAGCGGGCAGGAATACACGATGCCGGGAATGTTCATCGCCAATACCGCTGACGATCAGCCCGCGGGGATGCCGATTGCGGCGGTTAAGGCTCCGGCGCCGGGACCGAACGCCCCGCCCCCGCCGGCACACAATGGCAAGGCGTATTGGATCAAGTTATCCGCGCAGAGTAACGGTTCCTTCACAGTCACCAACACACGGAATAACTTCAGCAAGACCTACTAGTGGGTGGAAGTGGGATCGGAGTGGAACGGCCTTCAGGCTGCTAGGGGGACTTCAGTCCCCGATCTTGAGCTGATCCGCACCCCGCAGTGGCTAAAGCCACCGTTGCAGGCTAAAGCCCACTCCACGAAACAAAATGGGGGGCGGCGGCGCTACCAACTTATTTTCTAGTTATCGTGCTTACTTCGAGTGGGCCTGGATGTAGTCGGCCGCGAACTGCTTCAACACCGGGCTGGTGAGTCCGAGCGCGGTGGCTTCTTCCTGCGCCTTGGCGAGGTCCCACTTGTCGATGACGACGCGCTTGATCAGCCATACGGCGGAGGCGCGGTTGCCACTGGCGCAATGAATAAACGCCGGCTCGCTGCTGGGTTCCGCGATCACCCGCAGGAAGCGGTCCGCGGAAGCGGCTTCCGGCATGGTCGAATTCATCGGAATGTTCACGAACTTGATACCGGCGGCCTTGGCGGCGGCTTCTTCGGCGGCCAGATCGTTACCCGGCTCATTGGGCATGCGGAGATTGATGATGGACGCGAAGCCCATCTTCTTGATCCCCGCCACGGCGGCCGGAGTCACCGCACCGGCGCAGGCAACCGTCGTCCCCACGCGGGAGAGATTGGTGATCCCTTCCACCTTGTCTTTGGTGACGCCGGCTTGCGCGGCCGCGACGGACGCTCCCAGCACGGTAAGGGCAAAACTCAGTAATACGCGTTTCATATTTGATCTCCCCGTTTGTTGAAACTAGACGCTCACGGCCGCCAGCGTAAACCCGCGCTCCTGCGCGCGATTGACGGCCACGATTCCCGCCGGCACGATGCGCGCATTGGTGATCAGATTCGCGCCCAACTCCTTGACTACGTCCTCGGCCTTTTGGCCGGTGGCTTCGGCAATCGACCTGCCGTAAGCGCCCGTGGCCAGTCCGCAGACCGCGAACTGCACGCCCATCTTGGCCAGAGCGTCCAGCGTGGTGCCGCCGGACAATTGCTCGATGTTCTCGGTGGCGTTGAACAGGTTCAACAATGGCGCCGACTTGGTCTTGGGATCTTCGGCTTTGGAGCGCGGGCCCATGATCTTTCCGTACTTCGCCCACATGGCGTCGTTATAGCCGAAGGGTGTGGAGCGATGGCGCGCGATGATCACCACCGCCAGATCGCTGCTCGACAGCCCGTATCCGCCCTGGTTCCCGCGGAAGAAATTGTTGGTGAACCGAACGGCATCCGCAAACGGCTCAAACGCCGTGGTGTCCAACACCATGCGGTGCTTGCCCGGGATCTGATCGTACCAGTCGTCTTTGTCGTGGCGGGCCGGCTCAAAACGCGAGGCCGAGGCCGGCTTGCTCTGGGCCCGCGCGACTCCGCTGACCGCCAACCCCGCCAGTGCCGCCATCCCGGCATTCATCGACGTGAGAAAGGAACGCCTCACCGGCGCTGACGAATCTTGTTTGCTCATGTGTACCTCGCTTTTGGCTAAACTCCGGAAATCACGATCATCTTATCATACGATGAACGGCGCGGCGACCGGCGTCATGACCGGCCCCCTACTTGGCGCCCTTCTGCAACTTTTTATAAAACGCCTCAATCGGCCCATAGGGGCCGAAGCGGTGCTGGTTGAGCGGGAAAGGATCGGCGAACGGGCCGTAGGCGTTATCGACAGGCTTGGCCTCCCGCTTGGGATAGTCCTGGTCGAGGTTGGCCATCTCGGGGCGCGGCTGCGAGTTGATGTAGGCGGCCACATCGAAAGTCTGGTCATCGTTCAGGTCCGGGCTGCCCAGCGGCATGCGCGCCTTGATGAAGCGCGCGGCGGTGAGCACGCGGTGCATGCCCGCGCCGTCATTGAAGCTATCGGGTCCCCATAGCGGCGGGAACACGTAGCCGCGTTTGGGATCGGCATTGGCGCGCAGACCCAGTCCGTCGGCTCCGTGACAAGCGGCGCATTTTTCGGAGAAGACTTTCTTGCCCGCGTTCAGGTCGGCGGCCCGGCTGGGAGTCTTGAACGCTGCGGGCTCGTGCGCCATCCGCTGCGCGGCGCCCATGGCTTTGTTGTAGCCGTCCAAAGAGCGAAGGTAAGCCGCCATCGCCATCATTTCCGGGCCGTCTTTCGGCAGAGGCTTGCCGTTCATGCTGCGCGTCAGGCATTCGTTGATGCGGTCCTCGACGTCGGTCTTGGCACCAACACGCGGGGAAACGCGCGGAAAGTGTTCCTTGGTGAGCAGGAGCGTGAGCGTACCGGGCTCGGTTCCGGCGCCCAGGTGGCAGGACGCGCAGGCCATCCGGCTCCCCGAATAGCGCTTGCCGGGATCGGCGACATCCGGGCCCAGCAGTTCCGAGGTTTGCATGATCAGACGCCGGCCGTATTCTTCGGTGGCGATACTGGGCGGCGCGGATTTATCCTGACGGAGAACCGTGGGCGACAATCCCAGTGTTGCGGCCACGGTGACTGCGCCAATGGCGCAGCAGGCCACGACGATGGCGAGCATGCTTCCTTTCTCGCTGGGTTTCATCGGCGTCCTCCTCTCTTCAGCATCTGTTCATAGTCTTGCACATCCGCCTGAAAACGATGCTTAGGCTTTTCGAGCCACATCCGCAAGCGCGGGCTGAGTAGCCAGGCCAAGAAAAAGATGGCGGCAAACCCGAGAGCCGAGAATACGATGAGATTTTCGATCACCTTGGTTCTCCTTGGTAGAACCCACGGACATAGTAGGCGACCGCGGAGAGTTCCGCCTCGCTCAACCGGCCCGTCCACACGGCCATCTGTGTTCCCTCGATTCCATTGCGCAACACGCGGATACTTTGCGCCAGGGTGGGGCGCACGCCTTGCAGATTGGCGGGAACGATACGCAGTTCAGGGACAGCCGAGCCATCGCCGCCTCCGTTCATGCCGTGGCACTGGGCACAGTTATCTCGATACACGCGCGCGCCGAGTTCCAGAGTCGCCGGAGGAATGCCGGGCTCCGGTTGACCCACGGATAGCTCGCGGAGGGCGGCGGCCACCGCGGCGCGGTCGTCCAGAGACCAATCCCGCCAGGCGGGCATGGCCGTGCCGGCGACTCCATTTTCGAGAACGAAGCTCAGGCGCGCCGGTGAATATTGATGCTCGCTCAGATCCGCTGGGAGCGGACGCAGCGATCCGGCGGCGCCGTCGCCATGACCCCGCGGTCCGTGGCAGCTTGCGCAGTTGTGCTGATACAGTTCGCGGCCGCGCACGATGTCGCCATTGCCAGGAAGCGCCGGCGTGGGCCCTTCGCGGCGGGCCTTCCCCGCGTTGGCATTGATCACGGCCGAGTGAAACGCCATCTGCGGCATTTCGTCATCGGGACAATTGCAGCCTTTGCGGGCGCGGGCTTCGCCTTCCGGGCCGGCCAGTTCGCGAGCGCGGCCCAGGGAGTCGAGATAGCTGACCAGGTCCCTGGCTTCCTGCGTGGGTTGGTCCGGCGCGCCATTGAACAGCGCCCGATAAGTAGGCATCACGGAATCCGCCACCACACTGCGCGGTGAGTAGAGATGCGCGAAGTGCCAGTCCGCCGGGTGGGTCTGGTATTGCCGCGAGAGGTCCGGACCGATGCGCCGCGTGCCCCACAAATGCGGGTAATCCAGGCGCGTCTCCCAGGCCAGCGTCGGCGCGCCGAAACGTTTCATGTCGGCTTCGGTAAAGCGGACCTGCTGGGTGTGGCAGTACGCGCAGCCTTCGCGGGCATAGATGGCGCGTCCACGCATCTCGCTGCGCGTGAGGCCCAAGGGATTCTCGGGCGCCATATTGCGGCTCTGTTCCTGAAGCACGCGCGCGGGCCAGACCCCCAGCAGCGTCACCGACAGAACGAAGAATAAGACGCCCGCCACTGATGCGACGATGTAGGACATGCGGAGCGCTCTCATGAGGCCTCCGCCAGGCGCGGTGAGACATGCTCCACCGGCTCCAGGCCGATCGCGGTTTCGATTTCCGCCAGTCCCGCGCCGCGAGGACCGGTCACGAGGCCGATCAGGAAGGCAATGAAACCCGCAAACAACGGGATAGCTGACAGTACGCGCACCAGCCAGTGGAGTTGGGCGGCGCGCACGGATTCGAGCCACGGAGCGCCGGATTGCCACAGACGCGCTTCCGCGAGACCGGCAAGCGTCAAGTGCGGAACCATGAGCAGCACGCCGGTCACCAGCAGCCAGTACGACCACGTCATCGCGCGCCGGTTATAGCGCGCCCAGGGAATCCGCTGCCAGGCGTGGGCGATCCCACCTGCCGCCGCAAACGTCGCAAAGCCGAGCATGGCCAGGTGCGAATGTCCGATCACCCAATCGGAGAAATGCACGGCGCGATTGATGGCCATCTGCGCCTGCAACGACCCTTGGATGCTGACCAGCAAATAGAAAACGGTTCCCGTGGCGACAAAGCGCAAGGGTATATCGCGGGCCAGATATCCGCTGCCGCGCAGCGACAGCAATAGATTGGTCACCACCAGAATCACGTCCAGGCCCAGCAGAGCCGACGCGGTGATGGCTCCGATCTGCGCGCTCATGGGGATCACGGAATACACATAATGATGCGTGCCGTTGAGCGGGTAGAGAAAAAACAGCAGCCAGAAGCCCAGCATCGAAAGAAAGTGGCTGTAAATGGGCCGCCGCGAGGCCGCCGGAATCACGTAATAAATGATGGCCAGCGCCAAAGGCGTTACGTATAGACCGACCGCGTCGTGAATCCACAGGCCACTGAAAGCCGCGCCCTGCGCGCCCGGCAGGAACTCCGGTACCAGATTGCCCATCGGATAAGCGAACAGCGTGAAGATCAGTCCACCGAGGACGTACCAGCTCGACACGTAGAGATCCTCGAGCCCTTTCGTGAAGAAGGCCGGCAGAAACTGGATGGCGGCCAGCAGCAGCGCCAGGATGACGAAGGCGTCCGTGACCAGCGGGAATTCGGCCCATTCCAGAGGTTGACTGAAGCCGGCGAGCACCAGGAGCCATCCGGGAATCACCACGGCGAAATTCCACAGGCCGAACAGCCACTGGCCGAGGCGGGCGCTCAACACGGGGCGTCCCGTCAGAACCGGAACAGCGTGATACAGGAACGCCAGGAAGGCGTTGGTCAACCAGCCGAACAGAATCCCCTGTGTGTGGTCATAGCGCAGGCGGCCCCAAGTCATCCAGGAAACACCCGCGCCGAGGTCCGGCAGCAGCAGTTGGGTACCCGCCAACAAGCCGAACGTCATGGAGACGAACAGCATGAGAACCGCAGCCAGGCCGTGCGCATACACGAGCCCGGTTTCCACTTGCGGCGATGCTGGACGAGAGAGAGGCAAGCGAATATACTTGCATGGCGGACTGCCGCCGCGCAATCCCCAGGGTTGAAAGGCCCGCCGTTTACTGGATCGGGCCTGCGGTCAGAGCCTCAACAAGATCAGTCGAACTAAATGTGGTAGTGTGCATTCTTACGGGGCGGCTGCACTGTCATGCCCATACTTCAAGTTCGGAGTCTTCTATGGCAACGCCCCTCACGCTCAACGTCAAAGATGTCCTTTCGTTTTTCGACCACATCTCTCCCATAAGTAACGGCCACGTGTCGGCAGTCGTCGGCGTGGTGGGAGAGGATCTTGGGATCGCACTACTTCAGCGTTGCTTGCGGCACCAGCATGGCATTGTGAGCCGGGTTATTACGAAGGGCGGAATGCCGATAACGCCTACGAACGGGACTGGCAAAGGCCACCGGCTTGATAGATGGCTCCTTGCGGACGCCTCAGACGACCACAAACGAACGGTTTATCAAGTTGAAGTGAAGAACTGGTCAGCGACGGCTATTGGAGGCAAGGAGCTTCGAGTGGACGCCCCTGATTCTACCGTGCGGAGCTTCCGCAAAGAGCGATGGCTCTCGCATTGGGATGCGGACCAAGGCCGCTTTCGTTACGAGATTGTCGGGAAAGTACTCGACAGAATGAAACTCCCGGCGCAAATGGACGATGTGAGCGGGAAACTCACGGCGATCTCACCGCCGTTCCAGCAAGCCGAGGTTGAGCCGCTGGTCTGTTTCTGGTGGGCGACGCACCATAGCGGGGAGGATGAATCCCTCTTCCGGTACCCCTTGGTACATCCAGTAAACGGGTTCATGGGGTTTTGGGTATTCTCAATGTCCAACTATCTTCGTTCGATCCAAGACACGGAAATCGAGTTGGAAATGCCATCAGCGGCACGGCGAATTCAATGGCTGAACCAACTGTTCAAATGATATCCAGCGGACCCAGCGCCGCCGAACCCACTGAGACCGTGCAAATACGACGGAACACAATCCTACGATGACCCGTCTCGTTGTGGGACAAAGGATCGTCAAGCCCCCGCGAAAAACGCTCAACGGCGGTTAGTGCCCGCCCTCATAGCGGTGATCGCAAGAGTGGCATTTTTCCGCGGCTTCCTGGGTCCAATACACGTGCCGGACAATCTTCGCGCCGCTGCGCGTGTAAGACTCATACGTCGAACTGCGTCCATTGTTGGACTGGCTGATCAGAGTGCCCCAGTTATTGGGAGCATCGCCGGCATCTTCAGCGTCCTCGGCATCGCCGGCAGATCCGGCCGCGTTGGGTTTGGTTGTGGAGGTGGTGGAAACCGTGCTGATGGAGTCCAGGTGAGCGTAGATGATGTTCAACTCTTCGAAGTCAGGGCGTTCGGCTGCGTACTCTCGGGGCTCGTGGAGTAATCCATGCAAGTGTTTTGCGAAGTGCCATCGACGGACTGGTGGTCCAGTCCAAACGTATGGGCGATCTCCTGGCACATCACATGCTGCCTCTCATTGGCATTGTTGTAGGCGTCGGTGTTGAAGTAGGTGTTGTTCATCTTGGCCGTGCCTCTGGTGATGTGAACGCCACCGGTGATATAGATCGTCGCCAGGCCGAGCCAACCATTATTTCCGTATGTGGAGTCGCACACCTGAGTGGTCCCCGCGATCGCCGCGCAGCGCCTGGGGTTTGTGCTGCCGGCGACAATCGCGGTCAGTACCGGTGTAGTCGTGCCGGCCGGCTGGCTGTTCCAATCTAAAGAAGCATTGGCAAGATACGTCTGCCAGCCGACTGACAGATTTTTTCCCAATTTCAAAGTGAATGGGTTCGCCGTACGCGCCCAGTGGAAACCGGCCCAGGAGTGCGAGGCCGATATATTGTCCACCAGCATGCCCATCCCTACCAGGGCGGCAACAGAAAACATCAGAAGGCGTTGACGAGTGCGCGTCATGTTCAGGCTCCTCAGCAGGCAGTTCTCAAAATAGCTCAGCGATGGGCGCAGCTACCTGCCCATCAATTATATCGGTAGTCGGCAATGTTTCAAAGACGTTCTTAGGGCGAAAAGATATCTGGAAAGTACTGCTAACGGTACCCAGCCGGCACCCTCCGCCGCCAACAACGGCCGCCGGGCAACTCGAATCCTTCGACGGGCTGTCCTACCTGGCCTCGCTTGACTAAGGAATACCCGGCCGGGGGGCCGCCGGTTTCCACCGTTGGCGATGCTGGACGCGAGGGAGGCAAGCGAATATACTAGCATGGGCGGCTGGTGTGCAATCCCCTGATTTTGGGAGTATCTTGGCTAGAAGGAGGTCATTTTGCGTGCGAACACGGTGAAGCGAGGATACCGCCCGTTCCGGGCGCCGGCTCTCTGCGCGCTAGCCCTCAGCCTGGCGGCGTGGTTGTGCCTGGCGGATGAGCCGCAGTCGGCTAGCTCGGCTGCCAACACCGCGTTCACCAGTTCGGTCCAGCCGGTTCTCGCCAAGAACTGCACCGGGTGTCATAACGCGAAGTTGAAAACCGGCGGGCTCAATCTGGAAGCCTTTGCCAACGCAGCTCCGTCAGCGCAGGACCGCGACACATTCGAAAAGGTCCTGCACAAGCTGGAAGCCGGTGAGATGCCGCCCAAGGGCCAGCCGCGGCCGAGCGATGCGGAATTAAACACGGTGACAAAGTGGATCCAGACCCGCTTTGGACTCGCGGCGCGCGCAACGGTCGCTGGCACGGGACCCGTGAAGGTCCGGCGGTTAAACCGTATTGAGTACAACAACACCCTCCGCGACCTGCTGGGAATCGACGTGCAGCCGGCCAACGATTTTCCCCAAGACGATTCGGCGTACGGCTTCGACAATATCGCACAGGCGCTCTCGGTATCTCCGTTGCTCATGGAAAAATATCTGGCTTCGGCGGAGCGGATAGCACGCACGGCCGTGTTTGGCGCCGATCTGAAAACAACGACTGAGGTGTTCCTTCCGCCGCTGCCGCGCCGCATGGAATTCACCAACCGCACGCTGGTTCCCTTCCCGGCGTATTATTCCAAGACCGATTACGACGATACGGGGTTATCGCAGCCGGGTTCGTTCCACAAGGCCTACCGCTTTCCGGCGGACGGCGAGTATGTGATCCGGATCGCCGCGGCGGGTTTCCGCCCCAATGGCTCCGATCCCGGAGAAGTGGCGTTCTGGTTCGACGGGAAACTGGTGCAGACTTTCCCGGTGGATGTGGACACCGAGCAATCTGGTTTCGAGCGCAGACCGGATCATTGGGATGTCCGCATGCCCATTTCCGCAGGCCCTCATGAGCTGGCCATCGCGTTCCCACACCAGTTCCACGGCCTGCCCACGGTATTTGGCGGCTTGAATCCGTCGAAGACGCCGTACGACAAGTGCAAAGTCACCAATGCCGGGAGTCCGCGCTGCCTGGAGTTCGTTCTGAAGGCGCTGGACAATCCCAACAACGAGAACTTCAATCCGACCACGCCGGAACGAATTCAGCGCGTCAAAGACGTCATTCAGCGGGCCAAGGAGTTCGACGCCACGCCACCTATTTTCGAGGGCATGTCGGCGCATGAGGTCGATATCACCGGTCCTTACAACTTCAAGCAAGGGCCCGCGCCGGAAGCCGCGCGGAGGATTTTCATCTGCGGCAGTCCCAAGGGACCTGCCGATCCCGCTTGTGAGCGCAAGATTATTTCGAATCTGGCGTACCGGGCGTTCCGCGGTCCCGTGGCTCCGCAAAAGATCGATCAGTTGGTGGCGATCTCGCAGGGGGCGCGCAAGCGCGGAGGTTCTTACGCAGAAGGAATATCGCTGGCGCTGGCCACCATCCTGGCGTCGCCGAGCTTCTTGTTCCGGGTGGACGCCGAGCCCGCGAACCAGTTCGCGTTGGCTTCGCGGCTTGCTTATTTCCTGTGGAGCAGCATGCCCGACGATGAGCTGTTGCGCTCCGCCGAGCGCGGAAATCTGAACCAGGCGGATGTGCTGCGGGCCCAGGTCCGGCGCATGCTGGCCGATCCCAAGGCGCGGACGCTGGCCGGGAATTTCGCCGGCCAGTGGCTGGAAATCCGCCGCCTGGAGTCGGCGCAGCCGGACCGCGAACGTTTCCCCGATTTCGACGAGTACCTGCGCGCGTCGATGATTCAGGAAACGGAGATGTTTTTCCAGTATGTGATGAAGCAGGATCGCAGCGTGCTGGACTTCATCAACGGTCCGTATAGCTTCCTGAATGAGCGTCTAGCCCGGCATTATGGAATCGCGGGCGTGACCGGGACCGAATTCCGCAAGGTGGATCTCATCGGCACCGGACGCAGCGGAGTCATCACGCACGCGAGCGTCCTGGCGGTCTCCTCCTACGGCAACCGGACATCGGTGGTGCTGCGCGGGAAATGGATCCTGGAGAACATTTTGAACGCTCCGCCTCCGCCGCCGCCCGCCAACGTGCCGAGCCTGGACGAGGACGCCGTCGGCGCGTCCGCGTCGCTGCGCCAGCAGATGGAACAGCATCGCAAGAATGCAACGTGCGCGACGTGCCACGCCAGAATGGATCCGCTGGGCTTCGGTTTGGAAAATTACGATGCGGTGGGGGCCTGGAGAAGAATGGACGGCAAGTTTCCGATCGACTCTTCCGGCGTTCTGCCCGACGGCCGCACGTTCCAGGGCGCGGACGGACTGAAGGATATTCTGGCCGGTAACCGCGACGCGTTCGCCGAATGCCTGGCGGAAAAGATGCTGACCTATGCACTGGGGCGCGGCGTGACCCGCGAGGATCAGCCCACGGTGCGCCAGATCGTCTCCCGCATGAGCTCGAACGATTACCGCTTTTCGAGTCTGGTGGACGGCGTGGTCAACAGCCCGCTGTTCCTGAATAGCGCTTCAGTGAATACTGCCTTAGCAAGTAACGCTGTGGCAAACACCGCTGTGTCAAACAAGGGAGCCTCCACAAAATGATCGTGACCGGCAAGCATCTTCCTCGGCGGACATTTCTACGTGGTTTGGGCGCGGCAGTGGCGTTGCCCTGGCTGGACGCCATGGTGCCGGCGTTCGCGGCTCCGGCACAGAAGAAGACGCCCGTCCGGCTGGTGTTCGGTTACGTGCCCAACGGCATGATGATGCGCGACTGGACGCCCAAGGGCGTGGGCAAGGATTTTGAATTCTCGCGCATTCTCAAACCGCTGGAACCCTTCCGCGAGGACGTTCTGATCCTGACGGGACTCCATCACCGCAATGGAGAAGGGTCGGGCGGCGACCACGCGCGGGCCAGCGCGACTTATTTGACGGGTGTGGCTCCGAAGAGGGTGAGCGACCTGGCGGCGATCGAGCTGGGTATTTCCGTGGATCAGATCGCGGCCCAGGCGATCGGCTCGCGGACGCGTCTGCCTTCGCTCGAACTCGGCTGCGAGGCTACGCGGTCGGTGGGTGCCTGCGATGGCGGCTTCAGTTGCGCCTACATGAACAACATGTCGTTCCGGGATGCGACGACGCCGGTGCCGCCGGAAACCAATCCGCGGGCCGTGTTCGAGCGCCTGTACGGGAGCTTCGCCACCGACCCCGATCCGAAAGTGCGGGAGCGGCTCAACCATAATCGCAAGAGCATGTTGGACTTCATCTCGGCCGACACCGAGCGCCTGACCGCGCGGCTCGGCGCGGGCGACCGCCAGAAGCTGGACGAGTATCTGACTTCGCTACGCGATATCGAGAAGCGCATCGCCCGCGCGGAAAAAGACGATCAGGATCCGACGCCCGCGATGGACAAGCCTCTCGGCGTACCCAGCGATTTCCTGGAACACGCCGCGCTGAACAACGACATGCTGGCGATCGCGCTGCAGGCCGATCTCACCCGCGTCGCCAGCTTGATCTACGCCAAGGAGGCCAGCACGCGATCTTACCCGGAGCTTGGCTTCGCGGATGCGCATCATCCTCTTACGCACCATCGCGGCCGGGCCGAGTTGATCGAGAAGGCCACCAAGATCCAATGCCATCACCTGGCCCAGTTCGCTTCGCTGGTCAAGAAGTTAAAGGCCATGCAGGAAGGCGAGGGCACGGTTCTGGATCACTCCATGCTGGTGTATGGCAGCAGTATGAGCGACCCCAACGCGCATCTGCACTACAACGTGCCGTGCGTGCTGGTGGGCCGCGGCGACGGCAGCATCAAGCCCGGCCGCCACGTGGTCTATCCGGGCATCGAAACGCCGCAGACCAATTTGTGGCTCACGCTGCTCGACAAGATGGGCGTGCAGGCGGAGAAACTCGGCGACAGCACCGGCAAGGTTGACCACCTTACGGATCTGTAGAAGATCCTTACTTCGCCTTCTTCTCTCCCGCCCTTGCTCCGCCGAGAATTCCGCTCATGGCGTAGTTCCCTTCGTGGCAGGCGTACTCGTAGAGAGGGCCGGCGAACTTGGTCATGGGGATCTGCGCGCTCCACGGCTTCGTGAATGCCGTGGGATCGTGCACGGTGAATTCGTAGAGGAGCGTGTCCGCGTCCATGCGCGTGAAGCGCTCCATCAGGCGCAAGTTCTCATCCGTCCCGCGGAACGTCGGCCGCTGCAGGCCCCTGCTGATGTCGCTGGTCTTGTTGGTAAAGTTGGTGGTCTCGACAACCAGCGTGTTGCCTTCCCAGTGGCCCCTGGCGTCGCCCAGCCACTGCCGGATGTTCGAGGGAAGATGCGGCCTGCCATCGAGCGGAATGATGCGGACATCGTGAATCATCTCGATCACGATAGTGACGTAATCCTTGGTCTGAAAGATCTGATAGTTGTTGTTGTAGGGGCCCGGCAGCATCGGTGGACCAGCGGTCGGCCACACCATGCAGCGCTCCGGCAGCGGCCGGTCCTCGGGTCCATCGGCCGGATGGAGCTTGAAGTACTCGCGCGCGGCGTCCATGCGCTTCTGCCCTTCCGGCGTCAGCGGCGGCACCCGGCCATCAGGCGGGTCCACGATCAACGACGTACGCCGGCCGCCAGCGACCCTGGTTCCACGGTCAAACCAGACTTCGTTGTAGGAACCGACACCGGCGCTGGCGGGAGAGCCGGGAATATCACGATTGAGTTCGCGCCGCATTTTCTGCTCGTAGGCATCGGCTTCCGCTTGGGTGAGCACCGCTTTGCCGGCGAGATCCGGAGGACGTTCCAGCGGGGTCAGCGTGGCCGAAGTCCACAATCCTTGCAGATCCGGTTGGCCGTCGGGAGTGCGCGGCGGTGTCCATTTCGCGGCCGGTTTGGTTTGCGCCAACGCCAACCCGCTCACAAGAAGACAAACCGAAACCAGAACTCGATGCTTCATTCCCATCTCCTCCTGCCTACGGCAACGAGAATACCGCGAGCGTGTCGGTTGCCACAATCGCCACGTATTGCTTTCCGTTTTTCCCCTGGTACGTCATCGGCGACGCGTTAGCGCGATGGTCGAATTTGGCCACCCACAGTTGCCTGCCGGTTTTCGACTCGATTGCCCGGAAGCGATTGTCGTCGGTGGAACCCACGAACAGGACGCCGCCGCCGGTGACAATCACGCCCGCTCGCGAGGGCCGGCCGGTGTTCTGTTTGCCTTCGGGAAGTCCGTCGGTGACGCCCAGCGGAACCTGCCAGGCGAAATCTCCCGTCGTTGTATTGATCGCGGTCAGCCTACCCCACGGCGGCTTCTGGCAGGGCCATGGAACGCCGCTCATGGGAACCGAGAAGGGGCCGCGACCCGCGCCGGCGCCCTCCAGCGTGGCGCGATCATAAGGAGCCGGGGAACCTTCGCGCGTCTTTTCGATCCATCCCAGGGAGCCCTCGTCCTGCGAAGCCACGAACGCGTATTTCGTCGCCGGATCCCAAGCGATCCCGCCCCAATTGGAGCCGCCCAGGCCACCAGGAAACGATAACGTGCTCTTGACCGGCGCGCCCTCGGGCCGGTACAGCCAAGGCGTGAATGGGCCGGAGTTGGTCACGCCTCCGTTCTTCGCGATGAGGTCGCGGCACGCCTGCGCATGCTCCGGCGTGGTGTCCGCGGCGGTGACCAGATCTTGCGGCTTGTAGCTATCGCGCGCAACCGGCGAAGGCTTCACTGGAAAGGGCTGCGTCGGGTACGCCTCTTCGCCCGGCACATCGCTCTTCGCGACGGGACGCTCTTCCACTCCGTACACCGGCGCGCCGGTCTCGCGATTCAATATGTACACGTATCCCGACTTCGTGCTGATCGCCAGCGCGGGGATGGTTCTGCCGTTGCGTGCGATGTCGAACAGCACCGGCGGCGCGGGTGGATCGTGATCCCACAAGTCGTGATGGATGGTCTGAAAGTGCCACTTGTATTTGCCGGTCAGGATATCCACGGCCACCACGGAGTTTCCGTAGAGATTCGCGCCCTTGCGGTCGCCTCCCCAAAACGCCGTCAGCGGAGAGGCCAGGGGCAGGTAAACCAGACCGCGCTGCTCATCGACCGTGAAATAGAACGGCCAGGCGTTGGCGCCCGAACGGTCCTTCCAACTGTCGCCCTGCCAGGTGTCATGGCCCGGCTCGCCAGGCTGGGCGACAGAAGCGAATTCCCATAGTTTCGCGCCGGTGCCGGCATGGTAGGCGCGTGCGTTGCCGGGGGCGCCTAGGGGGCCGGGAGGCGTGTTCGCGCCGACCACCACCACGTTCTTGTAGACCAGCGGAACCGAGTTGTAGGGAATCACCATATCGACTTCGCCTTCTTTGCCGAAGCCGGGGTCGAGTTTGCCGGTGGCCGCGCTCAGCGCGATCAAGCGCTTCCCGGCAGTGAAGATCAGCCGCGAGGGATTGCTTCCTTCGCCGGACACGTATGCAACACCGCGCCGCGACACGCCGTTGACGGGATAACTCCAGATCTCCTTGCCCGTTTCCGGTTCCAGTGCGATCACGCGGCCAATGGCGGTGAGATACATTACGCCGTTAACCACGATGGGCGTGGCTTGGGAATCGGCGGCAGCGGCGCCTTTACCCTTTTTAGCCGTGGCCGGCGCGTCGCTCTGCAAGCGGTAGGTCCAGGCTTGCGTTAGACGCGCTGCGTTTTGCGGTGTAATCTGCGCGAGCGGAGAATAGCCGGTGCCGGCCGTATCGTGGCGATACAAAGGCCAGTCCCCCCGGGAGGCACTGGTTTGCTTCGCCGCGCCCTTTTGTTGCGCATTGCCCGCTGGAGCAATCAACGCCGCGACGATCGCGGCTCCTGTCAGACGGTTCATCCAGGTAGAGCGCATAGGCCCGGTACTCCTATCCAGAACCAGATTAGTATATCCCTCCAAAGAGAGGCGTGCGGAGTGCCGATCGGCTAAAAACGCGAGGCGCACGCATGTTAGAGTGACGATCATGCGGAACAAAATTACTACGCTTGCACTTTTGGGGACCACTCTGATGGCCGCCGATTTCGAAATCGCCAATCCAACAGAGTTCGACAGGATCTTCCCCAAGGGCGCCAAGGTTCAGAAAATCGCCGGTGGCCTGGTTTTCACTGAAGGCCCGCTGTGGATCAACGAAAAAAGTGGCGGTTACCTTGTTTTCAGTGATCTCCGCGTAGATGAGCTGAAGCGCTGGGACCCGTCGGGCGGAGTGCGTACATTTCGCAAGCCAAGTAATCTTTCCAACGGCAACACCTTGGACCGCGAAGGCCGCCTGCTAACAGCGGAACACATGGGCCGCGTTTCGCGCACCGAGAAAGACGGAACCGTGAAAACATTGGTGAGCACGTTCGAGGGCAAGCGCCTGAGCTCACCCAATGACCTGGTGGTGAAATCCGATGGCGCCGTCTGGTTCACCGATCCCGACTACGGCCTGGGAACGCGCGTGAAGGAGACCGCGGGTAATTTTGTTTACCGGTACGATCCCACCGGAGCCAAGCTGGCCGCCGTGATTCGCACGGGCGACAAGCCCAATGGTTTGTGCTTTTCGTCAGATGAAAAAACGCTTTACGTAGCCGATTCGGGTGCACCCCACCACATCCGGTCCTTCTCCGTAAACGGCGCAACGGTGAGCAACGAAAAAGTGTTCGCTGTGATCGACAAAGGGGTACCAGACGGCATCCGTTGCGATGCAGGCGGGCGTGTCTGGTCCAGCTCCGGCGACGGAGTGCAGGTATTCTCGCCGAAAGGCGAACTGATAGCGCGAATATTGCTGCCGGAATCCGCCGCAAACGTAGCGTTCGGCGGCCCAACAGGGAAAACGCTCTTCATGACGGCCCGGACTTCAGTGTATTCCGTGGAAACGTCGGTACGCGGAGCGGGACGGCCCGGTGCTAAGTAGCGAAGCTATCCTCCACCGTGCCTCTCCGCTGATGGCCCCTATAAAAAGAATCTTGGAAGAAGCATCTTCCCAAGGCGCCGCGTCCCTGGTACGCTACTCTTAGCTCGCCAGCGAAACAAACGGGTTTTCCGGGGCCTTTCTAGGGACCCTTGTCCGTTTCCCACCGTGAAGCTCCCCGCCGGAGCTGATTTCCAAGTGGCTTAAGCGTTCGATCTGCGTCCCGTAACTCGCAGTCTTTTCTTCATTTTACAGAGGAGCCCTCGTGGCGGAAACGCAATATTTGTATCGACTTGAGGCCGGAGCATGACAGCGCTTCCGCTCATGGAGAGCGCGCTGCTCTCTACCGCCGCCAAGTCGCTGGTGCAAATTGAGTTCGAGCCCACGCCGCTGATTCCGGCGCGGCCTCTCGAAGCGGGCGAACAGTACCGTTTCCACTTCGACATGACGAAGTGTATTGGCTGTAAGTGCTGCGTGGTGGCTTGTAACGAACAGAATGGCAATCCGGCGGAGATCAACTGGCGGCGGGTCGGCGAAGTCGAGGGCGGACATTACCCGCATACCCAGCGCCATCACCTGTCGATGGGCTGCAATCATTGTCTGGAGCCCTCCTGCCTGATCGGTTGTCCGGTAGAGGCGTATACCAAGGACCCGGCGACGGGCGTGGTCCTGCACAGCGCCGATACCTGCATCGGCTGCCAATATTGCGTTTGGAATTGCTCTTACGGAGTGCCGCAGTACAACGCCGAGCGCGGGATCGTCGGCAAGTGCGACATGTGCCACAACCGGCTCGGCGACGGCATGGCTCCGGCGTGTGTGGCGGCTTGCCCGGAGGGCGCCATCGCGATTGAAATCGTGAACGTAGCGGCATGGCGCACGGACTATCTTGCCGCGAACGCACCGGGGCTGCCGTCGGCCGACGATAGCATTTCGACAACTCGTGTGACGTTGCCGGAAAACATGGTTCCCGACACGGATCGCGTGGATTTGCAGCATGTCCAGCCGGAACATCCGCACTGGCCGCTGGTCTTCATGCTGGTGGTCACGCAAGTTTCCATTGGAGCGTTCGGCGTGCTGTGGTTGCTGGATCTCTTCGGACAAGGCGGCGGATTAACGCTGGGAGCGCTGGCGTCGCTGGGACTCGCCGGCGTCAGCCTGGCCGCTTCGACACTGCATCTCGGACGGCCCATCTATGCCTGGCGGGCGCTGAAGGGCCTGCGCCGTTCCTGGTTGAGCCGGGAGGTGCTGACGCTCTCGCTGTTCGCCGGGGCCGCCGGCGCGTTTGCCGGAATGTTGCTGTTCGATCTGCCGGGGCGCGGCGTGGCCGGATTCTTCACGGTCCTGGCGGGAGTCGCCGGAGTCACCTGCTCGGCGCGGATCTATATGGTGGCGGCGCGCCCGGCCTGGTTTACCGGTTACACACTCGCCGAGTTCTTTTCGACGGCGCTGCTGTTGGGGCCGTTCTTCGTCGAGATGCTGCTGACGCAGACCCCCGGGGCATCCAGTCCGGGCTGGGTTCGTTTCGTTGTGGCGGGGGGCGCCGCGGCGCAGTTGATCGTGCAACTGCTTAAGTTCTTGTGGCTTTCGGGCTCGGAGGCGTTTGAGTTGCGCGCCTCCTCGCTGTTGCTGTCGGTCCGCTTGCAGGCGCTGTTGCTGGCGCGGTTCGGCGTGCTGGTAGTCGCCGGAATTCTGCTCCCGCTGATGGCGACGGGCACATGGACGATCACGGCGGCCTTTGTGGCGGCACTCGCCGGTGAATGGCTGGGCCGGTACCTGTTCTTTGTGAGCGTGGTTCCCAAGAACATCGCGGCGGCATTCACATCCGGTGAAAGGCTGGCCGCATGAACTGGAAACGCACCCTGGGCCTCGACAACCTAAGCGAAGAGTACGCCTTCGCGCGGGATGAATCCACGGGCTACACCTCGGCCAAGAAGATTCCGGACCATTGGGTGCCAACGACGTGCGGTTATTGCTCGGTCGGTTGTGGCATCGAGATCGGCGTCAAGGACGGCCACGCCGTTTCTTCCCGTCCCCATGCCGCGCACCCGGTGAATAGAAACAAGCTTTGCCCCAAGGGGCTTTCCGAGCACTACATCATAGAATCGGAAAATCGCGCGAAGTATCCTCTAGTGCGGAAGAAAGGCAAACTGGAGCGCGTCATATGGGAGGAGGCGCTTTCCGTCATGGCGGAACGCTTTCGTGCGACGCAGGCCGCCTACGGCCCGCAGGCGTTGGGCGTGCTGAGCACCGGCCAGCTGGTTACCGAAGAATTCTACGCGCTGGGCAAGCTGGTGCAACTCGGTTTCGGCACCAACAACTATGACGGCAATACCACGCTGTGCATGGCCAGCGCGGTCTCCGGCTACAAGATTTCTTTCGGCAGTGACGGACCTCCGGGCTCCTATGAAGATATGGAGCGCGCCGACGTGGTCCTGCTGATCGGCGCGAATCTGGCCGACAACCATCCGATCCTGTGCCAATACCTGGATGCGAATCGGAACAAGACTCTGATTGTGGCCGATCCGCGCGTTTCGAAGACCGCCATGATGGCCGACATCCACTTGCCGCTGAAGCCGCGCTCGGACCTGGCGCTGCTGAATGGCATCGCGCACATTCTGGTTCGCTACAACCTGATCGACCGCGCATACGTGGATGCGCACACGGTTGGTTTCGCCGAACTGGAGCGCTTTCTGGACGCCTATCCGCCGGAGCGCGTGGCGGAAATTACGGGACTCAGCCAGGAGACGATTTTCAAGACTGCGTTGCTCTACGGGCGTGCCAAGGCAGGCTTCATCGGCTGGACCATGGGTGTCAACCACAGCACTCTGGGCACGGCCACGGTGAATGCCATCTGCAACCTGGCGCTGCTGACGGGGCATATTGGCCGGGCCGGCGCGGCGCCCTTTTCGATCACGGGCCAGTGCAATGCGATGGGTACGCGGGAAACCGGATTCACTTCGAGCCTTCCCGGATACCGAAAGTTCGACAACGCAACGGATCGCGCGGAACTCGCCGCGCTGTGGAACGTCGAGGAATCGCGCTTTCCTTCCAAGCGCGGCCTGGCCTATCCGGACATCGTCGAGGCGGCAGTAGCGAAAAAGATTCGCGCACTGTGGATCATCGCAACAAATCCGCTGGTTTCCTATCCCAATCAAGATGTGCTGCGGCATGGGCTCTCCAATCTCGATTTCCTGGTGGTACAGGACTGTTACCATCCGACGCCCACAACGGAGCTAGCCGACCTGGTGCTACCCGCCGCGATCTGGGGCGAAAAAGAAGGCACCTACACCAACTCCGAGCGCCGCGTGAGCAAGGTGAACAAAGCCGTGGAGCCGCCTGGAGAGGCGCGCTCGGACTTCGATATCTTTCTAGCGCTCGCCGAAAAACTGGGATGGCGCGAAGAATTGTACCCCGGCTGGACCACGGTAGAGGACGCCTTCAACGAATGGCGGCGGGTCTCCCAGGGGCGGCTGTGCGACTACTCCGGAATCAGCTATGCCATGCTCGCTGAGCAGGGTGCCGTACAGTGGCCGCTGGCGAATGGGGAAACACCGCAGGCAACTTCGCGTTTGTATGCCGACGGCCAATTCCAGACGGCGGACGGCCGCGCCAAGCTGGTGTGCGCGGAATGGGCTCCATTCCCGGAGCAACCGGGCGGCAACTACCCCTTCATCCTGAACACCGGGCGCACGGTGGAACACTGGCACACGCGCACCAAGACGAAGGAGGTTCCGATTCTGGAGCGTCTTTCGCCGCGCGCCTGGCTGGAAATGAATCCGCGCGATGCCAAGCGTCTTGGATTACGCAGCCATGACTCGGTGGATGTCGTTTCGCGCCGCGGACGGGTGCGCGAAGTGGAACTGCGGCTCACCGAAATCACGGCGCCCGGGCAAGTGTTCATGCCTTTCCATTTCGCGGAAACCAACGTGAATGAAGTCACGCAGGATGCCTTCGATCCCATCTCGCGCGAGCCCAACTACAAGCAATGCGCGATTCGAGTAGAGCGGTCTTTGCCGGGAGCAAACGCATGAAGCAACAACTGGTAGTGGTCGGCAACGGGATGGCGGGAGTCTCCTGCGTGGAGCAGATCCTCAAGCAGGCCCACAACTTCGAAATCACGATTTTCGGCGACGAGACCCACGTTAACTACAACCGCATCCTGCTGTCTTTGGTTCTGGCCGGCGAGAAGTCCGCCGACGAGATCGTCCTGAACGATATCGGCTGGTACCAATCCAATCACATTCGGACGCGCCTGGGTGTAAAGATCGCGAAAATCGACCGCTTCGAGAAAGTTGTGTTCAATGAAGACGGCGGCGCAACGGAATACGACAAACTGATTCTGGCAACCGGCAGCAGCGCCTTTATCCCGCCGATACCCGGCGTGGAGAAGAAGAACGTACACGTCTTCCGGACCTTGGACGATACGCGCGAATTGCTCGAAAAAGCCAAGCCCGGCCTCAAGACGGTTGTGATCGGCGGCGGTCTCTTAGGTTTGGAAGCGGCTCGCGGGCTTCAGGTACGCGGCTGCGAGGTGACCGTGGTCCACCTGATGGAAACGCTGATGGAGCGCCAGTTGGATGCGACCGGCGGCGAGTACCTGAAGCGCAAGATCGAGAATCTTGGCATTCGCGTCCTGCTGCCGCAGCAGACCGCCGCGCTGTTCGGCAATGGGCACATTGATGGCCTGCGTTTAGCGTCGGGCGAGGAGTTGGAAGCGGATCTGGTGGTGATCGCCGCGGGCATCCGGCCCAACGTTGAATTAGGGCGCCAGGCAGGGCTCGATGTGCGCCGTGGAATCGTGGTCAACGATTTCATGCAGACTTCCGACCCGGATATTTTCGCGGTCGGCGAGTGCACGGAGCATCGCGGACAAACTTTTGGCTTAGTGGCCCCGCTGTTCGAGCAGGGCCGCGTGCTGGCCAGTGCCATTACCGGTAATCCCGGGCCTGGCTTCGCGGGAGCCGCGCCCGCGACCAAGCTCAAGATCATGGGCGTGGACATATTTTCCGCCGGCGCCATCGATGAGTCCGAAGCGGGCGTCGAGGCCGTGCGTTACGAAGATCCTTCGCTCGGCGTGTACAAAAAGATACTGCTCAAGGACAACAAGCTGCATGGCGTAATCCTGGTGGGCGACATCGAAGACGAACATGTTTACCAAGACTGGCTGCGGAGTGGAACGGATCTCACGCTGCTCCGGCGCCAGGTTCTGTTCCCGCCGCGCGACGCCGATCCGGGCCTGGCAGTCGCCGCGCTGCCGGATAGCGAGACGATTTGCGGCTGCAATGGGGTCCGCAAGGGCGATATCGTCCAGGCGATTCACAAGCACGGCATCGTCACGCTGCAACAACTGAAGGAGAGGACGCGGGCGTCCACCAGTTGCGGAACCTGCACGGGGCTCTGTGAAAAGCTGCTGCGCGCCGTGACGCCGGATTTTCAGGAAGAAACCAAGACCACGCTGTGTTCCTGCGTACCGTTCTCATTTGAGCAACTGCGCGATATCATTCGCGGCCAGCAGATAAAGTCCGTGGAGGAAGTCCTGAACGTTTACGGGAACCGGAAGGGTTGCGAGGTTTGTAAGCCGGCACTGAGCTATTTGCTGGACATGCTGTGGTGCGGCGAACACGAGGAAGACCGCTCCGCGCGCTTCATCAACGACCGGGTTCACGCCAACATTCAAAAAGACGGCACGTTTTCCGTGATCCCGCGCATGCGCGGCGGCGTGACCACTCCCGATGAACTGCGGCGCATTGCGGACGTCGCGGACAAATACAAAGTCCCGATGGTGAAGGTCACGGGAAGCCAGCGGATCGACCTGCTCGGCATCAAGAAGGCCGATCTCCCCAGCGTCTGGGCCGATCTGGGCATGCCTTCAGGGCAAGCGTATACCAAAGGCGTTCGCATGGTGAAAACCTGTGTGGGCACGGAGTTTTGCCGCTTCGGAGTGCAGGATTCGACACGCGCCGGAATCGAACTGGAACGGCGCTTGGAAAATCTGTTCACGCCGCACAAATTCAAGATGGGCGTGGTCGGATGCCCGCGCAATTGCGCGGAGGCAACCGTAAAAGATTTGGGCCTGGTCGGGCAAGACGGAAGCTGGCAGGTAGTCGTGGGAGGAGCTGCCGGCAAGTCGGTCCGCAAAGCGGATCTGCTGATTACCGTGGAGACCACCGAACAGGCCCTGGAGGCTTGCGATCTCTTCTTCCAGTACTATCGCGAGAACGCGATCTATCTGGAACGCACTTACGATTTCGCCGAGCGGTTGGGCATCGAGAAGATCCGCAAGGAAACGGTCTACGCGGCGGAAGAAGAAAAGCGGGCTTTGTTGGACCGCCTGGCGCGCTCCAAGGCAATGGCCAAGGACGCGTGGACGGAAGGGCAGAATCCCGTGAATCCGACGCAATTTGTACAAATTCAACCCATGGAGGCGCGCGTTTCATGATCACCGATACTTGCTGGACGCCCATCACGACCGTGGACAAGATTCCGCTGCACGAGGGCCGCGCGGTGACTGTGAACGGTATCGAGATTGCCATTTTCCATCTGGAGAAACGTTATCTCACGATTCAGAACAAATGCCCGCACAAGGGTGGCCCGTTATGTGACGGGATCGTGGCGGGCACGGCTGTCGTCTGCCCGCTCCACGGGCGGCGTTTCGATCTGGAAACCGGCATGGCCGTGCGTGCGTCGGAACCGTCCTCCGTAGCGACGTATCCGACGCGGGTGGAAGACGGCGTCATCCTCGTGGATCTCACCAGCGAGGATGAAGTGACCGCTTAGTTGTTCGTTGTGCAAGTCCCTCAACGTCTGAGGACCATCACTGTCCGATACATCATCATTCAGCCGAGCGGATGCGAACGGGTGTCCCGAATGCTAGATGAATCTCCCCGTGTGAGCCGATTTGAATTGAAACCAACAATCAAGGAAAACCGACTCAAGATGATACTTCGCAATAAAGCAACCCGCCTCCGTTTAGCTGACTTTTCCAGCGCTCCGATGCGCGCGTTCCACATGACGTGGCTCGCGTTTTTTCTGTGTTTCTTTGGATGGTTCGGCCTCGCGCCGCTGATGCCGGTCATCCGCCAGGAGTTCCACTTGACCAAGGCGCAGATCGGGAACCTCACCATCGCGTCGGTGGCGATTACGGTCCTGGTGCGGCTGCTGATCGGCTGGCTGTGCGACCATATCGGTCCGCGCCGGGCGTATACGTGGCTGCTGATTCTGGGTTCGTTGCCGGTGATGGCAGTCGGCCTGGCGCACGATTACACCACGTTTCTGATGTTCCGGCTGGCGATTGGCACCATCGGCGCTTCGTTCGTCATCACGCAATACCACACGTCGGTGATGTTCGCGCCGAATATTGTGGGCACCGCGAACGCCACGGCCGCCGGTTGGGGGAACCTGGGCGGCGGCGTCACGCAAATGGTCATGCCGCTCTTGTTCAGCGGGTTCCTGGCATTGGGCGCGGGTGCGTGGTGGGGCTGGCGCATGGCGATGTTTATTCCCGGCGTCATGATGTTTCTGGCGGGAATCGCCTACTACAAATTGACGCGGGATACCGCCGACGGCGACTTCGCGGAGCTGCGCGCCAGAGGTGAAATGACAAAACGTTCCGGAGCGGCAGTCGCATTCGCGACTGCCTGCCGCGATCGGCGCGTGTGGGCGCTGTTTGTGATCTACGGCGCTTGCTTCGGCATGGAGTTGACCATCAATAATATCGCGGCGCTCTACTTCACGGATACGTTTCACCTGGCGCTGACCACCGCCGGATTGGTGGCCGGATGTTACGGCATGATGAACTTGTTTGCCCGCCCTCTGGGCGGCATCGTGAGCGACCGGTTTCACCAGAAATGGGGGCTGCGGGGACGCGCGATGCTGCTGGGAACCACCATTTTCGCCGAAGGGCTCGCGTTGATGCTGTTCTCGCAGATGCGCGCCTTGCCGCTGGCCATCGCCGCGATGATGTTGACCGGCCTGTTCATCATGATGTCGAACGGAGCTACGTATGCGCTGGTTCCGTTCGTCAACAAACGCGCACTCGGGGCGGTGGCCGGGATCGTGGGCGCCGGCGGCAATGCAGGTTCCGTGATGGCGGGATTCCTGTTCAAGGGCAGCATGCCTTGGACCCAGGCTCTGCTGGTTCTGGGCGCGGCCATTTCCGTCGTCTCCGTCTTTGCGTTCGTGGTTCGCTTCTCGGAGGGCGAAGAACTCGCCGCGCGGACCGAAATCGACGCCCGCCTGTCGGGTGAATTGGCGACGGCCGGCGCCATGGGCGACTGACGTCAGCCCCGGCATGGTAACTGGCGCTGGCGCAAGCGCCTTCCGGTATTACACAAATGTCTGTGACTGCGGCTCACGTGACGCCGCACCTGCCTTATGCGACCGAGGGCGGTGTGATTATCTTCAAGTCCCGCTGCCTCGGCCACGTTCGCGCCGGGCGGCAGTCGAAAACGCCGTTTCTGGCCAACTGAACATGTCTGGCAGACGGCCTGGCTGGTCGGCCCTGATGGTCGGAGGCGGCGTATTCTTCATCCCACCAGGGCTTATGACCGGCACCGGGAGCCTTCTTGAGTTGGAGTGGTTTCTTCGACTCCGCAGCCTTAATCTGCAGCACACGGAAGTGGTAGTGATCGAATACCGTGAGAGTCTGGATCACATAGGACACGGCGATGCGTCGGTCCTTGATCAGGAGCAGGTTTTCGCCGTTTTCATGCGCCTGCCGCCGCCCTTGGGGCTTAGGGCCCTAGGCTCGCTTTTGAACGGCTCCGGCAGGTTGCCAGAGAGGTTCGCGACGAACACGGGAGCCACCTTGCCGTTCGGAAGGTGGACGTTCAGGCCGCCGGTGCGAGCGGAAGCGGTTGGGTGTACAATGCTCCGTACGCATAGCCAAAACGGAAATTCCGGTTAAGGAGGAACTCATGAGTTCTAAGAAATCTGATCGCAGACGATTTCTGAAGGCAAGCACCGCGTTGGCCGCGGGCGCTCTGGGCGCGAAATCCGGGCTGGCTGCCGAGGCTGCGAACGAACCGAAGGCCGGTCCCAGAAACTACGCTAATCTTGGCGAGCGCTCTCGTTTTGTGACTACGGCGCGCAAGGACGATTATTTAAACAGGCTATACCCATCGAAGAAGGTGACTCCACTTCAGGATTTGATGGGAATCATCACGCCAGCCCCGCTCCATTTCGTGGCGAACCACTCCGTTCCTCCGGACATCGACCCCCGGGAATATCGCCTCCTGATCCACGGCATGGTGGATCGTCCCATGACTTTCACGCTGGATGACTTGCAGCGTATGCCGTCCGACTCGCGTATCTATTTTGTAGAGTGCAACGGCAACGGCGCTCCGGGGAAGCACGGCATGTCCACGGCGAGACCTGAGAAGACGCCTTCCGAGAACGTCCAGGACATCCACGGGCGCACCAGTTGCAGCGAATGGACCGGAGTGCCTTTGTCCGTAGTGCTCAACGAGGTTGGTGTGCAGAAGGGGGCCAGTTGGATCGTTTCCGAAGGCTACGACTCACAAAAGTATTCTCACAGCCTGCCGCTTTCCAAGGCGATGGACGACGTTTTGCTGGCCTACGGACAAAATGGCGAGCCGGTGCGTCCTGAGCAGGGTTATCCGGTGCGGCTGCTGGCGCCGGGCTTTCAAGGACCGGAAAGCGTCAAGTGGCTGAGGCAGATCAAGGTGGTGGACGAACCCTACGTGACCCGGGAGGAAATCAGCATGCACTCCTATCTGTCGCCCAATCTGCAGGGCAAAGCGCGCTGGTTTCATTTCGAGATGCCGCCGAAATCCGTGATCCTCCGCCCCGCGATGGGACAACAGCTACCCGGCAAGGGATATTACGAGATCACCGGCTTGGCTTGGTCCGGCGGCGGCGCCATTCGCAGGGTCGAAATATCCGTCGATGGCGGCCGGAGTTGGAAGGACGCAAAGCTTCAGGAGCCCGTGCTGCGGTTCGCGCACACCCGTTTTCGCTTTAACTGGACGTGGAACGGAGAAGAGACCGTGATCCTGTCCCGCTGCACGGATGAACGGGGCACGGTACAACCGGCGCTGGCGGAATTTAGCAAGCGGCTGGGCGCTCCCAAGGATTTTTGGAGAACCAGCAGCGTCTTCCACTTCAATGCGATTCAACCCTGGAAGATCGAACGGGATGGGAAGGTTAGCGATGCGATGGAACTCTAATTTGCTGGTGCCGGTGGCGGCCCTGGCCCTTTGCGCTACAGGTCTCGCGCAGACGCCGCGCTATAATTTTGGCCGCGCAGCGACCCCGGAAGAAATCCGGAGCTATGGCGTCCTGGTTGGTCCTGCGGGAAAAGAGCTCCCGCCGGGGAGCGGGACCGCCAAGGAAGGCTCGGCTATCTATGCCCAGAAGTGCGCATCATGCCACGGAAAAAGCGGGGAAGGCACCAAGGTCGGGCCGGATCTGGTCGGCGGCAAGGGCACGCTAGCGAGCGCTCACCCCATTAGGACCCCTGGGTCCTTCTTTCCGTACGCGACGACGATCTGGACCTACATAAAAGCCGGCATGCCTGCGAATAAGCCGGGGTCGCTTAGCGACGACGAGGCTTATGCTCTGACGGCCTTCCTGCTCTATCGGGACGAGATCATCAAGGAGAGCGACGTACTGGACGCTAAGTCCCTGGCGAAAGTCCAGATGCCGAATCGGAATGGATTCGTTCCTGCAGTACCGGTGTGGCCAGAAACTTCGGCGCAGCGACGTCAATATCCGTGACTCCACTAGCATGAATGCCAACAGCCTAACGAGGGTCCCCATGTAAATGCGGGTTTGGACTCCGATTCGCTGCTGCTGGTAACGGATTATGACTGGAATGAGTATATGGCGGTTAACAGCAAAACCGCCAGAGGTAGCCTGCACTCCCTGTCCAGAAGCCGGGTTGTGGGAAGTTGTGGATCACTCGTCTATATAGCGGCACACTGCTGTCCGGCTATCGCATTTTGACCCTTGGGTAAGTCCTGTTTGCTCAGTGGGATGAATGGTATTTTGACTTTTTTCGATTTCAACTTCCGCTGACGGTTTTGGGGCGTTTTCGCCGGTGGAGGGACGATGCTGGAGCATGCGG
>SHUD01000075.1 GCA_009697505.1 Bryobacterales bacterium
ACACGCTGGCGCGCCTGGAATTCCTGGTTCGGAAATTTTCCCTGGCTGGTGTTTAGGAATTGCTTGTATGCTTGAAGCGCTTCGGGAATCTGAGATAGATGGTCGTGGGACAAGGCGCGGTAGAACAGACTGCCTGGTGTGTCGGCGCCGAGCGCGCGCAACCGGTCCAGGGCGGTCAGAGCCTGGGCGTACTGTTCGGAGTTTGCCAGCGCAGAGGCAAGCTCATTCCAGGCCTCCACTGAATCCGGTTTGAGCTGCGTAGCGGCGAAGAATTGAATCGCGGCGTCTTGCAGCTTCCTCTGATCTCGCAAAAGGCGGCCATAAAACATGCGCAGCTCTAAGTCGCGCGGTTGATCGGCCACCGCCGGTGCAACCGTATCCGCGGCTTTGGCCAGCTGGTTTGCCTTGAGGTAAACGTCGGCCAGAGCCAGCCGATTGGCGCCGGTCGGCGCCCGTTCGAGCGCGGCCTCCAGAACTTTGATGGAATCCGCGACTTGGCCCGATGCCGATAAGAGAACGCCTAATCGCGCCTGTGCGCCCAGATGATCCGGGAACTCGCGGTATATGGCGATGGCTTCGGCGCGCTTTCCGGACTGTTCGTAGCGGCCGGCCAGCTCGAGGATGTCCGCTTTGTGCGATGCATCCAGCGCCGCGGCCTTACGAAAATGCGATTCGGCTTCGGAGAGGCGGTCCGTGGTGGAGAGCGCCTGTGCCAGGGCAATTTCAGCGTCCAGCGTGGACTTCTTCGCCGCCGCGGATTGGAGGTATGGAATGGCTCCGGCCGCGTCCCGTGTGCGCAACAGCGAAAGGCCCAGGTTCACCTGCGCTTCCCGGAGTTCCGGGTTCACCGCCAGCGCGGCCTTGTAATGCGCGATGGCTTCCGCATCGCGGTTCATCAGGTTGTAGGTGAGGGCGAGCTGGAACTCGGCGCCGTAATCGGAGGGATCTGCCGCGGCGGCTTGGGTGAAAAGCTGCACGGCGCGGGCGTAGTCCTTGGCGTCGAGTGCCTTGTTGCCTTCGGCCAGGGGGTCGGCGGCTTGCGCTAGTAACGCCAGCACTAGAAGGGTGGACATACGCCTGACTTCAGTTTACTGCGTGGAACGGGCGCGTGCCCGGCGGTTCGGGTCTGTCCTACTTCGTCAAATACACGGTGAAGCGCGTTGCGTCGCGGAAGCCCATGCGGCGATTGCGGCGATACAGCGGCGATAGGGTGTGCGACATGGAAGTGGAGATCAAGCCGCACGGCGGGCCTCCCAGTAGTCCTCGAACCGGCCATTAAGGTGGCAGCATCGCAGGGCGATGATGGCGTTGGCACCCCGGACTGTCCAGAACATGCCGGACTGTTTAAGACGAGAACCGATTACGGTTTTGCACCCTGCTTCGATGACGCCGGATCCGACAAAGAGGTGCTGGCAGCGGAACGTGGGGTAGCGCATGCGCTCGGCATTCCTTTCGAAGTAGTCCGCCTTGGTGCGAAGCTTTTCGAGGACCTCCGCATTGGTGGAATCGATAGACCGCAACGCACTGACTAATTTTCCAATGTTTCCCTGATCGAGCAGTCGTTGGTGAATCTTCATCCAGGCCTTCTGTTTGCCTTCCTCATGGGGATAGAGCGTGCGCGCCAACTCCCACAGGTGTTGGCGCGCGTGATAGAGATCGACGATCTGCACGGCGCCTGGGAACTGCTGCTCAGCCTGATTCCAGATCCATTCGGCGCCATCGGCGATGACGACTTTGGTTTGCGCGCGGCCCCAGCCGCGCTTCCAGGCTTCCACATAGATGCGCTTGCCAAAGGCTTCCGCCGTCTCGATGGCGCCGGTGTACGTGGTGGAATCCGGATCGCGGATGGGATAGCCCTCCTGGTCCCAGGTGGTTTGGGTGAACACGCATCCCAACTTGGCTTCCCGAGTGTGAGCGGGCTGGCCGGCGATCTTGCCGGGACGATCCACGGTCTCCTGGTTCACAACGGGCACGCCCGTCCCATCCATTTGCACATACAGGACCGGAACCGGTTCGCCCACCACCATCGGCAGGTCCAACTGCACGGACCGCTGAATCTCCCGTTGCTCGCCAGCGGCGACATGCTCCCCCATGGCTTCCGCCGTACGTTCCACCGATTTGGCGGTCACCTCCAATCCGGCCAGGGCTTTCATCTGCTCGCGACCGTGCTCGAAGGGGGCGGCTTGGCCCACGAACGCCTGCATGCGGCGCACCCCAGGAGAGAACTCTGTATCTTGGATGTCCAGCTTGCTATCGGCGGGGAACTGGCCGTGATGGCAGTGCGAACACAAGTAATAGGGGCGCGATACTTCCACTTCCCCCACTACCGTCAGAATCGGCTTGGAGCGCACCTCCCGGTAGTTTGCCCGCCGGGCCGCAGGAACAGGGAATCATCCGTTGGCCGGCGACCGGCACGGGAAACTGCAGCAATTTGCTCAGCGCCGCCGCTCCGGCCTGATGCATCGCCGAGCGTACCGCCATCTCGATGGCCTCCAGATCCAGGAACCCCGTCTTGCGGTGATCATTGAAGATGACCACCAACAGTTGCTCTAGTTCGCGCGCGACTTCCCGGCGGATCGCTTCCGCCGTTTTTTTTCCTCCGGCAACAGTGCGGCCGGAGCGAGGGGACGGATCCGGCAGATTTGCGCGTTCACCTCCACAAATTCCTGGTGCAGGGTTTGCAGTTTACGGAACTCGGCAATCTCTCTTTCCGCCTTGCGGGCCGCGGCTGGATCCGGCAGAGATTCGGTGACCGTCTTGGCACGGACCTTGTAGGTGAGCCGAAGATTGGGACCGTGCCCCGGATCTTTCGGTTGATGGCAGTGGCAGGTGGGCTTTCCACAGCGACCGGTGGTGGCCGTGATCGAACCGCCACGCAGATCGCCCAAAGCTGCGATCTGGCTCGCGATGTCGGTCCTCCGTTGTTCCAGCGACTCCAGGGATTTGAAAATCGGCATTGGCAGTGCTCCTCTTGTCCTAGCGTATACTATACGCACGGCTATATACTACAAAAAAAGAAACTAGCCAACTCCTCACTCTCATGTCGCACACCCATTGCGGCACGGTGTATTTTACCCTGTCCAGAGCTAAGATACAATTTGTAAATAGGGTTGTCGTCCTGTCCCGTCGCTCGCAATCGTCGGAATTCGGGCAGGGATTAGTGTCGGCGGATGACTGGCGCGGATTCTGCATTTCACTGTCAGCGCTCATACAGCGGGACTAGACTGCCGAACAACTCAGCGAGGCAGGACTCAATTCGCGCCGCCATTACGGCCCACGATGGCTGTGACCTCCCCGACCGTGGAGCAGGATATTGATATACCGTCTCCCTCGTCGACGGGGTACAAGGGCAAGGGCGAGCCGGTGAGCACGATTTGGCCTTGGCGTAGACTGATACCGAAGACACGGAGGAGTTGGGCAAGCTCATAGAGCGTGGAGAAGGGGTCGAGACTGGCGACGCCCATTTGTTCGCCGTTAATCGCAACTGAAATCTCCAGCACCTCGGGTCCTACTCCTACTTTATTCGTCTCGGGGACAACAATTCCTGCATGAAACGCGTTGTTGGCGATCAGTTCTACCGCGTGGAGTTCAGGGCCTCGGACGACATAGTTGTGCAGCTCGATTATGGGAAACACTGCACTGACGTACTGGCGCGGAATATCACGCAGCACTTCAGGGTCCCGGACATCCTCCGTGAGGGTTACCGCGATCTCTCCTTCAATCGCGAGGCAATCGAATTCGTTGTTCGGAAGAACGGATCGGTTGGGCCGGATTTCGCTTTGAAAAACGTGTCCGAATACAGCGTCTGTGAGACCGAGTTGCCGCCGAACCGCAGGGCTTACACAGCCGATTTTGTATCCTGCAATCGCCTCGCCGCGCATACTCCGCAGTCGCGCGGTTTCTATCTGGAGACGATAAGCGTCTTCAATAGTAAGAGCGCCGCCGCCGTCTGCGAACATAGTACCTGGCACGCGAGAATCATAGTCGGCGAGCTGGCAGCGGGCAAAGCGTTGCAATTCTGTTGCGGTCATTTTGGCGATTTCAAACGATGGCTCTTCCCGGGATTCTAGCAAGAAAGAATCTCGTGCTCCCAAGGCCTTGAGTTGTTCAACAGTTGCCCACGCGCATTTCTTGCTGCCTCCGTCGCCACATCTCGTTTGGAAATCATCGGCAAATACGGCGATATGCTTCTCGACATCCTCAATTAGGAAATCACGATGACTCTCACCAGTTCTGCCGGCGAGCAGCCGAGTCCCCCCGTCGATATCCGACGGAATTTGGCATGGTTCACGGTATTGATAGCTTATCGCTATTACAATCTGCCGTCCGTCGGTCGGTCCTACTTGGTCAAATAGACTGTAAAGCGCGTTGCGTCGCGGAAGCCCATGCGGCGGTAGAGTGGATAGCCCGCTTCGGTGGATTGCAGCACCACCTTGTCAATGCCCGTGCGCTCGCGTACCTGGTCGACCGCCGCGCGCATGACGGCTTCGCCGTAGCCGCGGCGGCGAAGGGAGGGGTCCGTGGCCAGTGAGTACACTCCGATGGCGCCGCTGGTCACTACCGTGGCGACAATGGCGGCCGGGCGCCCGTTCACAAGGCCAACGTAGCCTTGGTACTCGCCCCGCCACGCGCGATCTTGCGCGTACACCGCTTGGGCGATTTCAAATGGGATGTCGAATGCCAGCGCCGTTATTTCGCCAAACGCCGCCTGCAAGACATGATCCACGACGGGTAGAACTTCGAGTTGAGGAAGTGTTCCGACCGGTGGCAACAAGTGCCCGGCGGTCATGCCGGGCAAGTGGGAAATGGCGCGCAGGCCGATCTCGGAAATCATTTGCCGCGCGCGGCGGCGCTGGCTGGGTTCGATCAAATCCTCGCACAGCCATAACGACCAGCGCGGCGTGCGTTCCTTGAAGTAACGCGATAGCGCCGCCAAACGCGTCGCGAAACTCTCGTTGGAAACGGTGACCGGGCCATCCAGCATCGCGATGTTGAAGACGCCATAGTCGAGGCCCGAATAGATCGCGACCGAGCCCGG
The DNA here is from genome assembly GCA_009697505.1 of Bryobacterales bacterium. Lineage (GTDB taxonomy): Bacteria > Acidobacteriota > Terriglobia > Bryobacterales > Bryobacteraceae > Palsa-187. The sequence continues at coordinate 5,039 of SHUD01000075.1, forward strand.
CAGGGAGGTGATCTCCCCCGTCCCGGTTGCGTGCCCGAAGAAACGCATGGCAGTGCGGAGGTTATCGTCGATGATGAGAAAATCCTGCATGGGCACTCACGGCTACATCAGCGTTACGGGATCCACGTCGATCACCAACGAGACGGGGTTCCACTTTTCAGCGCGCGCGAAGCGCCGAATTTCCGTCAGCACCTCATTCAAGCGCTTGCGCGCCGCCGCTTTGATTAAGATCTGGTAGCGGTACTCGTTCTTCAGCCGCGCCACTGCGGCGGCAGCAGGCCCCATCACGCGGATGCCCTCCGGCGACGGTTGCAGCAAACGCCCCAGCGCCGCGCTCCGCGAGAGGGCCTCCTCTTCGCGGGTTCCACGGACAATAATACTGGCCAGCGAGGCAAACGGAGGATAGGACATCATACGCCGGAATTCGATCTCCTTCTCATAGAATGCCTGATAGTTCTGGGCCGCGGCGCCGCGGATGGCGTAGTGGTCCGGATTGATGGTCTGGATCAGCACGATGCCAGGTGTAGTGCCGCGGCCAGCGCGGCCGGAGGCTTGCGTGAGAAGCTGGAACGTTCTTTCCGCGGCGCGGAAATCCGGCAGCGCCAGACCACCATCGGCGTTGACGATTCCCACCAGCGTCACGTTGGGGATGTCATGGCCTTTGGCGATCATCTGCGTGCCGGCCAGGATATCGTAACTGCCTTCGCGAAACGCGGAGAGAATGGTTTCATAATCCCGCTTGCCGTGAACGGAATCGCGATCCAGGCGGGCCACGCGGGCCTTGGGAAAGGCGCCGTGCAGCTCGGCTTCCAGGCGCTCCGATCCCAGGCCCAGGAATTGGATGTACTCGCTATCGCACTTAGGGCAGCGCTCCGGCACACGCTCCGAATAATTGCAGTAGTGGCACAGCATGCGGCGGTCGCGGCGATGATAAGTCAGGGTCACCGAACAGTGCACGCATTCCAGGCGATGTCCGCAGGCTCTGCACGCCACGAAGCTCGAAAAACCGCGCCGGTTGAGCAGCAGCATGGTTTGTTCGCCGTTGGCCAGGCGTTCGGTGATGGCATCCACCAGGGCGCGCGAAAACGTTGCGTTCTTGCGCGTCTCCAGAAACTCCTGGCGCATGTCGATCAGTTTGACGACGGGCATGGGGCGCTGCTCGATGCGCTCCGGTAATTCGAGGCGCGTGTACTTGCCGCGCTCGGCGTTGAAGCGCGATTCCAGGCTGGGCGTGGCCGAACCCAATACCACCACCGCGCCGGCATCGCGCGCGCGCACAATGGCGACGTCGCGGCCGTGATAGCGCGGCGCTTCCTGCTGCTTATAACTTTGATCGTGTTCTTCGTCCACCACGATGAGGCCCAGTTCGCGCACGGGTGCAAATACGCCGGAGCGCGTGGCCACCACCACGGAGGCCGCGCCCGACCGGATACGACGCCATTCCTGGGCGCGCTCGGCGTCGTGAAAGGCCGAATGCAGCATGGCCACGCGCTCCCCGAAGCGCTGCTGAAACTGGCCGGCCACGGCGGGCGTAAGTCCGATTTCCGGCACCAGCATCAGCGCGCCGCGCCCCACTGACAGGGCGGCTTCAATGGCCTTGAGATAGACCTCGGTCTTTCCAGATCCGGTGACGCCTTCCAACAGAAACGTCTTGAATTGTTTCGAATCCAGCGCGCAGCGGATTTGTTCAAACGCCTGTTGTTGATGCGCGTTGAGCGCATGTGCCGCGCGCACGTGTCCCAAGGGCACGTTTAGCGGTTCCACGGCCAGCTTCAACAGGTTTTTGCGCGCCAGGGACCGCGCCGACGTGCCGGCCTTGGCGACCGCGGGCTCCAGATCGGCCAGATTATGCGAGCCGGGATGCAGTTCCAGATAGGCCAACAGCTCGCGTTCGGCTTTAGGCAGTTTGTCGGCAGTAAGCCCCAGGGATTCCACGCTCAGACGTGCGGAGGACGCGCGCAGAGGGTCGCGTTCGGCCTCGACGTCCTCCGCTTCCACGAAGCCCCGCTTTTGTAAAGCACGCAGCACGG
>SHUD01000076.1 GCA_009697505.1 Bryobacterales bacterium
GGTGCAATGTCCATCGGCACGGACCAGATGGGCCCGACGATCAGCTCCGCGAAGAAGAACGCCAGTGCCAGGCACACGGCTGCAACCGTCAGATTGTGAATCAGCACCACCGGGATCAGAAAGACAAACGCCCCCAGAAATCCGGCCACAATCACGCTACGCCGCGCGATGGTCAAGCTGCCGGTCTTGCGCAGGAGCCGGTCGCTCCACACTCCGCCCACCGTGTCGCCGATCACGCCCGCCAACAGGACGCCGCCGGAAAACAGCGCTGAAGCTCCTAGGTTCTGATGGTAGTTCTCGAAAAAGAACGCCGGAATCCACGTCAGGAAGAGCCACAGCGTCCATCCGTAACAGAAGTCCACCATCGTCACGGGCAACACGTGCCGGGCCAGCCGTAGCCAGGGTATCTTTCGCGCCGCGCCGGCGGCCCGGACCGGCAGCGTCTCCAGCACCGCCATGGTCATCGAAGGATGCTCGCGCGGATCGTCGCGGAAATACCACACCCACGTGACCAGCCATAGCAGGCTCACCGCGCCGAGAATCGCAAACGATCCGCGCCACGTGGAGAACGCGAGCAACCCGGCCACCACCAGCGGCGTCACTGCGTTGCCGATGCGGGCGAAGGAATGCACGATTCCCTGAGCGAAGCCCCAGCTACCCTGCGGCGTCCAGCTGGCCATCGCGCGCGTGGCCGTGGGGAAGCCCGCTCCTTCGCCGAAGCCCAGCGCCAGCCGCAGCGCGAATAGTGAGCCGATTCCAGTGACAGCGCCCGTGAGCATGGTGGATATCGAGACGATTGCGCAACAAATCGCCAACGTCAGCCGAGGACCCAACTTGTCGCCGATCCAGCCGCCGATCAATTGAAAGAGCGCATAGGGAATCGCAAACGCGGAAAACGCCAGCCCGAGTTCAGTGTTGCTGATCTTGAGATCCGCCTTGATCAGCGGCGCCGCCGTCGAGAGGCTGGCGCGGTCGACGAAGTACATAAAGTACATCGCACACAGCAGCGCCAGAACAATAGCCGGGGCACTCGGCTTACCTAACCGCATGGAGGAACCTTCAGACGGGAGCCGGGCATCGTATTCACGCCGTGGGGCGCGTTTCGCCCTTAATCTGCGTTCGATGCATGACGCGGCGCGAGTTTGGGTCGAAGGGGTCGCGGCGATGCATGGTGCAACGATTGTCCCACAGCACCACGTCACCCACCTTCCATTCGTTGTGCCACGTGAATTCATCCCGCGTGGCCAGCGGCCACAGATCATCGAGCAGCGCCTCGGACTCCGCAAGCGTCAAACCCTGAACATAAGCATTCCGCCTTCGTCCCAGATACAGCACGCGGCGCCTGGTTTCTGGATGCGTGCAAACCAGCGGATGATAGACGCCCGGCGATGTCATGGGATCGTCGACGGCCGTGACGCCCTGGCGCACGAATCCACCGCTGTTGTACGTTCCGTCGTGCTTCAACATGCGTCCCTCGATGCGGCGTTTCAACGCGTCCGGCAGCGCATCGTAGGCTTCGTACATTCCACAGAAATATGTGGCGCCGCCTGAAGGAGGCACTTCCAAGGCGTACAGCATGCTCGCCTTGGGCGGAGCTTCCAGGTAGGACATGTCGGTGTGCCATGTTGCCTCACCTGCTCCCAGGCTCCCGATCGGCTGGCCGTTTACGATTACGTTCGACACCACATAGATCTCCGGGTGTCCTTCGACGAAGCGGCGTCCCGTTTCCTGGATGGGCGCCCAGTCCAGCTCGCCAAAACGCCGGCTGAAGGCGATCAGATCGTCGTCGGTAAGCTGTTGGCCGCGGAACAACAGCACCGAGTGTTCGTTCCAGGCCCGCTGAATCGAAGCGAAATCGGCGCCGGCGAGGGAACGCAGATCCACTCCGCGAATCTCCGCTCCCAACAGCCTCCCGCTGGGAACAACGGTCAACGTAGATCCAGCAGTGGGCGTGGGCGCGTTCATCTTAGGGGTCCCGAGGACAATGAATCCAATTTAGCAAATACCCACGTGCCGCAGTTCCGCGCGCCCCGCGTGGACACGCAGCGCGGCGCGAACGCCGGGTCCAACACTCGTTGGCATCATACCGTAATGCGGCAGCATCGAGCCTGACAGGAGCCTGCTCACTTCGCCGTTCCGGTCTCGGCTGGCGGCCGCTTTTATTGAAAGTCTGACGCTGCTGGCGGCATATCGCTTGAGGAAAAGGAGTTTCCAAATGAAAACGCGATACTTGGCGGGCTGGGCGGTGGTCCTCCCACTCCTCATGCCGATCAGATGCGCGGCTTGTAGCTGCGCTTGGACGGGTCCCCTGCTGAAAGTGGCACCTGCGTCCGAGTTGGTCATTCGAGCCAGGGTACTGGGTTACCACGGTCGCAGCCGGGGCGTCGACCTGGCGATGGATGTGGAGGTGCAAGAAGTGCTCAAGGGCAATACCAGGGCTTCGAGGCTCCGGATCTGGGGTGACAACGGAGCGCAGTGCCGGCCTTACGTGAGCGGCTTCCCGGTACGGACGGAATGGATCTTTGCGATCGGGAAGCTGACCGGCGAGAAGGGCCGAGAAGGGGACTACTTCATCGGCGGTTGCGGGGAATATTGGGCTAGAGTAGAGAACGATCATGTCGTCGGACGATTATCCTCGCCCGTTCCTCCGAGCATGGCGGACAAGCCTGAGCAGATGAGCATGAAGGAGCTTCGCGAGCAACTGCGGCTGACCAGAAAGTAAAATGCGTCCCGGTACCAGAATTTTCATCGGAGTGACCGCGTCGCTGGCAATGATCGGGATCCTGTTCGTGGGGCTGATCTGGGTGGCCTTCACCGAACCTTGGCCGTTTTCAAGACGCCAGGGCCCGGACACCGCCTACGCGAAGACGATGCACATGAGAGTGCTCGGCAGTGAAGCGCCGGAGGGCGTGCGGGATCTATACGCGCGCGAGGAATGGGGATTCGGCGGAGACTCCATTTACTCCCTGCGGTTCCGCTTCGACGACCAGAACATTGCAACGGCGATCATAACGGGGCCAGGCTGGGAGCGTGTCCCGTCCGCGGACCTCGGACGCCTGCGGTATCTCGCGGGCCCTCGGTGGTGGCCTTCGGAGAGAAGCTTGCGAGCGCTTCCAGACGCGTACCAGAACCGTAATATTGAAGTGCCGTGGTTGGATCGGGCCAATCATCAGGCATACTTCCAACGGGGAAACTTCTGCTGCGCATTAGCGCCGCGTCCGCCCTTGCCCTAAGAGGAAGTCATAACGGCGCTTGAATGAAGTATTTCTGTTTCAACCGCAGCGCCCGCATTATTACGGAGAAACTCAGATGACATAGCCTGATTGGGTGAGGCGCTCAACACACAGCCAACTGCCTCCCACAGAGAGCCGAGCAACTCGATTTTGTTATACTGCCCGGCGTGTCCGCCCTTGGTCCTCCGCCGCTGCCGGTCCCTCCGATTTCGGTCGTCATCAGGTGCGTGGGGGCGGGCGTTGCGGGAGCGGTGGCCTACCTTGCCACCCTGTTCCGCTTTCTGACCTATTCGCAGCGGAACAGACTAAGTGCCGAAAGCTACGTCGCTTTTGCAGTAGCGGTGCTGGTCATCGGTTTCCTGGCCGCGCTGGGCGCCGGCAAGGTTCGCTACCGGATCGCCGGGTGCGTACCGCTGGGTGTCTTTGTGGTGCACGCAGGTGTAATCGCCGTGGATCTTCAAAAAGATCCGACCGACCACAATCTGTTCCCGTTTGAATTCGTCATTCTGGGCATCTGTGCCTCCCCGGCTTACATAGGGGCCGCCGCCGCAGGGCTTGCTGACCGGCTGAGACGGCGAACTTGAATCCGGCCTCCCAGCCCGGTCGTTACGTAGAGTATACTTGCGCTGGACGCTGGTCCAGCCATCTCCCAAGACCTGAGACCGGCTGACAATATAGCGAGGTTTCAAGGACCAATATGTCGCGATGGGAGGCGTATGGAGCCACACTCGCTAGGATTGGATTCGCAAGGAGGCCGGAGTGAAGTCCTTCGGCGCACGCGTGTCTCTGCCCGGCGCGGCACGGGGTTCGGCGCGGCCTCTCTACTTCTCGCGAAGGCCCGGTCTGGCCTTGCGACGGGAACCTGCTGTTTAGGAAGGACGTTTATGGCTTATAGATTTTCGGTGCGCTTCCTCACTCTCCTGGCTTTGGCGATGGGGATCCTTCAAACGAGCGCCGCACCTGCTCCACAGCAAGAAGTTGCCGGCGAGCCCCAACCCCTGGATGGGCCTCTGATTCTTGACAGCAGTACTCGTGGATCCGGCGGCATCAAGATATCTGGGCCAAAATTCCGGGTGGTCCCCTTGCGGGGATTCAGCTACCCATACGCTCTTGCTTTCCTTCCGGACGGCGGCATCCTGGTCACCGAGCGAGCGGGCCGGTTGCGGATCGTGCGCGACGGTAAGCTGGATCCCCAGCCAATCGCCGGAATACCTGACGTGCTTAACACTCGGCAAAGGGGCATGAACGATCTCGCACTGCATCCCCGTTTCGCGGAAAACCACTGGATTTACTTCACGTATTACAAGCCTGTCGCTGGAACGACGAACGCCAGAGCAACTCTGGCGCGCGCCCGCTACGACGGAGGTTATGCGCTCAGCGATGTCCGCGATATCTTCTCGACCGACTCGGTCGTCTCCGGGCCATCGGCCGCGAAGATCGCGTTCGGCCGCGATGGCAAGATCTACATGGCGATCGGCATCCCCATTCCGCGCGCGGCGAACGACACCATCAGCGCAAACGTGACCGATGCTCAAGAGCCGAACAGCTACTATGGCAAAGTACTCCGGCTGAACGACGACGGCAGCGCGCCCAAGGATAATCCGTTCTCTGACCGGCCTGGGCACAAACCCGAGCTGTATGCCCTGGGTATTCGCAATGCCATGGGTCTGTACTTCCATCCGGAAACCGGCGAGCTCTGGGAGACAGAAAATGGACCTCAAGGCGGCGACGAAATCAACATCATCAAGGCCGGAAGGAACTACGGCTGGCCGGTGATTTCCTACGGCCGCTCCTACACGGGCGATCTTTCCGGCGGCACTGGTCCTGCTTCAGATCAGACCTTCGCCAGCGGCATGGAACAGCCGTGGCTCTTCTGGTCTCCCTCGATCTCGACCGCCGCTATCACGTTCTATACCGGGAACCGGTTTCCCGCCTGGAAAGGCAACATCTTCGTAGGTGGACTGATCGGCGCTCAGCTACAGCGCATCGTCCTCAGTCCGACGAATGGACTGCCGATCCGCCGCCAGCCAATGCTGACCGAGCTTCACCAGCGAATCCGTGAGGTCGAGCAAGGTCCGGATGGGCTGTTGTATCTGCTGACCGACGAGGAGGCCGGCGCGCTCCTCCGGATAGAACCAGTTGACGGTAAGCCGTAAATCGAATGCAGCGTTTGTGTCGCGCGCGAGATTCAGGCCGACACATCGGTGTTGCGGTCCACGTTGCGGTTGTCAAAATTGTTGCGTTCCGCAATCTTGCGCTCATAGGCGGCCGCTCCAGCGTGGTGATCGTGGCACTGCTCCAGATCCCCTGCAGATCGGGTTGGCCATCCACGGTGCACGGAGCGTTGTAGCCGCCGCTTTCGCCCGGTGTGCCGCTAATGCCTCCGCGACGTAATGGGCGATGCGCTGCATCGCAGACAATCGCCTTCAGTGAAGGCGGTTGGATGTATAATCACTCGTGGCCACCATGGCCAAGACGGAAATCGTTTTCGTCCCCGGACGCGATTTCCGAACAGGAGTCTCACATGCAAAGAAGCCAAGGAATTTCAACCAAGGTCATCATCGGAGCCAGCCTTGCGGTATTGACCCTCATCGCACAAAGCGGCGGGCCGAATCCGACTTGCCGCCGTTGTCCGGCCACCTATATTCCGGTGTCGGAGCTCCAAGCCTATACGGAGAAGGCTATCAAGTACCAGATCACCGACCAGCAGGTGCGCTCCGTGGATATCGGTAAGGTCCAAGTCGGCATCGGCATGGTCAGGCGCGGCAAGCTCCTTCCAGATCCCAACCGGAAAGGGGCGGTCGCCGAGCATGAGCAGGTCAGCGAGGTCTACCACGTGATCGATGGTGAAGCGACGCTGTGGACGGGTCCGGATTTGGTGAATCCAGTGAAACGGCCGGCTGACGAGAAGACCGTGCGGCTGCAAAACGGTCCCGGCTATAATTCCGATGCCATCCGGCAGCCGCTGGTGACGCATCTCAAGCCCGGCGACATGATCGTGATTCCAGCCGGGACGGGCCATCTGTTCACCGAAATTCCCGATCACATCACGTATATGATGGTGCGAATCGACCCTGACAAAATCGTGCCCACCAAGAGCGAAGCGGAGTCCATGGCGGACCTGAAAGTGATCCCGCCGCCGGCGAAGGGCAAAAAGTAGGAACGCGTGAGTTGGCCGAATGCGGCCCGGAAGAGAAAGTCACCATGTCGCAAGCAATACGCAGGCCGGTCTTGAAACCACTAGCGGTACTAATAATGGGGCTGGGCTGGACGATGGCCGGAGTTCACGCCCAGTCCGTTGGCGTCAAGGGTGGTGAGTGGCCATCCTACGGGGGTGATCTGCGCAACCATCACTACTCCCCGCTGGACCAAATCGACGCATCCAATTTCAGCAAACTGCAGGTTGCCTGGCGTTTCAACGCCGATAACCTGGGCCCCCGCCCGGAGTACAAGTTGGAAGGCACGCCGCTGATGATCAAGGGCGTGCTGTACGCAACCGCCGGTACGCGGCGCGCGGTGGTGGCGCTGGATGCGGCCACCGGCGAATTGATGTGGGCGCATAGTGAGCGTGAAGGCAAACGTGGCGAAGCCGCTCCCCGTCAGTTGTCGGGACGGGGGTTGTCCTACTGGTCTGACGGCAAGGGTGACGACCGTATCCTCTACGTGACCCCCGGCTATCAGTTGGTTGCCCTGGACGCTGGGACCGGCTCCCTCATCAAGGCATTTGGAAGGAACGGCCTGGTGGATTTGAAACAGTATGCGGTGTACGGGGTCAACCAGAA
>SHUD01000077.1 GCA_009697505.1 Bryobacterales bacterium
CGGAATCGTACCGCCAACTGTTCCAGGCTCCCTTCACCTTGCTGGTGAGCCTCCAACAGCTTGCGCCTCAAATCATCTGAATATGCTTTCGCCATCTGCGGCCAGGCGAAGAGCCAGAGCAGTTCCTATTATCTACGAAAATGGTCTAATCCGAAGGCCCAGGACCCCGCGGCTTGAAGCGGATCGTCCTTTCCGACGAGGCCAAAGCCGACATCCGCGCAATTCCACAGCACATCGCCATGAACATTCTCACGGCGATTCACCGGCTGGCAGAGACAGGCGCGGGCCGCGTCAAGGAACTCAAAGGGGAAGAAGGCGAAAAGCGTTTGCGCGTGGGTGACTTTCGCGTGCGATTCACTGAGGAACAAAATGGCGTTCTTCGCATTTACGCGGTTCGATTGAGACTTCTGCGATGCGGTCGTCGGCTACGCCGAGCCTCGCGAGTTTGACCTTGTTCTCGATAAGGAATTGTTCGGAAGTTATCACCCTTGTTTGATATTGCTTCACCACGAACCGTTCCTGCCCGTTATCCAATTCACGGGGTGTAAAAGTCAGCCTCCGTCCGATAAGTGCTTTTGCCTCGTCCATGCTGAGGGCTGTGATGTAAGCCGCTGGCAGGACGCGTGCAATCACCCATGTCCCATAAAGTCTCGTCGGAACTGCAGTTTGCTGCCCTCCAATCCAAGGAGTTAGCCCAAGCAGCACGAGTAGGCGAACGCCTGCCGCCATGACGACCTTCCTCTACCGATACTTCCCAACCTCCGCACTTCCAGTTCCGCTGCATCCCGTCGCTCCGTAGCGCAGGAACTTCTGCACGCGGCCGTTGCCGTCGACTTCGCCGGTGTAGATGTTGCCTTCCGAATCGACGCTCACCACGTGGGGCCAATGGAACTGTCCGCCCTGGCGGCCGCCGGTGGCGAAGCGGTCGATCTCCTGCAAGTTTTGGCGGTTGATCTCGTAGATCGTGTCGTTATTCAAGTCCGCCACGTAGAGGCAGCTCTGCTTGGCGTCGGCCGAGAAGTTCACGGTGGTGCCGGTGCCCGAGGTGGTCTGCGGCGCGATGGGCATCTCGGCGACGAAGCCGCACTTGCCGGCTTCCCGGTTGGGGTTCTCGCACGGCTTGCCGGCCTCGGACGCCTTGAACACTTGCACGCGGTTATTGCCGCGGTCGCAGGTATACAGCAGCCCGTCGTTGGCCAGGGCCGCGCAGTGCATCGGGCTGCGGAAGAAGTAGGGCTTGGTGTTGCCCTTGCGGTAGTCGGCCGGCCAGGAGCCGCCGGATTCGCCCTCCACGTCGGTGTTCTCGCCCTGCACCGGATTTTGTCCGTACGCTCCAAAGTGGCCGAAGTACTTGCCGGTGGCCCCGTCCACGATCAGCACGCGGCGGTTGCCGTAGCCGTCGGCGACATACAGGCGGTTGGTCTTGGGATCGACGCTCATTTCCGCCACCATAAAGGGTTGCGGAGTGCCGTTGACGCCGCCGTTGGTGTCGTTGCTCTTGGGTCCCTTCATGCCGGCTGTGCCGATCTGATAGATGAAGGTACCGTCCTTGTGGAACTTCAGTATGTGCGAGTCGTTGCCGAAGCTGGGCGCCCACGGATATTGGCCGAAGAAGTTGCGGGCTTGCCCGTTGCCGGCGACGTAGACGTCGTCGTTCTGGTCGACGAAGATACCGTGCTCGCGCGCGGGCCAGAAGCAGCCCATGTCCTGGCGGCACTTCTTTTCCAGGAACCCGGGATCACCGGGGCCGCCCCAGGCTTGAACCAGGTTCCCGGCCTTGTCGAATTCGAGTACTGAAGGCGCGGGGATGCAGCACGCCGAGCGCGGTCCGCTGAAGGGACGGCCGTGGCCCATCGCGCTTATCGGATTGCCTTTGGCGTTCTTGCCCGCTTCCGGGAGGGCTCCGGCGTCGGTTGCCGCCAGCGAGCGCGGGCGGTGATAGACCCAGATGTGATCGTGCTTATCGACGAACAGGCCGCCGATGTCGCCGATGATCCAGTTATGAGGCAGAGTTTGCGGCCACGCCGGATCGGGAACAAAGCCGGGCGCGGTTCCGGTCTTCGACCCATGCGGAGCCGTGAGCTTGGCCAGCCTCTGTAGGACGTTGGCTTTCTGCAGCGCGGCCACGGCCGCCTTGTCTTCCTGGGCGCTCAGTGAAGCGACGCAGGCGATCGTCAGTAATCCGAGTTTGAAAGTGCGATTCATATTTCCCCTTCTGTCTTATGGCGCGAACGCCAGCAATACATTGCCCGGCATTCCGCCGAAGCGCGAGTAGCCCGAGTTGATGAACACCATGCCGTTGATGACCACGGCGCCGGGACCATCAATGGTCCCGCCCTTGGCCTTGACGCCATTCACGGTTTTGAATTCGCGGACGGTATCGAAGTCCCACAACACTTTCCCGTCTTCCGAGCTGTAGCCGCGCACATGTCCGTCCATGGAAGCGGAGAACACGACTCCCGGCATTGCTGTGACTGCCGCGGATTGCGCGGGGCTGCATCCGGCAGGAGCATTCGGCGCGCACACAATGGGAGGCGCGTACCAGACCTTCCCGCCATCCGCGACGCGCAGCGCCGTCAGTCCGCCGCCCTTGCTTGGATCCAGAATGTTCCGGCGCGCGTCGAGCGGGTCCTTGGGCGGAGTCCTACCGGTGGAAGACGTGGTGGCATACACGCGCTGGCCGTCGGTGGCCATGCCCCACTGTACTCCCACGGATGTCGGCGTGTCAGGACCGTTCGGCGCGATGCGCACTTGCCACAGCAATTCGCCCTGCTTGGTTGGGTCGAGCGCGTACACCATGCCGGACTTCTGCCCGGCCAGCAACACGTCGCGGCCATCGGGCAACTGGCTCAGAATCGCGGACGAAGCGAAGTCATAATCCGGACCGTCTTCGTCGGGGCAGTTCTGTTTGTCGGTGGCGCACGAGGAGTTATAAGCATCGCCGGGCGTGACTTGTTTCGACCACACCACTTTGCCCGTGGAGATTTCGAGTGCGACGATGGCGTCGCTGAGGTTCGTGGACGGCGAGGAGTAGTTGTCGCCGGTGGCAAGGTACATCAAGCCGCGCTTGGGGTCGAGAGTGGGGGCCGACCACACGCCCGCTCCCGAAGGCCCGTACTGTTGCGTGCCGCGCTTGCTCTTGCCGGTCGGCTTGGGTTCCGGGACCAGGTACGTCTTCCAGACTTGCTGGCCGTCTTGAACCCGCAGCGCCACGATGCTGCCGCGGAAAGTGCAGCAAGCGTAGGTCGGGTCGAGCGAACGTGTTTCCTCCCAGGATGCGACGGGTACGAACACGTTGCCGTTGTAGACCACCGGCGCGCCAGTGAGGCGGGCGGCGTCGTGCGTCTCGATTCTTTTCTTCCAGATCAAGTTGCCGGACTCGGCTTCGACGGCATAGAAGAAACCGGTCTGATCGCCGAACAGCAACGCGTGGCGGCGGCCTTGCGGTACGGCGACGATCGCGGAACGCACCGGGCCGGTGGCCTGGAAGGTCCACTGCAAGCATCCCGTATCCGCGCGCAGGGCGTGGATGACGCCACCCGCGCTGCCGACGAAAACCTGTCCATCAATGACGGTGGGCGGCCCGAACGCCGTCACGTCGCCATCGAAACCGAAAGCCCACTTGAGTTTCAGATTGCGTGCCTGATCGATGCTGAGTCCCGCGGCCTGCGCGGTCTGGTAGCGGGCGTTATTAGGCGTGCTGCTCCAGCCGTTCCAGGAAAATTTAGGCTTGTCGGAAACAGTGGCTTTGCGATCGCTGCAATACGCGCTGGGCGGGAAGTTGATCGCGGGCGCGCTGGTGCCCAGGTAGCCGGCCACGGCTTGTCGTTCGTCGCGGCTCAGCGGATAGGCCACGGTCATCATGGCGCCGAAATCCAGCGCGCGCATGATGCGAACTGAAGGCATCTGATTCAGCGCCGTGCGCGGCGGAACGCGCGAGTCGGTCAGCTCATGGCAGCGCGCGCAGCGTTGTTTATAGACGTCTTCGCCTGAGGGTTTGGCAGGCGCCGTCTGCGCCGTCAACGGCACCGACACAGATAGCGCGAACAGAACTACGAACAAGAACCTGTGCATGAGCGTCTCTCTAGTGCGCCAGCGGATCCGGCCGCATCTGAATATGGAACGCCCGTGGCTTGTTCTGGGTACCGCCTTCGTTGTGGAACACCGTGCGCGTGCCGTGCGTGGTCCACAGCCCGCGGCCCTTCCAGCCGGTGTTGGGATTATCGATGCGGCCATCCACGTTCTTGGTGAACAAGCCCATGGGATAGGGAATATGGAGATCCACGAACTTGCCGTTCACCAGCGCCAGCAGCGATTCGCTGCCGTTGGCCTGCGCGATCGGAATATTGGCGCCCAGTCCCAGAGTGTTGTAGCGATCCACCCACAGGTAATAAGCATGGTTGGCGCTGCCCGGATCGGTGACGCCCTTCATCTGCGGTCCGGGCATTTGGTACAGCGCCCAACCTTCGGGGCAATGCTTGCCGGTGGCGGCCTGCGGGCCGTTGAACGGGCCCTTGCATTTGCGGCGGTCAAAGCTGGCCATGTGGCCGCTGGACAGCGTGGTCCACACCACGCCGTTGGTATCCACGTCGATGCCGCGCGATCCGAAGCCGATATCGGGCGGCACGTAGACCTCGGCGAGCGTCGTTTGTGGCGGATTCGATCCCGGCACCAGGCGGATGATGTAGCCGGGCTGATCCATGCGTGAGAAGCCGACGTCCATGGCCTGGCCCCAGATGGAATCGTCAACCGTGCTGGGCTGCACGCCATAGAACGCCGCCATGATGCGCTTGTCTTTATTAGGGTCGAGCGGCTGATTGGCTTCCACCCACTCGTCGCGCTTCCCGTTGCCGTTGGTGTCGACGATGATCGGGGTCCAGCCTTGCGACTTGGCTTCGTCGCCGGTCTGGAAATACATTTTCGTATTGAGCCAGCCCACCACGCCGCTGTCGGGATTGCCGGCGCTGGTCCACAGCGTGTTGTTGGCGTCCTTAGCGAAATACAGATGTTGCGTGCTGAAGCACGTATTGATGAGCGACCACTTCTCGGTCTTGGGGTCGTACACGGAAAGCTGGCGCACCGACTGTTCCAACGGCACCAGCTTAGCCGAGGGGTGATCCGAGCCGGACTTACAGAAATCCGGATTGGCGTTGATGGGCCGGATGCGCGCGGTGAACCAGGCGCGCCCCTGCTCATCCATCAATGGATTGTGAATGCTGGTGTGGCCGTCCCAGATGGGCTCGTCGCCCCAATACGCCGAGCGGCCTCTGGGAAGTTCCGAGTTCGAAGGCGTCTTGGGATCGCGGAATGGATGCTTGATCTGCCAGGCTTCGTTGGTGACGGGATTCAGCACCGGCACCATGTCGGTGCTTTCTTCAGGTGATCCGTAAATCAGGCCGTTGGCGTTCACGCGCGGATTGCGTTTGTCCGTGGAGATGGCGTCGTGCAGGTAAGCCTTGGGCGTCGACCACTCCCACATGCTGTAGACGGCGTTTCGCTCCAGCCCTTGCGGGCGCTCCGGCTTGGCGGAGGGGAGCTCGCCCTTGGCAATGCGGTCGGTCCAATCGGCAAACAAGTCCAAAGCTTTTTTGGGGCCGAAGCGGGCCAGGCTGATGGCCATGTTGTTCTTCGCCTGACCGGCTTGCACGCGGAGGGCCCAGGCGTCAGCCGAACTGCCCTTGCCCGCAAACTCCTTCGGCACGGTGCGAATGCCCTTGGAGCCGAGCGCATGGCAGGACTGGCACGAGTTCTTGACCGTGTCGATCCAATAGGCTTGCGTCTTCATCACCGGCATGATGCCGTTGCCGCTGGGTCCGGTGCCGGGAAACTGGCTCTTATCGGGAATCTGCAACATCGAATACCAATACATGCCCGGATAGTATTCGGCCGCCGCGGCGGCAGTCGGCGCGAGCGTCGCGGTCAAGTTGAGCTGCGAGCCGGGCGTGCTGGTCACTTTGGGCGAATCCACCAATCCGTAGCCGCGCACCCACACGCTGTAGCTGGCCTTGGGCAGTTCGGGGATCACGTAGCGTCCGCGGTCGTCGGTCACAACAACCTTGGCGAACTTGGTGGGCAGGCCGGTGGTTTCGGCGATCACCCAAACGCCGGC
Organism: Bryobacterales bacterium; assembly: GCA_009697505.1. Lineage (GTDB taxonomy): Bacteria > Acidobacteriota > Terriglobia > Bryobacterales > Bryobacteraceae > Palsa-187. Next base: position 6,110 of record SHUD01000077.1, read on the forward strand.
TTCGGGTCCTTTGGAACTGGTGACCACGCCCCCGATATCGGTCGCGCCAATGGGGACCGCCGCCGGGCGCGATTGCGCGCCGAGCCATGTGTAGGCGCCTGCGAGACAAGCGATTGCGATCACTGCCAGGATGATTCTTGTCTTCATGAGATCTCCTTACGTTACTTTAGGAATTTTTCGGTTCAAACGCCAGGAAGCGGCGCGGGTTGTCGTAGAGAATCGTATGCAGCGTCTTTTCCTTGACGCCGGCTTTGCGCAGTTTGGGCACGAAGCGCGACACGGTCCGGCCGGTGCCCATGTCGCGAAAGATCATCGACTTGATTTTCGCCGAACTCTCTCCGGTCAGCCACTGCACCTTCTCTAGTTGGTTGATCGCTTCGCCGATTTGCAATGGCTGTAACGTATTGTCGTCGGCTAGCAGCAACTGCTTCTCGTAGCCCGCGCCGATGAATTCCAGAATCTCCTTGACGCGCTGTTCATCGGAGATGTCGTGCACCTGTCCGTTGCGCGGAGGGGGCGAACCCGGAGGCGGCGCCGGGTGGGTGTTGGCCATGCGGTCAAAGCCGACGTAAGCTCCGCGCTTGGCAATCTGCTTCATCATGTCGGCCTGCGAATCGTCCAGGCAGCAGACGTGGCCGATGGCGACGCGATCCGGCTTTACGCCGACCGCCTCGAAGGCATCGAGCTGCAATAGACCTGCTTGGCGCGGAACGTTGGGGCCGGTGCCATAGGGGTTGTGCGTAAATATCGGGAGATTGGTTTGCAGGTGGGTCTTGCCCACCGCGCGAAACATCTTGCGTTCCAGCGGAGAAAGCTCGCGGCTGTTGGGCGACTGCCCGATCTCTCCCAACGCCCCAATCCCGTCGCGCCGGATTTCACGGACAAAATCCTC
>SHUD01000024.1 GCA_009697505.1 Bryobacterales bacterium
AGCAACTGCTCCGCGCTGCGAAAGCCAGATCGCTGGACACTCTCGAACAGGCCGTCGCCCAAGCCCTGGCCGCCGTTACTCCCCAAAACGCACAAGCCTGCTTCCGCCACTGCGGCTATGGTTCATGAATACTCTGAAACTGGTCTAGCTCCACGCTTCGCGTATTTCGCGCGTCTGAGTTGGTAACGGTACGTGACCAGGCTATCTCTCAGTTTTTGTCTGTCGGTTGGCTGCGCGGCTCCGCTGATCGGCGGAGAATACGCGGTTCTATCCACGGGCTTTCGCATTCCCGCCGAGCGGCATGAAGTCGCGGATGGCGTAGTCCGCTTGTACTTGAAGAACGGCGTGACGGAATTGCCCGTCGCCGCGGTAGCGCGCTTCGAAGCCGACGATTACGTGGCTCCTCCCGCCGCGCCCGCGCCGCCCAGGGTGGACCCGCCGCTTCCGGCATCCGACGCCCGGACCCTAATCCAGGAAGCCGCGGTCCGCACCGGCCTACCGCTAGCTTTGGTCGAGAGCGTGGCGCGCGTCGAGTCCGGGCTGCGCCCGGAAGCCGTTTCTTCAAAAGGCGCGCTCGGCGTCATGCAGTTGATGCCCGCCACGGCGAAGGCGCTGGACGCCGATCCGCGCGATCCCGCGCAGAACATCGACGCCGGCGCGCGGCTGTTACGCGAGCTGCTCATCAAGTACGACGGCGACGTGGTCAAGGCGCTCTCCGCCTATAACGCGGGCGCAGGGGCGGTGGACCGCTACCGGGGCATGCCTCCGTACGCGGAGACGCGGAGCTACGTGGATAAGGTGATCCGGACCTACGTGAAAGCGGGCGGCAAGTAGATTTCTCCATAATTCGTGTCACTATTTCTGACACGAAGCCATGAAGACTGCGGCCAAACGAGCGTACCGCCAGGAAGCGCGCGCAACAAAGCGAAGCCACCGCCGGGAAAATCATCACGGCAACGGTCCGCTTGGCACGTTCCGTCCGCCGCGTGTCCGCGGTCACGCTGGAGGATATCGCCCGCGAGGCGGGCCTTACGGTACGGACCATTCTCCGCCGGTTCGGGTCGCGCGATGGAGTCCTGGAGTCCGCGTTTGTGCAGCTACGCCAGGACATCGACGCCGCGCGCCCGGCCACGCCCCCAGGCGGCATCGAAGCCGCATTGAGCGCTTTACTGGAACACTACGAGGCAATTGGCGACCTCAATATCCGCGCCCTGGAGGAAGAAGATCAACTGCCATCTCTACAGGCCTTATTGGAAATAGCCCGCGGCGTGCATCGCGGCTGGCTCCGGCACATTTTTGGGCCGCATCTGGCAGTTCTCAGTCCCGCGGAGCGGGAGCAGCGGATTACAGCGCTCTACGCGGCCACCGACGTTTACTTGTGGAAACTGCTGCGGCGGGATCTGCAGCTAAGCCGGAAGGAAACTGCCGCCACGTTCCTCCGGCTGGTGCATGGCGTACTGGAGACAAGAAGGGAGGACGCATGAAACGATTCTTGTTCCCTCATTGGGAAGGGGGAGGCAATACTCCTCCGATGTTGAGTGTGGTCCGGAGGCTGGTAGCTCGGGGCCACCAAGTGAGGATTCTAGCCGACCCGTGCAATCAGGAGGAAGCGGAAGCCGCGGGCGCCTCGTTTTCATCCTGGACCCGCGGATACCGGCGATTGGATAAGTCCTGGGAGAGCGACCCGCTGAAGGACTGGGAAGTGAGCTCGCCTCTGGCGGTCATCGCCCGCCTGCGAGACCGCCTCTTCTTCGGCCCGTCCTTGGCCTATGCCGGGGACGTTCGCGACGAGTTGCGCCGCTTTCCCGCGGACGTGATCGTGCCCAGCGAAATGCTCTTCGGCGCAATGGCGGCGGCCGAGGCGGCTGGGGTTCCTTGCGTTGGTTTGGCAGCGAACATCTGCCTCTTCCCACTCCCTGGAGTTCCTCCGTTCGGGCCGGGATTTCTGCCGGCGAGAAACATGTTTGAACGTCTGCGGGACAGCGCGGTCCGCAGTCTGACGCGGCGTGAGTTTGGCAAAGGGGCGCCGGTGTTTAACGCGACGCGGCGCGCGCTGGGGCTCGCTCCTCTTCAACATCCCTTGGATCAACTGGAGCGGCTGACACGTCTGTTGGTGCTGACCAGCCCGGCGTTCGACTTCCCGGCGGCGCCGTTGCCCGCTCACGTCGTCTACGCCGGCTCCGAAAGCGGAGGCGAAGGCGATCAGACGGGCAGTGCAGACTCTCCTGCAAGATGCGCGCTACCGGAATCAGGCGCGTGGCCTAGGCCGGCGGATTGCGGAAGACGCCCGCAACTCCCAGGCGGTGCGCGTCTTGGAAGAAGCCGCCCGCGATTCGGAGGCTGAACTCGCCCGCTCAGCGTGAGGTGGGCACGCGAACGCTGGCTCAAGGCTTCGGCAGTTCGGAAACGTGGTGGGCGACCATCTGCCAGCGCCCGTCCATTTTCATGTAGACATCACTGAAGAGCCGGGGCGCGTCGAAGCGCTTCCCTTTGTAATCCAGCACCGAAGTGCTATGCCCGGACACCACCGCCGTGTTCCCGAACAGCTTCACTGTCACGCTGTCATGCGCGAACGAGATGAAATGCAGACCGTCGGAAAGAAAATCCGCGATCACATGGGTTCTATCGAGACGATCTCCGCGCGCGATCCAGGTAAGCTGATCGGCGAGCACCTTCTCCATGCCCGCCCGGTCTTTCGCCTTGCGGGCTTCGTCGAACTGGTCGCTGGCTTTCAACACTTCGGCTTCTAGGACCCCGGCCTTCACGGCTTCGCCGGAAAACTTGGGCTTGCTTTGCGCGGCAACCAAGCCAGCCAAAAGGAGGAAGCAAACTACAGACTTGAATTTCATCTTCATAGTCTAGACCCGTTCTTGAGCACGGAAGCGCGGGTGATGGAGGCGACGGTGGGCGTGCCGCATTGGCGCATGGTCAACGTCAATTCCGCGCGCAGAATGTCGAGCACCCGCTCGACGCCCTCCTGGCCGAACGAGGAGAGTCCGTAGATATACGCACGGCCGATGCCGACGCCTTTGGCGCCTATCGCCAGGGCTTTGTAAACATCCGACCCGCGGCGGAATCCGCCGTCAACGAAGACCGGGAACTGCGGTCCGACAGCGTCAATCACTTCGGGAAGAACATCAATGGTGCCGCGGCCGGTCTCGGTGGCGCGTCCGCCATGGTTGGACACAATCACGCCGTCGGCGCCATGTTCGCGGGCAAGCTTGGCGTCTTCCCCGGTGTCGATCCCTTTGAGCACCAGCTTCATCTTGGTCATCTTCTTCAGCCGGTCCACGTAGGCCCACGTAGCCTGCGGTGGATTGATGGTGCCCGCGAGTCCGGCCAGCATGGGCTTGCCCGCATTATCCGCCGGATTCGCGCCCGCCTTGGGCGAGTGCATGTGACACGACAGGCAATCGCGGTTGTCCAAGCGCGTGAAGCGCGTGGCGGTCTCCGTATTGCGGCCAGCAAGAAGGTCGATGGTCCAGGCCAGCACGGGGCATCCCGCGGCTTCGACGCGCTTCACCAGTTTTTCCGTCTCATCCCAGGTGAGCGGCATGTAGAGCTGGAACCAGGGCGGCGTGCCGAGGGCTTTGGAAACTTCCTCGACCGGAGTCGAACTGGCGGTCGAGAGCATCTGCATGGCTCTTTTCGCTTTCGCCGCGCGGGCCGTCGCGACTTCGCCGTCGCGATTGAACGCCTTCTGGCTGCCGACAGCGCTCACATAGATCGGCATGTCCCACGTGGTGCCGAACACTTGAGTCTTGAGATCGGCCTGGCTCACGTCAACCAGACGGCGGGCGCGCAGTTGGTAGTGCTCGAACGCCTGGCGGTTCATGCGCAGCGTCACGTCATCATCCACCCCGGTGGCCATGTAACCCCAGTGCGCGGGCGGAAGCACTTTGCGGGCGAGCGGCTCGAAGTCCATGACGTTGATGGCGTCTTTCGCGCTGGCAATCACACCCGAGGCGTCTTGCCCCCAAGCTTGCGTGAGTAGAGGACTGGCGGCCAAAAAGCGCAGAAATTCGCGGCGGGCGTGGAAATTGGGGGTCATGGTTCGCTATTTTACCACCGCGTCCGCTACCATCGTGAGTAGGAAATGCGCCCCCCCGAATCCCGTTATTCGCGCCAGATCCGCTTCGCTCCCTTGGGCGAGCAAGGCCAGGCTAACATCCGCGCCGCCCGCGTGGCCATCGTCGGCTGCGGAGCCCTGGGAACCGTGCAGGCGGAAGCCATGGCTCGCGCCGGCGTGGGACGCCTGCGGCTGATCGACCGGGATTTTGTCGAGTGGTCCAACCTCCAGCGCCAGTTCTTATTCGACGAGGCCGACGCCGCGGAAGCGCTGCCCAAGGCCGTCGCGGCCGCCCGCCGTCTGGCCAAAGTAAACTCCGAAGTGGAGATCGAGCCCATGGTGGCCGATCTAACGCCTGCCAGCGCCCCGGATCTGTTCGAGGATATCGACCTGATCCTGGATGGCACTGACAACTTCGAAACGCGGTTCCTGATCAACGACGCCGCCGTGTCCGCCGGTATTCCCTGGATTTACGGGGCCGCCGTCGGAAGCTACGGCATCAAGCTGCCGATTGTTCCCGGTATGACGGCCTGCCTGCGCTGCGTCTACCCGGAGCCGCCGCGGGGTGCGCAGCCCACGTGCGAAACCGAAGGCGTGCTGGCTGCGGTGACGGCTACGATTGCCGCGCTACAGGCCGGCGACGCCCTGAAGATGCTGGCGCTGGGAACAGATTCCGTCGTCGCGCGCCTGACCACGGTGGACGTGTGGACCGGCGCGATCCGGCAATTGGCGCCGCCTCCTCGCGATCCTGACTGCCCCTGTTGCGTGCGCCGCGAGTTCGTGCACTTGAACGGCTCCCGGCGGGCGCCCATCAGTTTATGTGGACGAAATGCCGTGCAGATTCACGAGCGGTCGCGGCCGGTGGACCTGCCGGAGCTGGCCCAGCGTCTTTCCGCGGTGGCGCCCGTGCGCTCCAACGAATTCGCGTTGCGCGTCGTCATCGATCCCTATGAATTGACGGTGTTCGCGGATGGCCGCGCCATCATCAAAGGCACGCAAGACGCCGGCGTAGCGCGTAGCCTGTACGCCCGGTATATAGGCGCGTAGGGATTTTCGTACAGCAGCCGTTTTTTGTTCTCCGTCGATAATTGCTTGATGCGATTTTTCGTCGGGCTCTTTCTGTTGACCACTGCACCCGCGTTTGCGATCCCCACGTTTTTTATTGAAGAATCACGGTCGCGGTACATCGTTGAGAGTCCTGCGATGCGAGCGGTGTTCACTCGGGAAGGAATTCTGTTTCACACCGGCGATGGCCCGATTCAGGTTCGCTTTCGCGGCGCGAAGGCACGGGATGTTCGCGGCAGTGATCCCAGCGGACACGCAAATTTTCTAATGGGGCCAGATCCACGCGCGTGGCGGACCGGATTGCCGGTCTTCGGAGAGATTCTGTATCGCGGACTTTATCCCGGCATTGACGCGGCGTACGCGGGCAAAGACGGCCATCTCAAGTCAGAGTTCCGCGTCGCACCCGGGGCCGACCCGCGCCAGATCCGGCTGGAATACTCCGTGGATCTTGCGATCGACGATGGCGGCAATCTGCATGCCGGGGAGTTGTTGGAGCAGGCCCCGGAGATTTATCAAGACACGCCACGGGGTCGCGTCAGCATTAGGGGGCGGTATCGCCTGCTGGATGCCCGAACGGTAGGTTTCGCTATCGAGAGGTACGACACGCGTTTCCCGTTGGTCATCGATCCGGTCATCTCTTATGCGACCTATTTGGGGGGAACCGGATTCGGAGCGGTCACCGGAGTCGCCGTCGATAGCGCCGGCAATCTCTACGCGACCGGCTGGACGGAAGCGCTGGATTTCCCGATTGTGGGTGCCGCGCAGGCCATCAACCGGGGCGGCGTCGATGCCTTCATCGTCAAAATGAACCCGGCGGGCAACGCGCTGGTTTACGCGACTTATATCGGCGGCGGCGGTGAAGACAAGGGCGCGGCCATTGCGGTGGACGCAAGTAACCAGGCCTACGTGACGGGCTCGACGGCATCCAACAATTTTCCGCTGGCGGCGGCCATCCGCACGACGCTGGGCGGCTCCAAGACGGCGTTCGCTCTACAGCTGAATGCCGTGGGAAACACGCTGTTGTACAGCACCTATCTGGGCGGCACGAACTACGAAGTGGGAACCGCGATTGCGGTGGATGGCTCCGGCAACGCTTACATCGCGGGCGATACGCAATCGGCGAATTTCCCGGTGCAGACCGCCGCGCAATGGACGCTGGGCGGGGGCACGGATGCCTTCGTCACGAAACTCACCGCGGCCGGCGCGCTAGGCTTCAGCACCTACCTGGGTGGCGCGGGCAATGAACACGCGGGCGGCGTCGCGGTGGATACCGGCGGCAATGTATATGTAACCGGCGGAACCTACTCGGCGAACTTTCCCGTACTGGGGGCGATGCAGGCGGCAAACGCGGGCAACCAGGACGTATTTGTTACCAAGTTGCGCGCCTCCGACACCCAGATTCTGTACAGCACGTATCTGGGCGGCAGTGGGGTTGCTACTCCGGAGCAAGCCAATGCCATCAAAGTGGACGCGAACGGCAACGCCTACATTGCCGGGGTAACGAACTCGGCCAATTTTCCCGTGACGGCAGGTGTGTACCAATCGGCGCTCAATGGGCCTTCCGACGCATTTGCCGCGCGGCTGAATGCAGCGGGCAACGCACTCGTGTTCAGCACTTACCTGGGAGGCATAGGCCCGGAGTGGGCGGCGGGAATCGGTATCGATAGCAGCGGCAGCGCCTACGTATCCGGCTACACGTCGTCGGTCGATTTTCCGCTTGCGGGCGCGGTGCAAGCCACCTACAGCGGGTTGCAAGACGCATTCGTCTCCAAGCTGAACTCCGCGGGCAATACGCTGGGATTTTCAACCTTCTACGGCGGCAGCGGAGCGGATTCCGCCAACGCGCTGGCGGTGGATGCCAACGGCAACATGTACGTGGGCGGGCAGACTTCATCGCTGAATCTGCCTCTTACGGGACCGATTCAATCGTCAAACAATGGTGGCGGCATCGGATGGCTGGCCCGCTTGGGTGTCACCACGGTACCGGCGCAACTGCCGTCCGTGGTTTCGGTAACCCCTTCCTCGGGAAGCGGGAATGCTCCCGTATTCGTCGCGACATATGCGGACAGCGGGGGCGCGGCGGCGCTGACCACGGTGTCTCTTTTGGTCGGCACTGGCGCGTCAACAACGTTTGCCTGCTACGTCACCTACAATCAGGCGGCGAACGTGTTCACGCTGGCCAACGATGACCCGGCAAGCGGCTCGCAGAGCGTAGTGCCGGGCGGCAGCACGGCGCAGAACAGCCAGTGCACCTTGACCGGCGCCGGCAGCTCGGTGAGCGTATCGGGCAATAACCTGACGTTGAACCTTGCGCTGACATTCCTGCCGCCCTTCGCCGGCGCCAAGACGGTGTACCAGTATGCAGCCGATGCGGGGACGAACACCGGGTGGATCGCCCAGGGCTCATGGACCGTGACCATTCCTCCCTCGCAGCCTTCCGCGGACACCGTATCCCCGAATTTCGCCACCGGCTCCAGCCAGACGTTCACCTTCGTGTTTTCCGATTCGCAGAGCGCTGCCAACCTCACCGGTCTGGCCATGCTGTTTTCCAGTTCGCTGAGCTTTACCAACGCCTGTGAAATCGTGGTCGATCGCGTCGCGGGCACCGTGGCGCTGTTATGGGATAGCGCGGCCGGATCGGATTCCCGGCTGATGAATTCCCCGACCCTCCTGCAAAACAGCCAGTGCAAAGCAGGAGCCTCTTCGATCACGGTTTCCGGTCTATCACAAATTTTCACGGTCGCCGTCACGTTCAAAACCAGTTTCGGAGGCCCCCGCAACATCTACATGTATGGAGCGAGCGCGGCGGCGAACACGGGATGGGTTCAGCGCGGGACGTTCACGGTGTCCATCGGGGGCTTGCCGCAGGCCACTTCGGTGGTGCCGGCTTCCGGCTCGGGCCCCGGGCAGCGGTTCAGCTTCACCGTGACCGATCCGGCGGGCGCCGGCTTCCTCCAGGGGCTGGCGGTGCTGTTTGCGACGTCGTTGAATACCGCGAACGCTTGCAGTCTAGTCTACGACCGGACGGTGAACACGGTGTCGCTAGCCTATGACAACCCCGCCAACGGAGCCACGCCGTTGGTGGCGGGATCGAACTCGGTGGCGACCAACTCGCAATGCACGCTGCGCGCGTTGAACACGGCGCTGGTGATCGGGACCAGCACCATCGTGGTTACCATGGACTTGGGTTTTAACGCCGCCTGGTTCGGCGCCAAGAACGTGTACCTGCTGGCGTCGGAGGGCCCGGTCAATTCCGGTTGGGTCACGGTGGGGAGTTGGACCGTCACCGGTGGCGCTGCCACGGCCGATTCCGTTTCGCCCGCCGCGGGATCGGGCACGTCGCCGAGTTTCACCTTCACGGTGAGCGACTCCGCGATCGAGAGTAACATCAGCGGCATCTCCATGCTGTTCGCCGTGGGCGCGCCCTCGGCGACGGCCAACGCCTGCTATCTGGTCTACAACCGCGGGGCTGCCACCATCGGATTGTATAACGATGCGGCCACGGTACTGAACAACAAACCGGTCGGCTCCTCGGCGATATTGCAAAACACACAATGCGCGGTGGGCTACACCGTGGTGACGTCGTCGGGAACTTCTGTAGCCTTGACCGTCAACTTGGTGTTCAACACGTTTAGCGGAGCTAAAACCGTCTACCTGCAGGCCCATGAACCCAATGCGAGTTCCGGCTGGGTACAGCGCGGAAGCTGGACCGTGCCCTGACGGCGCCGTGGCCCTGGCACAATGCCATGATGGAGGCATGTCCGTCTACGAAGATCGCAAAGACGCCCTGGAAGAGTTTGAATTCCGGATGGGTCTGGAGCGCGGCCGGCTGGCGGTCACGCTGGACTTGCTGACCGACGCCCTGGTGCTGGTGGGCCAGCACGGCGTCTATTGCCAGAGTGCGCGCCAACCCGGCAAGCCGGTGATGGACATTCAGATGATCAGCCAATGCCTGACCGGCGCCAAGGAACTGGTGGCCAGCGTCATGACGGAACTACGGGCCAAGAAATCAAAAGCCCTGTAGGAACGGATTGCGTTCCTTCTCGCGGCCGATGGTGGTATTGGGCCCGTGTCCGGGAACCACGATGGTTTCCTCGGGCAGGGGCAGCAGCTTGTCTTCAATCGAGCGCAGAATCTGGCGCGAGTCACCCCCCGGCAGATCGGTGCGGCCAATGCTGTCGCGAAACAGCGTGTCGCCCGCGATGAGCTTGTTCTCTGAAGGAATCCAGACCGACGTGCTGCCTTGCGTGTGCCCCGGCGTGTGCAGCATGTGGAACTCCGCCGGGCCCAGCTTCAGGGTGTCGCTGTCGCGGATGGCGGTGTCGATCTCGGTCCGCGAAGGCGGTTCCACGCCCAGCCACGCGGCCTGCATGTCCATCTGATTGTAGAGTTCCCGATCGTTGGCGTTCATCAGGACCGGCGCGCCGGTGAGCGCCTTAAGCTTGGCCGCGCCTCCGATGTGATCGATATGAGCGTGCGTGATCACGATGGCGGTGACACGCAGCGCGTGCTTTTCGAGAACCGCCACAATCTCAGCGATGTCGTCGCCGGGATCGACGACAATGGCTTCCCGCGATTGTTCATCGCCGAAGATCGAACAATTGCATTGCAGGAGACCAACAGGAAGGATTTCGTGAATCAAAAGCTGTGCCCTGGCGTCATTATACAGTAGGGGTATGGATCCAACCGGCAGCACAGGGTATTGGGGATTGCGCGACACTGCCGCGTGGATCGACCTATCGGCGCGCGGCAAGATCCGCATGACCGGCGAGGACCGCGTGCGCCTGCTGCACGCCATGACCACGCAGAACATTCAACAAATGGCGCCCGGCACCGGTGGCTATACGTTTTTCCTGAACGCGCAGGGGCGCATCCTGGGCGACGCTCATGTGTTCTGCTTCGAAGATGCGCTCCTGCTCGACACGGAGCCTGAAACGCGCGCGAAACTTTACGGGCACATCGACCGCTATATCATCGCCGACGACGTGACGCTGGAGGATGCGACGGACCGCATTGCCACCATCGCCATCGAAGGACCGGCGGCTGCCGCCGTGTTGCCGGCGCTCGGAGCGCCGCTGCCGGAACCGGAATATACAACCGCTCCCTGGAGCACGCGGACGGTCGCCCGCATAAGTTCCACCGGTGCGGGCGGATACTTTGTGTTCCTGCCCGCCGAGGAAAAGGCCGGGTTCACCGCGGCGCTCCTCGGTGCCGGTATACCCGAAGCCACGCCTGGCGACGCACGTGCTGTACGTATCGAAAACGGCCTCCCGCGTTATGGCGAGGAGATCACGGAGCGCTACCTGGTGCAGGAAACCGGGCAACTGCGGGCCGTGAATTTCGCCAAGGGCTGTTACCTGGGCCAGGAAATTGTCGAGCGCGTGCGCAGCCAGGCCCAGATTCACCGCGCACTACACCGTTTGGAAATCGAGGCAGCCACGCCTCCGGACGCCGGAGCGAAGTTGACCAAAGGAGACGCGCCAGCCGGTGAAATCGCCAGCGCGGCGTATTCACCCGCTCTTGAAAAAGTAGTTGCGCTGGCCTATGTACGGATTCCGTTTGCCGAGCCCGGAACCGAGCTGTTGGCCGGCGGCGCCTCAGCGCGCATCGTTAGGGAACGCGCCTCTTAATTCACCGGAAACACAAACGTTTCCCCCGCCGCGTTCACGATCAGCCGCCCTGTACCCAACGGCTTTCCGCGATTGGGATAGAACACGGCGCCGTCCGTCGATTCCCCGGGCGCGAGTTTCGTGGTGACCAGAGCGATGGCGGAAGCCGCGGCGGCGGCTTTCAACCGGTTCGATCCGAACTCCGCAAAAGCATTCTGGCGGCGGGCTTCATAGCCGTTGGTTGAATGAATCTGCGCGTTGTTATAGAGACTCGCTTCGTAGGCCGCCACCAGCTTAATCACATCGCCGCGCGTGGCCTTGTCGATCAGCGTCTTCACCACGGTGCGGGCAGGCAAAGCTTGCACTTTGTCGCCATCGGATTTCTCAAACGTGCAATCCTCGGGGCGGACCGTCCAGGAGATCGGAGCGCCGTTGGAAACGGCCATCTGCAAAATCGCGTAATCGCGAATTTGTGTCGAAAGCACCGAGAACATGACCGTGATCCCGTTGCGCGTCATGGCTTTGTATTTGAGCCCGCCGGACTCGAAGTCGATGATCTGCTGCGCGCGGGCGGCGAGCGCCACCACCGCCATCAGCATCCATACGCGCCACAGTTTCACGTTTCCATAATATGACGGCGACATGACGGAGTGGAATATGCTGAACGGATTTTAAGATTTACGGCTGCTCGGGAGTCGTCGCGATGGAACCGCCCAGGCCGGCGTAGGTCTCTTTGACGGTCACCACCTTGTCTTTGACAAACGTGACGAACGTGACGCGACCGGGGGGCTCTCCGTAAATCCAATCTTCGTATTCGGCGCCCTCTTTGGTCTCCCGATTCTTGCTCACGGGGCGGCCGATAGCCAGCATGACCTGGTCCCGGTTCATGCCAACCGTGGCTTTCTTGGCTTTGATGGCTTCCTTGATGGGTTCCGGGAGCGTCTCGAAATAGTTCTCGTTGGCGCTCTCTTTATCGAAATCGAGAATGGGCAGCAGCAACTTCTTGATGTCGGCGGAAGATACCTGGCCAATGGGGCCGCCAAACGTCAACGCAACCACGGTCCCGCCGGAAGCATTGGTGCCGCCCTGGCTGATGGGATTGGTCGCGTTGCCCATGCCGACCTGGATGTGGTCGTACCACTTGCGGCCGCTGCCGCCCCCGCCGTTGAGTTCCAGGACGATGCGGTCTTTGTCGATATCGACGTGCGTCACCTGGATGATATCGCCGACGCGACCGGCTGGCCCGCGCTCCTTGGCGGCTTCGGCCCACTTGGCTTTGTCCCAGGCGCCGTCGCTGGAAACCTCCAGAATTTTCTTGGAACGCGGCAGCAGGACTTTGACTTTCGCGTATTCGGCCATCAGGCCGCGTATGATTTCAATCTTCTGATCGTCGGTGAGTTTCTTGGTGTCGGCGCGCAGCGAGGCCGTTGCCAGCAGAACCGCCATCAGGAGAGCGGAAAACCGTGCCATCACTCACCTCGCCTACTCGTCACCTCGCCTACCATTACCTATCAGGCGCGCCCGGAACCACACGATACAACAAAACGAACAGCGCCGCCACGGTCAGCGTCGTAAACAGGCTGCCTTCCAGCCCATACGCTCCGCCGCTCCACAGGCCGCCTACGCTCCAGCGCAGCCTGTATCCGGTCATCCCCATTGTAAACCCGCTCAGGTTGACCCCCAGGAAAGGCATGGCCGCGTTCCAGCCGAAATGCAGTCCAATCGGCAACCAGAGCGCCTGTGTGCGGAGAAAAGCGCACCCCAAGAGCACTCCCCAACCGATGGTGTTGAAGATCGCCAGACCCGTGACGCCCGGGTTACCGGTATGCGCCCATCCGAAGAGAACCCCCACTGGCAGCACGGTGGCAAAGGCGCCCAGGTTGCGGGCCAGGGCCTGAAAACCGTAGCCGTGGAACAGCAGTTCTTCGCCCACGGCTCCGAACAACAACACCACCAAGAGGAAGGGGATGTTGGCCCACAAGCGCTCCAGGCCGGGGACGACGTCGAAGGCTGCCATGCGGAGGGCCAGCGCCACGCTGACAATCAATGCCGCTCCGCCGGCGCCCCCCGCCAGCCCGTATGCCAGATCCCGGCCAGAGCCGGCCAGCCAGCCCATCCCGCAGTCGGCCGCCTTGCCGTTCTCCCAACCGCGAACCACAACCAGATTGGCCACGGCGGCGGTCATGAACGTGGATAGCGCGGAAACCATCAGCAGATTTCCGAGCGGGTCGAGGAATATCGGGAACACCAACCGCCCCACCACCGCGAGCGCGATAAACACGCTCACTCGCACCAAAAAACGCAGTTGGTCCGGATTGAATTTCGCGCGCGCGGCTTTCAATGCGGGTGTACCTCGCGGTACAGCAGATAAACCAGCGCGCCCGAAATCACGATGCTAAGGCCGGTTCCGGCAAGCCCCGCTTCCGGAAGGCGCGCGGAATGGAGCCAAAATTCCAGCAGCAGGAAGAACAACAGGGCACGAGTCCCCAGGCGCGCCCTACCGGCGGAAAAACGCAGCGTCATCCATCCAGCCAAAAGGGTCATGGCGGCGGTGGCGGCAATTCCGAGCAGCCCGGATTCCGCCAGGATATCCAACTCCGGCAAGCGCGGTCTCCCGCGGCGGCCGAAATTGATGGTGACGGTCCCGAGCATGAGCATCAGAAGCGCCAGACCCTCCCCGTAGCCGGCGGCCAGGCCGACCCGCCGGAAAACTTCCTTCATCGACTGCGGACGGCTCTTGGCAAACGCGTCCACGGCGGCAGGAGCAGAAAAGATGAGGCCCATGCAAGCGTACGCTGAGACCATAACCGGGTCCAGGAAACCGATTCCCCTGCGATACGGGAGCAAGATTCCGAAAATAGCCACCAGCACGACATGTAGGAGTAATATGGGCAGAAAGGGCACCGTCAACACATGTTACCAGCGACATCAGAAGCATAGCCGGAGTTGGACGCGGATCTCGGCGCTTGGCCTAGTGCCAAAATCGGGAAAGGGCTAAGTATAGTTTGCCTAGGGTGTTGGCGCTAAATAATTTGCGGGCTCTGGACGATAAATGGGCAGGACAAAAAACAGTGTCAATCATGGATAGACGGGTTGAACCCCGATTGCTTTGCGCGGACCTGGTTGACGTGCAATGGAAAGACCAAGCCGGCCGCACGCGCCGCAGCGTTGCCAACCTGGAAGATATTTCCCTGTCGGGAGCGTGCCTTCAAGTCGACCAGCCGGTCGCACTCGGCACGAAGTACAAGATTAACTACCCGAAGGGGATTCTCAACGGCAAAGTGAAGTATTGTGTATTCCGGGAAATCGGCTACTTCCTGGGCATCGAGTTTGAACCCGGAACCCGCTGGTCCAAGGAAGACTTTCAACCCCAGCACATGTTGGATCCCCGCAGGCTCGCCAATCGCGCGGCCAGCAACAAGGAACGCGCGCCCGAATCCGCCGCTTGATTCACGTCGGCTTGATTACCCACTGGCTGCCACCTGAGCCGTCAGGCGTGGCGGTATCGATCTGGATCAAGGCACGCAGATGCTGCGTGACTTCTGTCTTGGGCTTCTCCCAATTGATCGCCGGAACCTGAGCCACGAGGGTGGCTGCCAGCAAGAACAATACGCCGGTTGGTTTCATTTCTTCACCGCGATTTCTGTCGTCACGTTCCAGCTGAATTCCACAAACTTGTAGAGCGACGATTCACGCAGCCTCTCGACATCGCTGTGGGCGCCGTAGTTGGTGCGGTCTTCCGCCGTCATCGCGGGGCCAATCCCGTAACTCTGAATCCCCTTCGCTCGCAACTGCGCCATGTCGGTGGAACCGGTGGACATCGTCGGCAATACAACCGAGCCCGGGTACATCCGCTTGCTCACTTGTTCGAGCACGCGATACATCTCGGTATCCAGCCGCGAGGACGGCGCCACCGGGCGCGAGTTACCGGTAGCTTCAACGCGGACCGAAGGATCGCCGATCACGCGCCGCATCTCTTCAAAGAACTGGTTGGGATCCTCGTCGGGAATCGCGCGAATATCCAGCGTGGCTTCGGCCTCCGAAGGAATCACGTTCATCCGGAAGCCGGCTTTCAGAATGGTGGGCACCACTGAGGTTCGCAGCATCGAGTAATGCCCGGGCTCGTTCTCGGCCAAGTAATCCTGGATGGCCGCGGTGCGCTGCGGGTCGAGCAAGCCGGTGTAGCGCGCGGCTTTCTCGGGCGGGCTGATGCTGGCCAGCTTCTCGAAATACGTCCGCGTGGTGTCGTTCAGGCGCATGGGAGTCTCCCACGTGCCGACCTTCTGCACCGCAGCCGAGAGATGCACCAAGGCGTTATCCCGGCGCGGGACCGAACCATGCCCGGAAGGTCCGTTGACCACCAGACGAACGCGGCGCGGGGTTTTCTCCGTCGTCTGAATATTGACGGAGAGCACCTTGCCGTTTTCGAGCGTCGCCCCGCCGCCTTCGGTCAAGGCGAACTCCGCGTTGATCTCATCGAAGTGTTCATCCAGCATGAAATTGACGCCCACTCCGGCGGGATCGGCTTCCTCGCCCGGCTCGGCGTAGAAAATCACGTCGCGGTCGAGCGGCGCGCCGCTCCGTTTCAGCAGCAGAAAGACCATCAGGTTGGCGGCGAGCTTGTCTTTATCGTCCACGGTTCCTCGGCCCCATACGTAACCGTCTTTGATGACCGCGCCAAATGGATCGACGGGCCATTTTTCGCGCTGCACGCCGACCACGTCGCTGTGCGCCATCAGCAGAACCGGCCGCTTGCTGCCGTTGCCCTTGAGCCGCGCGACGATATTGGCGCGGGTGGGGTCCTTGGCGAAGACCTTCGAGGGAATCCCTTCGGCGTCGAGAACTTTTTTCAGGTACTCGACGACTTTGGTCTCGTTGCCCGGCGGCGAACTGGTGTCGATTTGAACCAGCGCACGGTAATGCCGGAGGATCTCGGCGTTCTGCTTGGCCCAATCGACCGCCGGGACCTGGGCGGCGAGAGTCGATGCCAAGACAACAAGTAGGCTGAACTGTTTCATTTCTGAATCACTACTTTCTTCATCGCGACCTCCGCAACTGCATCCCAGGTGAACTCTACAAACTTGTACAACGAAGTCTCGGGCAGCCGCTCCACGTCGCTGTGCGGCCCGTAATTGGTCTGATCGTCCAGCGTTAGCGCCGGCCCGATGCCGTAGGACTGAACGCCTTTGGCGCGCAGCAGAGCCATGTCGGTCGCGGCCGTCATCATTCCGGGAAGAACCGCGGCGCCGGGATAGACGCGCTTGCCGGCCTGCTCCAAAGCACGATACATATCCGTGTCCAGTCTCGACGGAGGCGCATCGGGACGCGTGAGCGGCAGCGGGACTACTTTGACGTCAGGATCACCAATCACGCGGCCCAGCTCGGCAAAGAATGCGGGCACGTCTTCATCGGGAAGCGAGCGGATATCCACGGTTGCCTCGGCCATCGACGGAATTACGTTGGGGCCGACGCCCGCCTGCAACATAGTAGGCACCACCGATGTGTGCAACATCGAATAGTGCACGGGCTCATTCTTTGCGAGATACCGTTGGATTTCAACCGAGCGCTGCGGGTCCAGAAGACCGTTATAGCGTGCGGCTTTCTCGGGCGGGCTGATGCTGGCCAGCTTTTCGAAATAGGTCCGCGTCGTGTCATTGAGACGCATGGGCGTTTCCCACGTGCCGACTTTGCTGACAGCCGCGCTGAGATGCACAAGCGCGTTGTCCAGACGCGGGACGGAACCGTGTCCCGACGTTCCGTTCGCCACCAGACGGATGCGGCGCGGGACCTTCTCCGTGGTCGTAATCTGAACGGTGACAACGCGCCCGTTCTCAATGGTCGCGCCGGGGATGCCCTCGGTAATCGCGAACTCCGCGTCGATCGCATCGAAGTGCTGCTCCACCATGAAGCGGATACCCACGCCCGTGGTGTCGGCTTCCTCGCCGGACTCGGCCAGAAAGATGACATCGCGATCGAGCGGAACGCCGGAGCGCTTCAGCAACAGAAAGCTCATCAGCACGGCCACCAGCTTGTCCTTGTCGTCAGTGGTGCCGCGCCCCCAGATGTAGCCGTCTTGCATCACCGCGCCGAACGGGTCCACCGGCCACTTCTCGCGCTGCACGCGGACGACGTCGGTGTGCGCGAGAATCAGCAGCGGCCGCTTGCTGGCGTTGCCCTTCAGGCGAGCCACCAGGTTGGGCCGGTTGGGATCGAGAGCAAAAGTCTGCGTGGGGATGCCTTCGGCTTCGATGACCTTCTTGAGGTACTCGACGGCTTTGATTTCATTGCCCGGCGGATTGCTGGTGTCGATCTGGATCAGCGCCCGGAAATGCCGCAGGATTTCAGCTTGCTGCTTTCCCCAATCCACGGCCGGTGTCTGGGCCATGGCGAGAGAGCAGCTCAACAGACCCGGGATCAACAGTTTCAGACTGGCATTCATGGGCGGCGTTCCTATTTCATAACATATACTGGGAATGGTTTTATGGCTTCGGCAGTAGACCAGCTTCCTGACCGTCCGCAAGAGACGCAGGCGCGCCAGATCCCGTGGCCGGCCTTGCTTTGGTTCGGAGTCCTTCTCGCCGCGGCGTTTTTCCCGGTTCTGAAACATTTGGTCGAGCAGTGGAACGTGGACGAGGACGTGGGTCACGGCTACTTTTTCCCGTTGGTGGCCGGGTTTATCGCCTGGCAACGGCGCGATGAACTGCTGGCGATCGAATGCAAGCCCGCGTGGTGGGGTCTGGGCGTGATGGCCTGGGCAGCGCTGCAGGGCTGGGTGGGGGCGCTGGGAGCGGAACTGTTCCTGCAACGGACCGCGTTTCTGATCGCGCTGGCCGGATTGCTTCTGGTTGTCGGTGGCACGCGATTGGTGCTTGCGCTGGCGTTTCCCTTGCTGCTGCTGCCGTTTATGATCCCGCTGCCGGCGGTGCTCTACAACCAGATCACGTTCCCGCTACAGTTATTCGCCAGCCAAGTGGCCGAAGTTTGCCTGGGATTGGTCGGCATTCCCGTGCTGCGCGACGGGAACGTGCTGGAGTTGGCCAGCCAGAAATTGAGCGTCGTCGAAGCGTGCAGCGACATCCGCAGCCTGCTCTCGCTGTCGTTTTTGTCGCTGGTGTAAGCCTATTTCTTCGATCAGAAGGTATGGATGCGCGGGGTACTTTTGCTCGCGACAATCCCGGTGGCCATCATCGCCAATTCCGGCCGCGTCACGCTCACCGGCATCCTGAGCGAGATCAATACCGAATGGGCGCAGGGATTTTTCCATAGCCTGGAGGGATGGATTATCTTCGCCATCGCCTTGGTGCTATTGGGAGGCCTGCACGTGCTGATCAACCGTTTCGCCGGCAAGAACGCGGAGGAGCCGGGCGTTGTTTAAATTCCTGAATTCCCGCGCCACGCTCGCCGCCAGCGCACTGATCCTGCTGCAAGGCGCGCTGACGTATTCCGCGATCCGGCCCGAGTCCGTTCCTTCCTCCCGGCCTTTATCTCAACTGCCGGGCATGCTGGGCTCGTGGAAACTGGTGGAGGAAGGCTTGGTGGACGCGGAAACCCGAGGCATCCTGAATGCCGATGACCTGTTGAACCGGATCTATGCCGACGGGCGCACGGGCGCCAGCTTGTTTATTGCCGCGTTCCGCTCCCAACGAGACGGCAAGGCGCCGCATTCGCCGAAGAACTGCCTGCCCGGAAACGGTTGGACGCCGATGACATCGGAGGAAATCGCCTTGGATGTGGGCGGCCCGGCGCCGATCCAGGTAAACCGTTATGTGGTGGCGCACGGTGATGAGCGGAGCCTGGTGCTGTACTGGTATCAATCGCGGAATCGCACCGTCGCCAACGAATACGCGGCCAAGTTCTGGGTGGTGGTGGACGCCCTGCGCCTGAATCGCACCGACACGGCGCTGGTGCGCGTGATCGTGCCCATTGCCAACCGCGATGAGCAGGCGGCCAACCGCGCCGCCAGCGATTTCGCGCGAGCTCTTTACGGCAGATTGCGGGAATACTTACCGGCCTAAAATATGTACTTCCAACAGTTCTACCTGACCTGTCTGGCGCACGCCTCCTACATGCTGGGATCGGAGGGCGTGGCTTGCGTCGTGGATCCGCAGCGCGACGTGAATCTTTACCTGGAAGAAGCGGAAGCGCGCGGGCTCAAGATTCAACACATTATCGAGACCCACCTGCATGCCGATTTCGTGAGCGGGCATGTGGAGCTGGCGGCGCGCACCGGAGCCAAGATCTACCTGGGCGCGGCCACGCCTTCGCCGATTCCGCACGCCGCCGTGCACGATGGCGACGAGGTTCAATTGGGCCGCGTGAAGCTGCGCTTCTTGGAAACTCCAGGACACACCGTGGAAAGCATCTCCATCGTGGTGACCGATCTGGATCGTGGCGACAAGCCCTGGGCGGTGCTCACCGGCGACACGTTGTTTATCGGCGACGTGGGGCGGCCGGATTTGTCGGGCGATAAGACGCCACAGGAGCTCGCGGCCATGCTGTATGACAGCCTGCATCAGAAGCTACTGCCGCTGGGAGACGACGTGGAAGTCTACCCGGCGCACGGAGCTGGATCGCTGTGTGGCAAGCAGATGCGGCCGGAAAAGCAATCGACCATCGGCAAGGAGAAAGAACTGAACTACGCGGTGCGTGCCGCAAGCAAAGAGGAATTCGTCCGCCTGCTCACGGCGGAAATGCCCGAACGGCCCACCTACTTTGCCCAGGATGCCGAACTCAACCGCATCGGGGCGATCCCGCTTGAGTTCCTGCTGCCCATGGAAGCGCTGACGCCCGAGCAAGTGCTGGAGGGCCAGCGCGCCGGCGCGGCCGTACTGGATACGCGGCCGGCGATGCAGTTTGGATCGGGACACGTTCCCGGGGCCATCAATATTCCATTGGGAGGACAGTTCGCGGGCTCGGCGGGAACGCTGGTGAAACTGGATAGCGACATCATCATCGTCGCCGAAGAGCAAGCCGCCGTCGAGGAATCGCGCATGCGCCTGGCCCGTGTCGGCTTTGAGAGCGTCGGCGGCTACCTGGACGGCGGAATGCTGCGTTGGGCCGAAGAGAATCGTCCCGCCGCGCAGATCATGCAAATTTCCGCCGGGGAATTGAGCCGCTCACTGGCCGAGGAGCCCGGTTCCATCCAGATCGTGGACGTGCGCCGGAAGCCGGAGTGGGATCAGGGCCACATTCCGGGAGCACTGCATAAGCCTCTCGATAAGGCCGCCGGCATGTTAGGCGATCTGGACCGCACTAAGCCCATTGTGGTGCACTGCAAGGGCGGCTATCGCAGTGCTATCGCGTGCAGCCTCATCCAACGGGCTGGATTCGAGAATGTAACAAATCTCATCGGCGGCCTGGATGCTTGGCAGAGCCTCGGTTCGCCGGTAGAAGCCACCAACTCAGCGGCAAAGTCCTAGGACTCTCCGGCCCGTCCGGTACCATTACCGGTTTATCTCCCGTACCTTGTGAGTCTTGCGCCTAGCCCCCAGACTAGTGACAAGGACTTTTGTCTTCAATGGAGCGCATGGACCTCGAACAGTGGAGCGCAAGGGACGTCGCACGCCTGCTCGCGCTGGTCGAGAATGAGCGCCGCTATTACCAGGACCTGGTTGCGGAGCTGCCCGTGGCGCTGGCGGTTCTGGCGGGAGACCGCTCGGTCGTTTCCAGCAACCGCGCGTTCCGGCAACTCCTGGGATTGCGCATGGAAGATCTGCGCGGGAAGACCATCGAACAGGTCGTGCCGTCCGATGTTCTGATCGAGAAGATCCGCGATCTCGCGGTGAACGGTGTTGCGCAGCCGGCGTTTCCGCTGCCCTTCCGTGACAAGACGCTGGGCATCTCCATTCTGGCCTTGCGGAGAGGAGCCGATGAGACCGAGACCCTGGTCGTGGCCCATGACGTCACCGGCGTCCGCGCGGAGCGCAGTGCGGTCATGGACGCCATCACAGCGCCTTCCGCGCAGCGCAAACAACTGGAGCGGCAATGGATCACCGCCGAACGGAATGCGGCGTTGCGCGGACTTTGTGGGCACCTGGCGCACGACCTGAATAATCCGTTGATGCTCATTACCGGATACGCGGAAGAGTTGCTGAGCGGGCTGGAGGCGAACGATCCCCGGCGCGCCGACGCGGAACAGATCCTGGCCGCGACTCAGCGCGTGAGCAACATCACGGAACAGTTGCTGCAATTCACGCGCAAGCACGCAAACGCGCCGCAGCCCGTTGAACTCTCCGCCCTGCTCTCCGGCTTGCAGGACAAGATTGCCCGCACCGCGGGGAAAGGCGTCGCCGTGGAACTGACGCCTCCGGCTCCGCTGTGGGCTACCTGCGATCCGGCACAGTTGGAGGAAATCCTGCTGGCTCTGGCGTTCCCTCTGCGCGAAGGTGCGCGGGAGCGGACCCGTTTGCGTATCGCCTGTGAACCCGCCCATGTCCTGGAACAGGCGGACGATGGCGGTCTCTTGCCCGCGGGCGCTTACGCGCGGATTGTCATGCAGGATAACGGCGTGGGCGTCGACCCGGACCAGCGGCGCGCGATGTTCGAAGCCGTGTTGATGAAAGACGTGACGGCGAAAGTTACGGAGCAGACAGCCGCCGCCGGAATCACCCGCGCTTACGCGATCGTCAGGGAGTGGGGCGGCGACATCACGTTTGAGAGCGAACCTTCCCGGGGTTCGGCCTTCCAAATGTATCTGCCCCTCGCGAAGCCGGCAGCGGCGGCGTCTCCACAGCGTTCGCCGCGAGGCGCTGGCCGGGGCGCCGCGGCGCCACGCGAAACCATTCTAGTCGTCGACGACGAGCCGGGAATCCGCGGCTTAGTGGTCAAAATTTTGCGCCGTGAACGATACCAGGTACTGGAAGCAGGCAGCGCGGCGGAGGCGGTGACGGTGGCCGTCAACCACGGGACACCGATCCAGATGCTGGTCACCGACGTGATAATGCCGGGCCGCGGCGGGCGCGAGTTGGCGGAACAGTTCCGCGAAACCATGCCCAATCTCAAGGTGCTCTACATGTCCGGATTTACCGGCGACGAGTTCGCGCGCACGGGCGAGTTCCCGCGCGGCTCCCGCTTCCTGCAGAAACCGTTCACGCTGGACGCCTTGGTCAGCATGGTGCGGGAACTGCTCGATAGCTAATTCACTTACTGAATGGAAGACGGCGCTTTCGGCTCCAGCGTGATTTCCCCGAAGGTCGATTCGTACTGGGAAATATTCTGGTTCAGAACATTGGCCAGCGCCTTGGCCTGCTGCGGACTCAAATACACACCCTGATAGTTGTGAATGGTGACCGCATCGGGAGCCGACTGATTATTCATGGTGCCAAAGAGCAAAAAGAAATCCCACAGGCTCACCCGCACCTGCACGCTATTGGCGTAATGTTCACGGTAATCGGACGTATTCACGAGCTGGATCTTGGTTTGCGGCGGCTGCGGCGTCATATGGGTTCAGGATAGCGGACTTGCGCGAACACTTCCTTCAATGCCCAAAACGCCCAACAGAAACGCGTAATTGAAAGCGATTTCCTTGAGGTATTCGTAGCGGCCGGACGCCCCGAAGTGGCCCGCTTCAAGGTTCGTCTTAAGCAGCAGGGGCCGCTTGTCTTTTTTCATGGTGCGCAGCTTGGCGGTCCACTTGGCGGGCTCCCAGTAGGACACGCGTGGGTCGTTCAGACCGGCGGTGATCAGGATCGCGGGATATTCTTGGGCAGCCACATTCTCGTAGGGCGCGTAAGACTTCATGTAGTGGTAAAAATCGGGCTCCTGCGGATTTCCAAACTCTTCGTATTCGCCCACGGTCAACGGAAGCGACGCGTCCAGCGCGGTATTGAGAGAATCGACAAACGGCACGCGCGTCACGACGGCCGCGAACAGGTCCGGGCGCATGTTGATGACCGCGCCCATCAGAAGTCCGCCGGCGCTGCCTCCTGTAATCGCCAGCCGGCCGGGTGACGTGTAACGCAGTTCAACGAGGCGCTCGGCGGCGGCAATAAAATCCGTAAACGTATTCTTCTTCTTGAGCAGGCGTCCGTCTTCGTGCCAAGGCTTACCCATGTCCATGCCTCCGCGGATATGCGCGATGGCATAGGCAAAGCCGCGGTTAATCAGGCTGAGCACATTCGAACTGAACGCCGGATCGCTGCTGAGGCCATAGGAACCGTAACCGTAAAGCAGCAGCGGCGCGCGGCCGTCACGGACGAAGCGCTTCTTGTAGACGATCGAGACCGGCACTTCCACGCCATCCGGCGCAACAGCAAAGATGCGCTCGGATTGATAGAGCGCTGGATCATAGCCGCCCAGGACTTCCTGCCGTTTCTTCAGCTCACGCTCGCACGTCGCCATGTTGTAGTCGTAGACCGATTCCGGCGTGACCAACGAAGTGTAGTGGAAGCGCAGCAGCTTGGTGTTGAACTCGGCGTTGGGCCCGAGCCCGGCCGTGTAGGTAGGCTCCGGAAACTCGACCCGGTGCGCTCCGCCGCCGCGGAAATCGCGGATCCAGATTTGCGTGAGGCCGCCTTGCCGTTCCTCGGTCACCAGGTAATCCTGGAACGCCGCAACGTTCTCTACTGTGACGCCATCGCGCGCGGGGATGATTTCCTTCCAATTCGGCTTGGATGGATCGGCGACCGGAGCTTCCACCACGCGAAATCCCTTAGCGGCATCATTGGTGCGGATAAAGAATGATGCGCCGCGATGCGTGACGTCATATTCCGTCCCGAATACGCGCGGCAACAGCACGCGGAATTCACCGTGAGGCTCACTCTTACTCAGGAAGCGGACCTCCGAGGTCAGCGAACTGTTGATGTTGATGAAGACGTAGGCGCGGCTGCGGGTGCTGGATAGCTCCACCGTGAAGCGCTCGTCCGGCTCATGGTAGACCAACGGATTTTTCGCAACGCCGAGCGTATGGCGGAACACCTTGTACGGCCGCAGGGCTTCATCGAGAACCGTATAGAAAAACGCCGCGTTGTCGCTGGCCCATTCGAGCGAATAGTAGGTGTTCGGAATTTCATCGGGCAACAACTCACCGGTGTCCAGGTTCTTCACCCGGATGGTGTACATTTCGTTGCCGTCAAAATCCACCGAGTAGGCCAATAGCCTGTGATTGGGACTGGCGATGAAGTTACCGATGCGGAAGTAGCCGTGCCCCTCGGCAAGCGCATTGCCGTCGACCAGCACTTGTTCGGGGGCCTCCAACGACCCTTGCTTGCGGCAATGAATCGGGTAAGGCTTGCCTTCTTCCGTCCGCGTGTAATAGAAAAACTCGTCGCGCTTGACCGGAGCGCTCACGTCGGTTTGCTTGATCCGGCCCAGCATCTCGCCATAGAGCTTGGTTCGCAGCGGCACGCCCGCCTTCATCATTTCTTCGGCGTAGGCATTCTCCGCGCGAAGGTAGGCAAGAGTATCCGGATGATCCCGGTCGCGCAGCCAGAAATAGTTGTCGACGCGCGTGTCGCCGTGAACCGTGGTGACGTGCGGAATGATTTTCGCGGCCGGCGGAGAGCCCGGATTCGTGCTCACTGTCCACGGCTCACTATTCCGGGCTCACTGTTCCAGGTACGTGTACCCGTTCAGGCCGTCCTCGTAGAAACGCAGCAGCAGGCCGGATTCCTCGTAGCCAATGCGCCCTTCGCGCACGGCGATTTCCACGTCGCGGCGGAACTGCTCGGCGAGAGTGGTGGACTTGAACTGCACGTAATCCAGCACCTCGCGCACCGTATCGCCACGAATGAGAGCGTCGATGACGACCGCGCCCTTGCCGTCGAGCGTGACGTGAACCGCGTTGGTGTCGCCGAACAGGTTATGCAAGTCGCCGAGGATTTCCTGATATGCGCCAACCAGGAACGTAGCGAGAATATACGGCTCGCCGTTGAAGGTGTGCAGCGGCAGAGTCTTCTTGACATCGCGGCGGTCGATGAACTGATCCACCTTGCCGTCGGAATCGCAGGATATGTCACCCAAAATGCCGTGATGCGATGGCTCCTCGTTCAGCCGGTGGATCGGCATGATGGGGAACAACTGCTTCACCGCCCAGCTATCCGGCATGCTCTGGAACAGCGAGAAGTTGCAGAAATAGGTATCCGAGAGCAGCGAATTCAGGCCTTCGAGCTCTTCCGGCGACTCGCCCAGATCCTTGGTCATTTTCTGAATCCGGCGGCAGATTACCCAATAAATGCTTTCGGCCCAACTGCGCTGCTGCAAAGGCAGGTAGCCCAGACTGAACAGGTTCAGCGCTGAATCCAGCGCCTGCTGCGCGTCGTGAAAACTTTCCAGCAGATTCTTGCTGCTCAAGCCGCGTAGCGTGTCTTTCAAATCCAGCAGCGGCTGCTCGACGTCGTCGCCAAAATCCGGCAGCGTTTCTTCCTCGCCGAATCCGGTTACACCCAGGACGTTAAACACCAGCACGCTGTGATACGCCACCACCGCGCGTCCGCTTTCCGAAACAATCATCGGATGCGGCACTTCCGCTTCGTCGCACACGCTCTGAATGTGATAGACGATATCGTTGGCGTATTCCTGCAGCGTATAGTTCACGCTTGATTCAAAATCGGTCTGCGAGCCGTCGTAGTCGATCCCCAACCCGCCGCCGACATCCAGGTAATTAAGTCCGGCGCCGGCGCGCCGCATTTCCACATAAGCCCGCGCGGCCTCGATCACCGCGCCCTTGATCTGGCGGATATTGGTGATCTGGCTGCCCAGGTGGAAGTGCATCAACTGAAGGCAATCTTCCATGCCCAGCGCTTTCAACTGGTCCAGCGCCCGCAGCGCCTCGGTAACGGTGAGCCCGAATTTCGAACGGTAGCCGCCGGAGGACTTCCAGCGGCCCGAGCCGCGGCTGGCCAGCTTAATACGCAAGCCGATGACCGGACGCACGCCCACGCGCGCGGAGTGTTTCAGAATCAGGTCTAGCTCCGTGTATTTTTCGACCACGGGGATGATCTGGCGGCCGATCTTGCGCGCCAGCATGACCATCTCGATGTATTCGTCGTCCTTGAAGCCGTTGCAGATGATGGGCGTTTCGTTGTCGGCGATGGCCATCACGGCCAGCAGCTCCGGCTTGGAGCCGGCCTCCAGACCGAACTTGTAGGGCTTGCCGTACTCGAAGACCTCTTCCACCACCTGGCGCTGCTGATTGACCTTGATGGGATACACGCAGCAGTAGCCGGACTTGTAATTGTGCTCCGTGATGGCGTTCTGAAAGGCCTGGTACATTTCACCCAGGCGGTGCTTCAGAATTTCGCCGAAACGGATCAGGATGGGCAGCGAGATGCCGCGCAACTGGAGGTTATCCACCAGTTCCTTGAGATCGATGAAGCGCGTGGGGTCCTTGTCGGGATGCACGCATACGTGCCCGTTCGATCCCACCGAGAAATAACCCTTGCCCCACCTGGCGACGTCGTAAAGTTCCGCTGCCTCGGCGATCGACCAGCGGTCGGCGGGCTCCCGTACCGGCGCGGTCTCATTGGATCTTACAGTGGCCATGAAACTTCAGTGTCGTTCGATTTCGCCCGCGCCGCAAGTGAATAATTTGTTAGGGATGCCACGGGAACGGATATCCTTGCCCAGGGCATCATGGTATCCTGGCTAGGTAGACCTCTGTGGGCGGCTAGCTCAGTTGGGAGAGCACCGCGTTCGCAATGCGGGGGTCGGGGGTTCAAATCCCCCGCCGTCCACCATCTCTTTTGGTCTACTTCTACTTTTTCGGATTCAACTGAAGGTTGTATCCGTCCGGGTCCTTCACGTGGACGCCGCCTTCTTTGGGGTTCAGCGGTTCCGGAGTGTAGCCCAGGCGTTTGATGGCATCCGCGATCGCGGGCTTGTCTTTCAACTCGGTGGCGAGGCCGATGTGATCCATCACGCCGCGCGGCTTGCCGCTGGCCGCGCTGCGCGCGACGATTACCGTGTTCCCCGTGGACAGGCGGCACTGCCTCTTGCCGTCGTCCCCGTCAACCTTCAGCCCCAAGAGCTTCGAATAGAAATCGCGGGTCTTGGCGTAATCCGCAACAGTATAAGAGATGTGATCGAGCTTGGAAACCGGAATCGGCGATTCCGCGGCAATACCCACTTGAGCCCCCACCGAGCCGGCGCCGGCGGCCACGGCAAGGCTGCGCACCAGTTGACGCCGGTTGATCTTTCCCGCTTCAAAATTCCGCAGCAAACTTTCAATCAGGTTTTCCATGGTTAGAGCTTTTCCCTTCTTTTGCGGGCCACGGTCAGATCCTGCTCTTCGGTCTCGGTAGAGACGCCGGCCTTTTTCATGATGTCGATAAAGTACTCGGCCACGGCGGGGACTCTCTGGCGGACTTTGTCTTCGTAAAAGACGCCCTCGGCGATGCGCAACGGGGTGAATCCGGCCGTGTCTTTTTGATTCCAGACTTCCATCTTCGCGCCGTGCTCGTAGAGGTACTTGGCCACCGCAGGAACCTGCTTCAGAGCCACCGCGTGCATGATGGTTTCGCCGTTCTTGTCGACGGAATTGACGTCGCCGCCCAGTTCCATCGCCACCTTCACGGCATCCAGCACTTCGGCTTCGGTCCCCGCGTCTTCGCCGGGAGAATGCGTCCCCAGGCCAGCGGCCACCAAGATCGGCGTGCTGCCGTCGTTATTCGGCATCAAAGGATCGGCCCCCAGCTCAGCCAGCGCCCGCATCAGCGGCGCATCGGCGGTTCTGGCCGCCATCAGAAACGGCGTCGCACCGGCCATATGAATGTCGGTGGGACCGAAGCGGGCGGACTTGGTCATCTTGGCGTTGAAGTTGGCTCCTTTCGCCTTCATCTTCTTCAGAAACTCCAGGCTGCTCAGGTTGCCCGAACCCTGCGGAGCCGGCTGATTCGTGCCCGTCCCCGGCTTGTGGATCCACGTGAGTTCGTGCAGCGCCGTCCAACCCTGATCGGCGGCGTTGGGATCCGCGCCGGCGTCCAGCAGCATCGCTGCGAGTTCGTAGTGGGCGTTGTGGACCGCCAGCACCAGGGCGCTGCTGCCCCAGCCTGGAGTACGCCGGGAATTCGGCAGCCACTTTTCATTGGCATCGCCACCGGTCTTGAGCAGTGTCTTGACCACATCCACCCGGCCCTCGCGGACCGCAAACAAGAGCGGAGTAAAACCGTCGGTACGAATATGGGTGTCCGCGCCGCGTTCGATGAGCTCCGCCACCACCGCGGCATTGCCCTCGGCCGCCGCCCACATCAGAGCGGTCTGCCCCTGGCGGGGCTCCTTGGCGTTGACGTTGGCCCCGTGGGTCAGCAGCACTTTCACGGCGTCCAGCTTGCCGGTGCGCGCCGCGGTCATCAACGCGGTTTCGCCCTCGCCGAACACAGTGTTGGCATCGGCCCCGGCTTTGAGCAGCGCCTCGATAATCGCCGCGTTGCCGTTCTCGCAGGCCACCGAAATCGGAGTAATGCCGTAGCGGTTGGCCGCCTTAGCGTTAGCGCCCTTGCCTAACAGGAGCTTGGCGGTCTCCACGTCATCGCGACGGACCGCCCAATGCAGCGCCGTGGTTCCATCCAACTCGGCGGCGTTGACGTCGGCGTTCTGCGCCAAAAGCGCGCGCGTGGACACCTTGTCGGAATTCTTCACGGCTTCGACCAGCTTGCTGGAGGCCGCAGCCGCGCCGAGATTCGCGGCCAGCAGGAATACCGCAGCCGAACATATGCTCAAACGGGTGCTCAAACCATTCCGGTGCATGGTGATCTCCTTGATCGTGCTTCCGTACCTGTGAGGCTCCCTAGGCTACCGAAGGAACTTCACTAACCGTGCCAGTGCTATCGGCGAAACTTTCCTGATGCACGCCCACGCGGTCGAGGAGGGTCAGGTGCAGGTTGGCCAGAGGAGCCGGCTGCGCGTTCTTGATATGCAGCGCGCCCTTCCCCTTGGCCCGGCCGCCCGCGACCAGGATCGGCAGGTTGATGTGGTTGTGCACGTCCGGATCGCCCATGCCGCTGCCATAGAGCACCAGCGAGTGATCCAACAGGGATCCGTCGCCGTCCTTGGTGGATTTCAGTTTGTCCAGCAAGTAGGCGTACAGCGAAATATGGACCGCATTGATCTTGGCCAGCTTCTCCAGCTTCTCGGGGTTGTTGGTGTGGTGCGAAGTGGGGTGATGCGCTTCGGGCACGCCAACTTCCGGGTACGTGCGCGTGCTGGTCTCGCGCGCCAGTTGCAGCGTGAAGACGCGCGTTACATCGGCGCGCATCGCCAGAATCTGTAAGTCGAACATCAGTTTCGCGTGGTCGGCATAAACCGCAGGCACGCCCAGGGGACGGTCCAGATCCGGCATGGCGTTTTGCGCGGCCTTGGCTTCGGCGGTCTGGATGCGGCGCTCGAGCTCGCGGACGGTATCCATGTATTCGGAAACCTTGGAGCGGTCGGAGGCGCCCAGCTCTCTCTGGAGACGGCTCATGTCTTCATTGACCCAATCCAGAATGCTGCCGCTCTTGCGCAGCGCGGCCTGCTGATCGGCGGCGGTTCCGCCATCGCCAAACAGGCGTTCAAACACCACGCGCGGATTAGCTTCGGCCTGCAACGGCGTCGTCGGCGAAGACCAGGACAGGTTGTTCTGGTACACGCAAGCGTAGCCGTTATCGCAGCTTCCCACCGGCGCCAGCAGATCCATCGCCATTTCGAGCGACGGCAGCTTGGTGTCCTGGCCCAGATGCTTGGCGGCGATCTGGTCGACGGTAGTCGCCAGGAAATAGTCGCTGCCTTCGGTCATCTTGGCCTTGGAGGCGCTCAGGAACGACGCATTCGCGGTGGCATGGTTCCCCGGCGAATACCCGTTCTTTAATTCATAATTGCTGCCCACAATGAGTTGATCCGCGAACGGCGTGAGCGCGTTGAGCGTCGGCGTCAGCTCGGCCAGGCGCCCGGATCCGGCCGTTGGGAACCACTGCTTTTGGTTGCAGCCCATCGGGATGTAGATGAACCCCAATCTCCGCGCCGGGGGGGCGGCGGCGGTCAGGGACGGAGCCATGGCATCCAGAAACGGCAGCGCCAGGGTGACCCCCATGCCCCGCAGGAAGGTTCTACGCGGTAAAGCTTTCTTGGTGATGATCATTTGGATCTCCTCATTTGAAATGGCGCGCTGTTCACGACTCCCAGAATCAGCGACGAAAAACGGTAATCATTCTTGCTGGCATCGCGCACGATCTTGCGAATCGCGGCTTGATCGTACGCTTCCAGACCCCTGCCAGTGGCATAGGTCAGCAATTTCTCGGTGGTGGTGCCGACAAACATTTCCGGACGGCTGGTCAAGGCCGCCTTCAGCCCCGGCTGTCCCTTAAATTCCACGCCGTCCGGCAGGTTGCCGGTGGAATCGATCGCGTTGCCGCCCTCACCCACGCGGTAGCGGCCGACGGCGTCGTAATTTTCCAGCGAAAATCCGATCGGGTCCATCAGTTTGTGGCAGCCCATGCAGGCCGGATTCGACCGGTGCGCGGCCATGCGTTCACGCATCGAGAGAACCTTGCCCTGGGTCTGATCCTTCAGCGGAGGAACGTTTGGCGGCGGCGGAGGCGGCGGCGTCCCCAGAATATTCGTCAGAATCCACTTGCCGCGAATCACCACCGAAGTGCGGTCGGCGTAAGAAGTCACGGCCAGGATGCTCCCCTGCCCCAGCAGACCTCCGCGCGGGTCGTCCTTGTCGAAGGTGACACGCCGGAACTGGCTGCCGTAGATATTGGGAATCCCGTAGTGTTTAGCCAGCCGTTCGTTGACGAAAGTGTAGTTGGCCGTCAGCAGGTCCATCAGGCTGCGGTCTTCGCGCATCACGCTTTCAAAGAACAGCTCGGTTTCGCGCCGGAAGGACTGCCGCAGGTTGTCGTCGAAATCCGGGAAGTTCCTCGGATCCGGAGTGGTCGAAGCCAGATTGCGCAAATACAGCCACTGATCGGCAAAGTTGTTCACCATCGCCTCGGAGCGCTTATCCGCCAGCAAGCGCCGCGCCTGCCGTTCGAGCGTCGCCGGGTCCTTCAGCTTACCCGCAATCGCGAGATCCAGCAGTTGATCGTCAGGGATGCTGCTCCACAGGAAGAAGGACAGCCGCGAGGCAAGTTCCACGTCGCTTAAACGATAGGGCGTATTGGGGGCGACGCCGGCCGGATCCCGTTCAATGCGGAACAGGAATTCCGGGCTCACCAGGAGGGCCTGCAGCGCGGTTTCAATGCCCGCTTCAAACCCATCGCTCTTCGCACTGCGGAAAAACTTCAGCGGAGACTGGATGTCCGCTTCCGTCGCCGGACGCCGGTAGGCGCGCTTGGCCAGGGCAGCGAAGATCTTCTTGGCGCAAGGTTCTTCGTCGGCGGCATTGGCCGGCTTGCACACGAAAATTTTGTCCCGGCTCGGCGTGGAAGTCGCTCCGCTGGTTCCGTACGGCCCGGTCACGGAAACCGAGAACAAGGCGGGCGAAATCCGGGGATGGCGGTCCATGTTGAAGTGCGCCTGGGAGGGCTGCCGTTCGCTGGTCTGCAGCAACGTCGGCTTCTTCACGAAAGTCACTTCAATCGAGTGCGGCCCCGCCTTGATCGGAATCCGCACGTTGAGATCGTTGTCGAACAGTTGGTGGCCCTTGGCGTATTGTCCGTTCTCTGGGGGCTCCATCGTGAATAGCTTCACGCGCTCGCCGTCCATGGCCACTTCCAACTGCTGGGTCTCGGTCATGCCTTCCACGTGCTCATTGCGGTCCCGGCTGATGCGGAGTTGGATCACATACTCGGCATCCACCGGGAAGGTGTAGTTCACCACGCCGCCGCCGCGTGTCCCTAGCGGAAGCTCGTCAAAGTGCTGTTCCTGCGTCAAATCGGCGGGCAGCATGATGGTATCGCCGCCGGGAGCCTTAATCGGCCTTCCCACCGCCAGCCGGCTGATCTTCTGGGCCGCGCTCATATAGCGTTCCAGCAGCGTCGACGACAGGCCGCCGACCGTAACATTGTCGAATCCGAAGCTGGAATCGTCGCGCGGCAGCATGGCGGAAATATCCACGTCGAGCGCCAGCAAATCGCGTATGGCGTTCTTGTATTCGGTCCGGTTCATGCGCCGGAAAGTATCCGTGCGGCCTGGATCCGGATGCGCCGCGACCATGCGGTCGAGCGAGGTTTCCAGATACGAGACCAAGGTTTTGTACTTGGTTTCATCGGGTCGCGGCAGTCCCGCGGGCGGCATATAGCGCGCGCGGACTTTGCGCAACACCTTTTCCCAGAGCTCCGGATCGGTCGCTACGTTATCTACATTGGATGCGGTGAGGTCCAGACCGGCGACCTTCGCCTTATCGTTATGGCAGCCAAGACAATATTGATTGATGAGTGCTTTTTGGGGCGAAGCGGTTTGGGCCAACACGGGGACGGCCAGAAGGCCGCCGAGGGCGTAAAACAAATACAAGGCCGAATATCTTACCATAACACTCCTAAGGAGTTAAGTACGCTTAAACAGTAATCCACGGGGAAACCAAAGTCAAGGGTACTTTGGCCATCCCG
This sequence comes from Bryobacterales bacterium, assembly GCA_009697505.1. Lineage (GTDB taxonomy): Bacteria > Acidobacteriota > Terriglobia > Bryobacterales > Bryobacteraceae > Palsa-187. The sequence continues at coordinate 32,208 of SHUD01000024.1, forward strand.
CAAAGAGCCGCAAGTCCTAGCGGGACAACTACTTTTTGGGGAGCAGCGTCACGTGAAATCCGTCCGGATCGATGAACTGAACACCGCCTTCCACCTTCTTGGCGTTCACTTCCGGAGGATGGTTTATACCGTGTTCCACTTGGATGCCCCGGTGCTTGGCCGCGGCCAGGATCTGATCCTTGGTGGCGTCTATGTTGTAGGCGATATGGTCGATCATGGGCGTCTTGCGGGTGCGCTCGTCTTCGCCCGGCTGGAGCGTGATTCCCACCTCGCCCACGGTGAGCCGGCACTTGATTCCGGTGTCACCCGAAACCTTGACGCCCATCAGGCCGGCGTAGAAGTCGCGGGTTTTGGGGAAATGAGAGACCCGGTAGGATATGTGGTTAATGGAGAGGGTCTTGAGCGTGCCCTCGTCGGCGCCGGCGGCCGGCGCGGCGCCCATGGCCACGGCCCCCGCGGCTACCGTCAGGCTGCGGGCCAGTTCCCGCCGGTTGATCTTGCCCGCCTCAAATTTCTGTAGCAGGTCGTATACGATGTGTTCCATTTCAGGCCCTCCTCAGGACTGCCTAGCTTCACAAATAATATCCGGCCGGACGAAAATCAGGCTAGTTTAAAGCCGCACTCGCTGTCAACTGATCTATCGCTGAGTGATCCGGCCCCGACCTGTCCAGCCCAGCGCTGATTTGCCCAACCCTCATCAGAAAAGCAGCCGCAATCCGAACTGGATTTGGCGGGAAGTATTCAGGGTCGGGAACGCGGGAGTCCCAATATTCGGATTGAGCACACCGGTCGATTGGAAAATGGTAAAGGTCTGTGGCGTCAGATTGGTGTTGTTGAAGATGTTGAACATTTCGATGCGCAACTGCGCCTTGATGCGCTCGCCCCATACGTTCTGGTTCTTGAAGACCGAAAAGTCCACGTTCGGAACACCGGCATGCGGAAGACGTCGCGTCCCAGGTTGCCCAGGACACCGGGGGCGGTGAACTGGAAACATTCCGTCTTGACGTAGCGTGCGATGTTGCCGGTGGTGGGATCCGAGCAGCCCGGATTCGCCGCCAGCCAGTCCGGCCGTTGTCCGCCCTGCGCCGCCGCGACGATTGTGCTTCCGGTGCGGGCCTGATCGCCGGCGATCTTCAAATTAAACAGACCGCCGTTTTGCAGCGTATAGATCCCGCCCAACTGCCACCCGCCCAGAATCGTATTGGCAATTGCGCTGGATTTGACGGCGGCGAAGACCGGGACATCGTATTGGAAGTTCAGTACCATGTTGTGCGTCAGATCGAAGTCGGAACGGCCGCGGTTGCACCGTTCACAGTAAGCCCACGGGCCGCCGATGCTGTTCAGGCTTTCGTTGTCGGCGATGGCGGCCGTGCCGTTGTCGATGCTCTTGGAATACGTGTAAGCGATCTGGTAGCTCAAACCCCTCATGGGACGCTGCACCAGGTTCGTCTGCAAGGAGTGATACGCGGAGTGGCCCCTCCAGTCCAGACTCCGGATCTGCCCGAAGAAGGGAGTGGTTTTTTGAATCGCCTGCCCCGCCGCCGGGACGGGGAGGACGTAGTGATTGTTGATAAACTGAACCCGCTCCGGAGCCACCTGGTTGTTGTCGTAGATCGAATTGGCCAGGTGCACTCCCACCGAGCCGATGTACCCCACCGTCAGCGCCAGGCTCCGGTTCAACTGGCGCTGGATGTTGAAGTTCCACTGGGCCTTGTAGGACCGGTGGGGGGTGAATTCGGTGTGGATCGCCTGGGAGGTCGCAGGAGTCAACAATTGGAACACGTTATTCGGGAAATGAACCCCGGTCACCAGCGGTGCGTCGATCGTTCCTTGCAAGTAATAGGGAGCCGTGCGCGGGAACAGGAAGACGAACAGGTACGGCAGAGGGATGATATCGAACATCCCGACTCCGCCCCGGATCGCCGTCTTGCCATCCTTGAATGGATCCTAGGCGAAGCCGATGCGCGGCGCGAAGTTTTTAGACGTCGGATTGTTGTAGAAAGGATCGCCGGTGGTGACGGTCCGGTCGTTCAGACCGCGAAGATTGCCAATTTTTCCTTGCACCTCCTTGATCACCGTGTCCATTTCATAGCACACCCCCAGGTTGATGGTGAGATTGGGAAGAATCCGGAAATCGTCCTGGAAGTAGCCGGCCACGATCGAATTCCTCTGCCCGCGCACCGTATCCGTGCCCGGGAATTGCGAGCTGAACTGCTGCGGAACATTGGTCAGGAGGTTCCGTATCGAGCCGAACGTCCACAACCCGATCGGGCGGTTGCGCTCGTCCAGGTTGGACTGGACGCGTTCGAAGGCGAAGCCCACGCGTATGCTGTGGCGGCCCTTGGTCCAGGACAGATCGTCGTAAAACTGCGGCGCGGTGTGGCCAAATAAGTTATAGCCGGCGGCGCCGACGCCGCCCCACAATGCGCCGTTGCCCAATCCACCCACCTGAATCTGGCCGGGATTGATCCCCGGACGGAAGCCCAAAGACTTGTCGGTCAACAGCGGATTGAACGGCTGGCCGTCAATCTCGTTGCCAGCCCAGGTGCGCGTTACGCCGGCGCGCGTGTTGTTGATGAGGGTGGGCGAAAAAAGGTGCTGGAAGGTAAGGAGCCCGTTCTGTCTGCGTGAGGGCGCCACGCGGAGGATCCAGCCGTATTGATCCGGCGCGCTCACGTTCGTGTCGTCAAAGGAATAACTCACATTAAAAGTGGTGTTGGACGAAAAGTAGTGGTCCAACTTGGCGATGACGTACTTCTCGTCCCCCAGACGGACCGACGGCTGCAGGAACTTGCCGGCATCACCGTTCACCGGCCCATTCGGATTGGGCCACAGCGGCAGAAACGGTTTAACGCGATCACTCACGTTGACCTGCGAGGTGGACGTGCAAACGCCATTGACGATAGGGGACCCGGCATTACACAGAATGCCGTTACGGGCGTTCGCCGAGATCGTATCGATTGAAGTGGACTGGCCTTTCATCTCCGTCAACGCTTCATAATTGCCGAACAAAAATGTCTTATCTTTTTTGACCGGCCCGCCCAGCGCGCCACCGTATTGATGCCGGTGGAAGGGTGCGATATCTTTCGCGTCGAAAAAGTTGCGGGCGTCGAGCGCGCTGTTGCGGTGGAAATAGTAGGCGCTGCCGTGAATTTCATT
>SHUD01000025.1 GCA_009697505.1 Bryobacterales bacterium
CTACCGGGCCTACAGGAAGATGCGGCAAGGAAGCTCAACTTCGCGATGGAGACGGCCATCGAGAATCAGAGACAGAAGTCCCTGGCGGCCGGGATTAGCAAGGGATTAGCAAACTGAGTTTTTACAGCTTTTCCCGAAGCGGTAAAAAATCCTGTAAGTCCATGATTATCTGGCGGTGAGGGTGGGATTCGAACCCACGGAACCCGCAAAGGTTCAACGGTTTTCGAGACCGCCCGATTCAACCGCTCTCGCACCTCACCGTACTCCTAATTTACCATTTCCGGAGCGGGGGGCAGTTGTGACCGCGGGACCCGGGCCGGTATCATGGCTCTTGCTTCCCAAGGCCGCTTTCGCGAGGTGATTATGCGCTGTTCCGTGTCCATCACTATTCTCTGTATTTCCGCTGCTGCACTGTGCGCGCAAGCACCGGTGCCGGGGGCGACCTTGTACGAGGGTGCGCGCCTCATCACTGGGGAGGGCGCGGCTCCCATTGAGAACTCGGCGTTCCTGGTGGAAGGCAGCCGCTTCACGCGCGTGGGGCGCAAGGGAGAAGTACCAGCCCCGGTGGGCGCGGCGCGCGTCGATTTGACCGGCAAGACAGTGATCCCGGCCCTGATCGACGGCCACTCGCACATCGGCTACATGCGCAACATGACCAGCGGCGCGCAGAATTACACGCGCGACAACATCCTGGACCACATGCGCCGCTTCGCCTACTTCGGGGTCGCGGCCAGCCAGGCCATGGGCACCGACTTCGGCGAGCTCCCCTACCAGATTCGCGAAGAAACCATGACCGGCAAGCATCCCAATGCCGCGCGGTTTCTGACCGCCGGCCGCGGCCTGGCGCCGCTGATCGAGATCACGCCGGACAACATGCGGCACGACGCCCTGGTGGTCACCACCGAGGCGGGCGCTCGCGCGAACGTGCAGGAACTGGCCACGCGGAAACTGCGTTTCATCAAGACCTGGGTGGATACGCGCGGCGGGGCCATCAAGCCTCTGAGTCCGGAATTGTACCGGGCCATCATCGATGAAGCGCATAGGAACAACTTGCGCGTGGCGGTGCATGCCACTGATCCTCCGGAGGCCAAGGGACTGCTGCGCGCGGGCATCGACGTTTTCGCGCACATGATCAGCGATGTCGACGACGAAATGATCGAGTTGTTCAAGCAGCATCCCAATACGGTCGTGCTGTCCGTGCTCGGCACGCCGCGGCGGCCCATCTACATTCCGTGGATCAATCCGCCGCATCCGCTGATCGCGGAGACTGTGCTGCCGGAGCAGATCGCGCGCTTGCAGCGCCGCTTCCATGGCAAAGACCCCAAGGAAATCGCGAAGGTCACCGAGGATTGGGAGAAGCTGAAGCGCGGCGTGGCGAAGTTGCGCGCGGCGGGCGTCAAGATCGGCCTGGGAACCGATGGCGGCGGACAATCGGGCGACCAGTTCCTGGGATGGACGGCACATACCGAACTCGAGCACATGGTCGCGGCGGGATTCACGCCGGCCGAGGCGCTGGTCGCGGCGACCCGCACGACGGCGGAGATCATGGGCCTGGATGACCTGGGCATGGTGGCGGCGGGCAAGAGCGCCGATTTCGTGGTGCTTGACGCCAATCCCCTGGATGACATCACCAACACACGGAAGATTTCGCAAGTTTACCTGCGCGGCTTCAGGATTGAGCGGGCTAGGCTCCGCACTGTATTCATGAATGGTGCAGCATACCGGTAGCGGGCGTCACGTTCTCATGCGGGCGAAGAAGTATAGGCCTGCGAGCGAGAAGATCGCGTTGGGCGACCACGCGGCAATTTGCACGGGCAACTGGCTCAGGTTGCCGAATTGTTCAAATACCTGACCCACCGACCAGTACACGATGGCGATACCCAGGCTGATGCCCACGCCGGCCATGGCGCCGCGATTGCCCGCCAGAAACCCGAAGGGGATCGAAACCATGGCCATGATGAGCGCAAACAGAGGCACGGAAAATTTCTTCTGCAATTGCACCTGTAGCGGGATGGTATCGAAGCCGCTCTGCTGCAGCTCGCCGATATAGGCGCCGAGCTCGTGGAAATTCATCTGCCGGGACTGCTTCACTTCCTTGATGAAGTAATCCGGCGGCTCATCGATCTCCGGGAAAGTGCGGGCGCCGCCGGCAAAGTCATCGAAATGCGTGACGTTGTTGCCGTTCATGTCGCGGCTCCAGCCGTTCTGAAAGACCCATTCGTTCAGGCTCGGCTCCCAGCGGGCCCGCTCGGCGGAGATGTGGCGCTTCAGACGAAAACGCGCGGGATCGATCTCATAGACGTTGACGCCCAGCATCACGCGCTCGCTTTGATCGAAGTATTTGTAATAGAACATGCGGTCGTGAAGACCCGAGATCCAGCGCCGGTCGGGCCGCAGGAAAGTCTGCGCGGGGCGGCCTTTGATCTCCGCGCGAATGGCGTCCTGGCGTCGGTCGGCTTCCGGCACCCAGTAGTGGTCAAAGGCGAACAGCGCGCCGCTCAGGAACACGCCGGCCATCAGCACGGGTGCGGCGAGCCGGTACACGCTCACGCCACAGGCTTTGAGCGCGGTCACTTCGTTGTGTTTGGAGAGAACGCCGAAGGCCACCAGTACCGCTGTAAGAACTCCGAACGGCGCCAGTTCGTAGATCAGTCTGGGGGTCAGGAACAGGTGATAGGTCAAGACGCGATCCATCGGGATGCGGTTGCGTATGATGTCGCTTAGCAACTCAAAGAACGTGAACACCTGGAACATCAGCACGAAGCTGGCCAGCAGCAGGGCGAAGTAAAACAGGAAGCCCGAAAGCACGTAGGTATCCGTCAGGCGCGGCAGGAGTGAAAAACGGCCGAGCCACATTTTCGGCTCCAGCCGCTCGAGTGGCTTTCGCGCGGGCGGCCGGAAAGCGCCTAACCGCGCGCTGAGAGCTCCGATCAAATCGATATCGCCCGGTCTTTCCAGACGCGCGAGCATGATGATGCCGCCGGCCGCGAACAGGAGATTTGGAAGCCACACAGCGGTTTCCGGAGACAGCGTTCCCTGGCGGGCCAGGCTGATGAAGCTGATGAGCCCCATGTAGTAGAGAAACGCAAGAGCCACGGTCAACACCACGGCGGCGGACTTGCCCGCGCGCCGGCGCGTGATTCCGAGCGGAATTCCGACCAAGGCCATGAGCAGGCAAGCCAGCGGCAAGGCCAGGCGTTCCTGAAATTCGATCCGTGCATCGAGCCTGCCGGTTGGGCTCAGCGTGCTGTCGTGATATGCCTGCCGGTACAACGCCGGTGTGTCCATCTCAATCGAGGGCCGGGAGGCGCGCGCCGCCGAAGGTTTACGGGCTTGCAGGGCCTGATCACCCACCGGGAAGGCGGTGATGCGGTAATCGGCAAGTTCCTTGCCGGCTTCGTAGGTGCTGCCATTGCGCAGAGAAAGCTGCAGCCGGCTCAAGGACGGGTCGGCGACGACAATGGCTTCGGACGCCAGCGTGATTCGCGGCCCGTCGCCCCGCTCCGGCGCTCCGCCAGGACGGTTATCTTCCGGAGTCACGTCGGCCAAAAAGATTCTTCTCCAGTGTCCGGTGATACCCGTGGTGACGTCGGTCACATACAGAATCGAATTCGGAAATTGCTCTTCGAAAACGCGCGGCTGAATGTCGGACGTGAGACCGCCGGCAATTAACTGGTTCTCGATGCGATAGCGTTCGCGAATGGCCCACGGGGTCAGCCAGCAGGAGGAAGCGGCCGCCACCAGCATCGCCGCGCATCCGAATAAGAGGATGGGAGGCGCCACGCGCCGTCCCGGAATGCCGGCCGCGCGCATGGCTGTGATTTCGCCATCGGTCGACATCCGCGAGAGGGTGATCAGCGTGGCCACCAGGACGCCCAAGGGAACCGTAAAGGGCAGGGCTTGCGGCAACACCAGCAAAAACAGGTAGGCGACTGTTGAATGCGGGCCGGTGCTGCGCACCAGAAACTCGAACAAGGGGCGCGCGCGCAACAGAAAGATCAAGAACGTGAACAACACGGCGCCCAGCAGCGCGGTTACCACTAATTCGCGGAGGATGGTGCGGCCGAGCAAACGCATGGCGGCGGCTTAAGGCGTGGTCCGGGCCGGGGGCGGAACCAGCGGCGGTTTTTCCAGAGGCTCCTGGAGACGGTCGACTTCCAGTTCGTCGAACAGCAGGCCCGGAGCGATCACGGAAGTGCCGGCGATGTATCCGGCCACGCCCGTGCGTGCCAGAGGCGCGCCGTTGTTGATGTAGTGGAAGATCGCGGTCTCCGCCGACGCCGCCAAAATATCGCGCAGGGAACGGGTGGAGAGTCCCTTGAAACGCAGCCCGCGGACCAATTCCTCACGGCCGTCCGGATACACGCGATAGATCAATATAGGCGGGCTCACGGGCCGCACCGACCCACCGGACTGCGCCGACACGGTCTGCAACGCCTGCAGCTCCGTGTTATTGCCGGAATAAGGAAAGTCCAGCTTGCGCAGCAGCAGGCCGTAGGGCTTGTCGCGTTCCTTGCACAGCTCCATCAAGCGCGTCTTCAACTCGGCCAGCGGCGCGGTCTGCGTCGCGTTCACGAACAGATTACCGATGGCGGCGGCGCGCGCGCCGAATCCGGCGGGGAAACGCGCGTGGCCGTTGGAGGCGGGCAGATTTCGCGCCGGTTGGCGCGTGGTCAGAAACCTTCGCAGAAAGCCTTTGTCGATCGCGGTGACGGCCTGTGGGGGCACGCCTTCGAAATCGAACGGATAGTAACCCAGCAACGGCTTGCCTTGCCAAGTGGTCTGCGTGGGATCGTCGATTACGGTGATCCACTCCGGCACAACGCGCGATCCCATGCGTCCCTCAAACTCGCTGGCGATCAGATTCAAAGGCCGGTTCGGATCGGTAACGGGTTTCCGCTGAATGCGCAGGTTGTCGCCTAAGAGCTGGGCCAACAGTTGCGCGGCGGCCTCCGGCTCAAACAGCGTCGGACCCAGGAAGGATTCCCCCACCGGGGCTTTCACCAGGTCCCGGATGTGAATGGCGACCGCAGTCACGGCTTTCTGCAGGTCCGCTTCAGAGGGAAGCTGCTGCACGTCCAGAGCATTGATTTGCAGAGTCTCGCGCAGGATCATGCCGTCCGCGGCTTGCCCTTCACCGCGTGCCTGCAGCCAGCCGATATCTCCCGGATAGCGCAGTTGGGCGCCCTCGGTGCTTACGTAGTAGGTGGTATCCAAATGGAAACGGAACTCGACGCCAGAGGCCAGCACCGCAGGGTAGGCATTGAAGATTGCCGACAGCTTCGTGACCCGAGCCGTCCAAGGGTCCAAGTCGATCTTAGGCCGGGTGATCTTAGCCAGGGATTGCACGGCCGGCGCCTTCGAAAAATCGGGCAACTTTTCGGCGGGTGCGGCGGCATTGGTGAGCGAGGCGCGTTTGCGCGCGATGGACTCCACGGCGGCCTTGAAAGCGAAGTCCGTTCCCAGCCACAGGCCTTCCCGCAGAGACAGATAGTCGTCGTCGATTGGCAGCGGCTCGGTATCATAGCGCGATCCGCTGTAATAGCCACTGAAAATGTGGCCCGAGTTGTCGAAATCGTAGCTGCCGACGCGGACCTCGATACCTGGGTACCGGAAACGCCGGTGGGAATTGGAAGTGATCGCTCCGAAACTCGCGCCAACGTTGAAGATCTCGTTGTCGTCGATGGTGTAGCTGAGGAAGTAGGGCGCATCGTCGCCGCCGCCGCCCACTACGCGCAATTGCTGGAAGCGCCCGATTTCATCGAGCATGGCTTTGAGGATGACGTCATCGGGAGCGCCCTGGGCAAGCAGCCGCGTCAGGCTCGAAGAGAGTGCCGCCGCCATGCCGCCGGCCAGCAGAAATTGACGCCGCGAAGCAGCCATTACGGTATGGCCTCGGGACGCGGCAGATAGGGGGGTTGATCCTGCGACCGCTCTTTCCTCTGAATTTCAATGCTCGAGACCAGCAGGGCCGGAGCGATGGCCGCCACCGGTACGTTGCCGGATTCCGCGCCGCAGATCCCGTTGAAGACCTCGCTTCTGTCCGAGGTGGCCATGATGTTGGCGAAGCTGGCGAGCGGCGTGCCGACGATGCTGACGCCCCGGATGAGCTCATCCGGGCGGCCGTCCGGATAAACGCGGTACACCACCAGAGGCACCACCGTAAAGGCCTGCAGGCCGCGCCGCGCGGTAGTGGTGTAGCCGCTGGTGACTTGATCGAAGTACAGGCCGTAGGGCTTGTTCTGCCTCTTCACTTCCTCGATCAGCATCTGGCGCAGTTGCTGGTCGCTCACCCGCTTGGACGATTCGACGAATAGATTGGATTGCCGCGACACGATCTCCGCGCCCGGCTGGCGGCGGCCATGGCCGTTGGAGGTGGGAAATCCGTCGATCGGAGCGCGCGACATGAGAAACGTCTTGAGTACGCCGTTTTCCACTACGGGGACACGCCGCGCCTTGACTCCTTCGTCATCGTAAAGATAGGAACCATTGAGCATCGTGCCCTGAAAATCCCGCAGCGTGGGATCGAAGACCACCGAAAGAAACGGCGGCAAGATGGCGTGGCCCACGCTCTTGGTGAAGGTCTGCCCTTCGGTTTCGTCCTTCTGGCGGTGCCCTTCGATGCGGTGGCCGAAAATTTCGTGAAAGAACACACCCGCGGCGCGGCCCGAAAGGATGGCGGGCCCGACAATAGGGTCGGCGGGCGAGGCGCGCAGCAGATCCTGCAAATTCCGGCCGGCCTTTTCCACCGCCGCCAGAACGGTGGCGTCATTGGGGAGGCGCGCGGGATCCTCGGTTTCAAAACTCTCCATGGTTTGGAGGTCCATTCCGTCCGCGGCCTTGCCGGCCGTAGTGATAATGATCCGGCTAAACAGGCGGCCATGCTCCAGACGCGTTCCTTCGCTGGTGACCAGTGTCTCGACGACGCGCTGGACCTGCACGCTCACGCTGGAATTGAGCGCCCCCGGATACTTGGTGAATTCCCTGGAAAGTCTACGCAGGCGCGCCGTCCATTCGTCCGCGTTGAACTGCAACGGTGGCGGTTGAGAAAAAGCGACCTGCGGATCTTCCTTGGAAAAATCGTCGGAGCCATCGGTGGCGGCCGCGCGTAGCTTTTCGTCCGCTTTGATCTGGATCAGCCGCTGCGATACGTTACGGTAGACGCGGTCGGTGGCCAGCCAAACCGCCTGCCGGATCGAGGCCGGGTTGTCGTCGAGAGCAATCTGCGTGGTCGCCGTAAAGCGCGGGATCTGACCGTTGATGCGCCGGTAGTTATCGAACTTGGGAGTGCCGACGCGCACGGTGATGTCGAGAAGCCGTGAATGACTCTGATTCTGGGAGGAGACGGCTCCGTCGGCCGCGCTGATGGCAAACGATTGGTTGTTGCTTACGGAATAGCCGATGAAGTATGGCGGCGGGTCGCCTTTTTCCTTTAGAACATTGAAGTTCCGGTCCAGTTCACTGCTGAGGATTACGCTCAACGGCGACTGCGCGGCGGCGCAACTGGCCAGGGCCATCAGAACGGCAAATTTTCGCACGTTCTAAGCATATCAATATAAAAATGCCTGCGCGGGACAAAAACGCTGGCGGCGGACGTGTATACTTGCGCCGGGTGACCGGCATGCACGCGCCCTCTTCACCCCTGTACTGTTGCCAGGCTCCGCTCCCGTAGGACGTTGAGTGCGAGACCATAGCGGCCCCGAACTCCTGTCTTTTCGAAAATGTGCTTCAAGTGGATCTTGACCGTACCCGGGCGGATACCAAACTCGTAGGCAATCTCTTTGTTCCGGCACCCTTGCTCGACTAAGCCGAGGACCTGCTGTTCGCGCGCGGTCAACTCACTGCGGGGATAGCGCTCTAAACGCCCGGAATCCCGGAAAACAGAGTCTTCCATCCAGGTTCTTCCCGCCGCTACCGTGCGCAAGCATGCGACCAGAGACGGAATGCCCGCGGTTTTACGCAAGATTCCGCGCGCACCCGCTTGCAGCAGCCGCAGCGCCTCGGCTTCGGTGACCGAAGCGCCCCAGATCACGATTGCCGTTTGCGCGGTCAAGTCGAGCGGAGTCGCGCTCCGTAGTCCGCTCAACCATTCCAGGATGACCTGTATGCCAAACGCTTTGTCCAATAGCAGAACCGACGGCGGGGAGAATTGAAGCAAATTCGTGGCCTGGCTCAGAGAATCCAAGCCCTGGCCAAAAGCGAGATCCGGATGGGCCGCCAACAGCGTCCGGATTCCTTCCGCCGTGACCGGTTGCGTGTCGCACACGCTGACCGTCCTCCTCTGTGTATCGGCCCCACTGCGGGGAACCCATGTTTCTGGAGTGGCTACTGAGCTAGCTGTAAGATTCATAGTGATCCTAATCCGCCGTACCGTTTTTGTGTCTTTCCTTGTCTCATCTTTTCTTGTCGCGCCGATTCTTGTCGCGTCTTTTCCGTGTTCTGCACCATACGCCTTCTGTCCCTATGCGGATAGGCCGTGATAGATTAGTACGGTCATGCAAGACTTATCGTTCCGGGATATCACTCTTTTAGTATGTATATTCAGAGGAGTCTCTCATGTTATGATCAGGTCTAGCCGATTTACTGCTTTGAAACCTTTCCCGATCTGGTCCTGTCTTCATGGCGACATCTGACACGCCAACTTCCCGACGAGCTGTGATCATTAGTCCAAACTCACCCCTGGTGAGTGAGTTGGAGCCGCTGCTTGCCGTTCCGTTGGCCGGCACGCCGCTGAGCCGCCTGCAGTCCTACCCTTCCCCCAGGGACCTCCCCAGCCTGGTGGGTGGCGGCATTCTCAATATCGTTTTTCTGGATACCAGCTCCGATCCGGAACAGGCGCTGCAACTTCTCGGCGAAATGAGCCGCATGGGCGCGCAGGTGCAGGTGGTGGCGCTGCTGGGCGGCAACGACCCGGACTTTATTCTGCGGTGCCTGCGTGCCGGGGCTTCCGATTTTCTCATCCAGCCGTTTACGCCCGAAGAGGTTAAGGCAGCCCTCGGCAAGTTGGCCCGCGTGCAGCCGGTGCCGGAGGCGATCGGCAAGGATTCCGCGAAAGTCATCTCCGTTATGCCCGCCAAGGGCGCTTGTGGGGCGACCACGTTGGCATCCAATCTGGCGTTCCAGTGGAAGCGCGTGGGAGGGAAGCGGGTTCTGCTGGTGGATCTGGATACCAATCGGGTCGGGCGCTGGAAGGTGCGGCTGGTGGTCAACCGCTACCTGCGCGATGTCGGGTTGAGCCGCGAAGTGATCGGCACGGCGCTCCATACCGAGGTCTTCGAGACGCTCCCCAGCGACTACGAAGGGGTGCAGAAAGCCCTGATGGACGGCAAACCCATTCCGGCCAGCAGTACCTTTGGCAAGGGCATCGTCCAGTTGGTGGACCGCCTGGGCGGTAAGGCGCAGCCCACCACGAAGAAGGCGTCCTCTTTGTCGGGATTGCTGGGACTGTTTTCGAAGACCTCCAAGTAGACCGCATGCTCTCCCGCCTGGCGGCGACCCTTCAGCAGCACGGCGGACTTTCCGTTTTTGAGCACGTTCCGCTGGCCCGTTATACCCGCTTTGAACTCGGCGGCCCCGCGGAAATCGTGATCGATGCTTCGACTGAGGCGGCGCTTGCCGAAGCCGTTCGCGCGGTCGCGGAAACGCGCAGGTCCAGCGCGGTGATCGGCGGTGGAACCAATCTGATTGCCGCCGACGAAGGTTTTCCCGGTGCTGTGCTGCGCTACACGAATCCTCAGATAGAAATCGCGGGCGCAAGAGTGCACGCCGCCGCCGGAGTTGTGTTGCAGGATCTGGTCGACGCAACGATTTCCCATGGTCTGCGGGGGCTGGAGACGATGACGGGAATCCCCGGCTGGGTGGGCGGAGCGGTCTATGGCAATGCCGGGGCCTACGGGCGGTCGCTGCAGGAGAGTGTGGAAAGCGTCCGCTTCCATGATGGCGCGCGGGTTCACGAAATCGGCAACCAAGCTTGCCAATTCCGCTACCGGGAAAGTGTCTTCAAACGCCACAAGGACTGGATCATTCTGTCCGCTACCTTGAAGCTGGATGCAGCCGATCCCCAGGAACTCGGCGCCACCGCGGACGGAATCTTGAAAATCCGCAACGCCAAGTATCCGCCGTCCATGCGCTGCGCGGGCAGCATCTTCAAGAATCTGTTGTGGGACCAGCTTCCTGAATCCGTGCGTTCCCGGGTTCCCGAAAATGTAGTTCGCGAAGGCAAAGTCCCTTCCGCTTATTTTCTGGAGCAGGCCGGAGCCAAGGGCATGCAGCGCGGCGGCATCCGCGTTGCCGATTACCACGCCAACCTCCTTTACAACGCAGGAGGCGGCACGGCACTGCAAGCCCGCGAGCTGATCGCGGAACTGAAACGCCGCGTGTCGGGGCAGTTCGGCGTACAACTCGAAGAAGAAGTGCAATATCTTTAAGCAAATTCCTAGGCCCCCGGGACTAGGCAAAAAACCATCGCATTAATTCTCTCGCCTGGCCGATCAGAGAATCATATGCGCTGTGCTCTCCGGTTGTGTGTCTGCCTCCTCCTGCTGATTCCCGCCCCGCTGCCGGCGCAATCCGTCTTGCATTTCAAAACCAGGGACATCGAGACCGATCCGGCGCAGAGGATTGCCGCGATTGCGGGCGCCTCGGCCGATGGGCGCGGGCATCTCATCTTGCAATTTCGCAGCCGTCCAGCGGCTGCTCTCATCGGAGCCCTGGAGTGGCGCGGGATCAAGGTTCTGGGCGACGTTCCGGAAAATGGCCTTCTGGTAGCGATCGACCGGCCCGTGAGCCTCCGCCGGCTCGGCGCGCACTACGCCGGGCCGCTTCGCGCCGAGGACAAGATCAGTCCGCTCATCAGTGACGCCGGTGCCTACTTCCTGGTGGCCTTTCATCGCGATGCCGACATGGATCAGGCGAGAGCGGCACTACTCAACTTGGGCTTAGTACCTATCGCCAACCCCGATCTGCATCCGCGGCAGTTGATGCTTCATCTCGCTCCCGAGCAGGTTCCGGATGCGCTGGCAGCTTTGAGCGCGCTCGATGACGTGGCCTACATTTTTCCCGCGTCGAGCGAGCTAGCGCGCGGTATCCCCGTGCGGCCGTGTACCGGAGCGCTCACCGTGAACGGAGCGGTGACGCAATCCATTCCGGTGTATGGCGACGGTTGGGATGGGCCGGGCCTGAACGCGGCGGCACTGAGCTATGTGTTCAGCCAGATGACGGCGCAACTCGATCCGACGGCGGCGCAAGGGGAGATCTTGCGCGCGATGCAGGAGTGGTCGAAGGTTGTGAAAGTGGCCTGGAGTCCCGGGGCCAGCGCGGCGGGAGCACGAACCGTAAACATATTCTTTGCCAGCGGCGCCCACGGGGACGGCTATCCATTCGATGGGCGCGGCAATGTGCTGGCGCACACTTTCTATCCCGCGCCACCCAACCCGGAACCGATTGCCGGCGACATGCACCTGGACGAGGCCGAGGCTTGGCGCATGGGTGCCAACACCGACTTGTTTAGCGTGGCCTTGCACGAACTGGGGCACGCGCTCGGGCTCGGCCACGCCGACGATCCGAATGCAGTGATGTATCCGTACTACCGCATGGCTTCGGCGCTGGCGGAGACGGACAAGGCCGCTATCCGCACGTTATATGCGGCCCAGGATGGAACGCCCACGGACCCTCCTCCACCGGCTGCCTTGACGCTTACCGTGAATACGCCCCCATTTTCGACCACAGCCAGCACGCTTAATTTAACGGGCTCGGCGACGGGTGGCTCGGGTACGATCTCCGTCACTTGGTCGGCGAATGGGACCGTGGGAACGGCCATGGGAGCGCCGTCGGCGTGGAGCATTTTGAACATCCCCTTGAAACCGGGGTCCAATTCGATCACGATCACAGCCGCCGCGGGCGCCGTTCAGGTTTCAAAAACAGTCACGGTGACCTGGCTGTCTTCCACCGACACCACTCCGCCCGCGCTCACCATAACCTCGCCATCCACGGCAACCATGTCCACCTCGGCGTTCTCCGTGCTGCTGAAAGGCACCGCCAGCGACAACGTAGGAGTGACGCAGGTTAACTGGAGCAATAATTTCGGAGCGGCCGGCATGGCCAGCGGCACCGCCGTCTGGTCGGCCACCGTTCCCCTGCTCATAGGGAACAACACGGTGACCATCCGGGCTGGCGATGCCGCTGGGAACGTGGCTTGGCGTACGGTCGTGATTACCCGCCGCTATGGTTTCCGGCAACTACTTGCCAGCCGGACGGCCCAGCTTCGCACGCCAGAACTCTTCGGTCCGGGTATCGGCGGGCGGGGCCGATTGTACGGCTTCTTCGCGATATGCGGTCACCCCTTGCTCGGCGCGCAACCGCGCTTCTTCCATGGGGGAACTACGCCCATACTTCATGCGCCAGAAGTCCTCAAAGTTGGTGGCCGGCTTGGCGGCCGCCGCAACTTCACCACGGTACGCCACAGCCGCCTGCTCGGCGCGCAACCGGGCTTCTTCCATCGGGGTAGCGCGTCCGTACTTCGCTTTGTACCACTGATCCATCCAGTCAGTACCGGTTTGCGGGTTCATTGCCGCAAGACCGCTTGCGCCCATCAGGAGCGCTCCCGTAACCAGGACACTTGGTTTGAGGGTTTTCATACTGTTTCTCCCTTCTGCTTATCCAATCCCGTAAAGAGCAATTTTGCTTCCGCCGGGGATTCGGGGCCTGGGAAGATCTTTGAGAGAACCATACAAGCGACTTATTTTCATGTGGATAAATCGAGAAATATGGCTTATGGACCGCATCAAATCTTTCTTTTCCAAAGCGTGCTTGGGGATCCATACTGAGGGCTATGGAGCTGCCGGTCCCCAAGCGGCGTGTTTTGGCGCAGCACAAGGCAACCATCTCGAGTTGCCTGTTCACACTGTTTGCCGTCGGCTTCTTATTCGGGCAGGAGCCCTCGCAAAGTCAAATAGCTGAACGATTTGTGACAGAAAAGCTGGCGGTTTGGCAGCAGCGCCTCCATTTGGAGGACTGGCACATTTCCGTGGTGGTCGCGCGCAAGACCGAGCTAAAACCAAAACGCTCGGAGGGACGCGCTGGGACAAGCGCAAGAAGAGCGCTACCATATGGGTCCTGGATCCGGCCGACTACACGCTGCCGTTCGCGGAGGTTCTCAACGATCTGGAACTGACGCTGGTGCATGAGCTGGTGCATCTGGAACTGGCCTCCCTGCCGCGCAGCGAAGCCAGCCGGTCGACGGAAGAACACGCCGTCAACCGGCTTTCGGAAGCCCTTCTGGCCCTCGACAAGCACAAGAAATAGGGGTGGAATTCAACGCCCCAATAGTGATCTGCAATCGTTCTGTAATATTGTTGTAACAGCAGGACGGTTACTGTAGTGAGTAGGAATTCTATGAAGAAAATCGTGCTCATCGAGGACGACGCCGACCTCTACTCGCTGATCCAGTACAACTTAGAGAAGGAAAGCTTTCAGGTGGCCGGTTTACAGACGGGCAAGGGCGCCTTGGAGTTGTGCCGCCGCGAACATCCTGACCTGGTCATCCTGGACGTGATGTTGCCGGAAATGGATGGTCTGGAAATCTGCAAAGCCATCCGCGCCAATACAGAACTGGCGGCCACGCCGGTGATTTTCCTGACCGCGCGGGCTTCCGAGACCGATCGCATCGTGGGATTGGAGCTGGGCGCCAACGATTACATCGTCAAGCCGTTTTTTGTGCGCGAGTTGATCGCTCGCGTGAAAGTCCACTTCCGCGGTGACAAGCCAGTGAACAAGATTCTGCGCGCGGGCGACCTGGAACTGGACCGCACGCGCTGCGTCGCGCGCCTGGGCGTCCAAGAGCTTGCGCTTACGGCAACCGAATTCAAGCTGCTCGAATTCCTGATGAGCCGGCCGGGCAAGGTCTTTAGCCGCGAGCAGCTTCTGGACGCCGTCTGGGGGCACGACCGCGCGGTGACGGATCGCACCGTGGACGTGTACGTGCTGCGGCTCCGGCAGAAGATCGAGCGCGACGGTAGCCCGGCATTCATCCGCAGCGTACGCGGTTTCGGTTACAGCTTCAACCTGGAAGTTCCACAAGAGCAATTACAATAGAGCATTACGGGAACGCCGCGTTCCCGGCTCAACATGCTCAAGTGGCTATTCCCCGACCCTCTTCCCGTGGGCTCATCCGCGCCGGATTTCTCGCTGCCGGATCAGGACGGGAAAACGGTATCGCTCCAAGACCTGCGCGGCCGCAACGTGGTTTTGGTTTTCTATCCGGGTGATGACACCACGGTCTGCCGGCGGCAGTTGTGCGAGTTCCGCGACCGCTGGGCGGATGCCCAACAAAAGAACACGCTGGTTTTTGGAGTGAATCCGCAGAACGCCGTCAGCCATGCGAAGTTTATCGGCAAGAGCCGGTTGCCGTTCCCCCTCTTGGTTGATCAGGGTCAACTGATGGGCGCGCTGTACAGGACCAAGGGCCTCATTGTAAGGCGCACGGTTTACTTAATCGGCCCTGACGGCGTCATCCGTTACGTAAAACGGGGAACCCCCGGCGCAGACTTGGTACTCTCTCATGCCGTTTGACCTGCCTGCCTTTTATCCCATACTGGATACCGAAATCGCCGCGCGCTACGGCGTAGACGTTACTTTTGCCGCGCGCGAAATCCTGGCCGGTGGCGCCAGGATTCTACAGTTCCGCCACAAAGGGTTTTTCTCCCGCGATGTCTTCGCGGCGATGGAACGCGTGGCCGCAGTGTGCCGCGATGCCGGAGTGCCGTTTGTCGTCAACGACCGCGCGGATCTGGCGGTGCTCACCAACGCGGTGCTGCACTTGGGCCAGGAGGATCTGCCACCGGCAGCCGCGCGCAAGATCACGGGCCCCGATACCATCATTGGCTACTCCACGCACAACGAAACCCAACTCCGCGCGGCTGTGGCTGAGGGAGTGGCGGATTATCTGGCGCTCGGTCCGATCTTCGGCACGGCATCCAAGGAGAATCCAGACCCAACGGTGGGGTTGGCGGAATTGAAACGTCTTCGGCCTCTGGCGAACCGGCCTCTGGTGGCCATCGGAGGAATTACCCGCCAGAATGCTCGGGCGGTTCTTGCCGCCGGTGCGGACTCGGTCGCCGTGATCGGGGATTTGTTTGCGGATCCCGGCAATTTGCGGGGCTGCGTGGAGGATTGGATCGCGGTCACGCGGGACGCAAAAAATGTTTGACAGGACCGCAAAGCCGCCGTAATATGGGGCTATCACTGAAGAAGGAGGTGGTCCAGTCAACATGTTATCTGGAAGTTGTAATCACTATTTAGCTCTTACCACGCGCGAGGTGGCTGACTCTTAATCCTGAACCTCTGACCTTCAGGTTTCGTTTCAGTGACGAAGCCGCTCCTCATCCGGACCGGCTACTTCACGCGAAATTCGAGTCTCGAATAGGAAGCCCCGCATGGGCCCCGGGCCTGTGCGGGGCTTTTATGTTTCCGTGCGGGGTTTTTGCATTTTGGGCGGCGGGGTTATGGTAAGCTGGTGGTTTAGAGAAAGTCTGAGTTATCCCCAATGAAACCTGGAATTCACCCTGCCTACGAAGAAGTCAACGTGACTTGCGCCTGTGGACACAAGTTCCAAACCCGTTCCGCGCACAAGGGCGACATCCGCGTGGAAATCTGCTCCAGTTGCCACCCGTTCTTTACCGGCAAGCAGAAGCTGATTGACACGGAAGGCCGCGTGGACCGCTTTCAGAAGAAGTATCAGAAGGCCCGCGACGCCGCCGCCGCCAGCGCCAAGAAGAACTAGCCTCAGCGGCCGGCCGCGGGGGAGTCAGCGCCGTTTGTTTTCGCGCTCTCTGTCCCGTTCCTCAGCGATTTTCACCCACTCCTGACGCTGTTCGGGATTGAGGATTTCCGAAATCTGCTGGCGCTGTTCTTCCCGGATCTTTTTAATATCGGGCGCGATCGTGCCGCGGGCCGCGCGAAACCGGCGCCGGGTTTCTTCCATGATCTCGGTCATCTTACCCATCTGGTCTTCGGAGAGACCCAGCCGTACTTTCATTTCGGCCAGGAATCGTTTGCGAAAGATCTCGGGATTACGCCGGGAAACGTTCGCGCTCACCGCCGAAACCGTATACAGGCGGAAAGCAAAGGCACCGGCCACGCCGCCACACAAAAACACGAGGCCCATGTAAAGCGCCACGGTCCACCGAGTCAACTTCATTCCACTTCTCCCCGCAGCAAGACGGCAAGGTCGCCCGCCGAATCCGCCGCCGACAGCACATCCACGTAGCTGGCCTCTAAAGCCGGCGGTTCCTGGAAGTAGGGAATCAGAAACACACTGATCACCACGGCGAGCACGATCGTGGCTACCAGCCAGGCTTCCGTCCATCTTTTCAGCAACAGCGGAATCGCGTTGTTCCGGCGCGCCTCGATTTTGGACCACAACTCAGGCATGAAATTCGCGCTGGACTCGGGACCAGGGCACGCATCCCGATACTGGGACAGCAGCGAACTTAGCTTGTCGTCCATGCGATCCATTTTATACTCCTTTGGGGCTCTCTTCTTCCTGCCGCGCCGCGAACGCCTTCAGCACCCGTTGCCGGGCGCGAAACAGGCGGACTTTGAGAGCGGTTTCGCTGATCTTGTACACCTGCTCCAATTCCTTGAGCGACAACCCCTCGACTTCTTTAATCAAGAGAAGAATCCGGTCTTCTTCGGAAACCTCTTCCAACAACGACTGCACCATCTCGCGAAGCTTGGTCCGCCGGACTTCCTCGGCGCGGTTCTTTCCCCCCGCCATGGCATCGGCCAGCATCACCTGCTGCTCGCTCAGATCCGACATCCGGCTTTCCGGCCGGCGTTTTTGGCGGCGCATGTAATCGTAAGCCGCATTGACGGTCAGCCGGTACAGCCAAGGCTCAAAAACTTCCGGAGCACGCAACTGATCCAGGGAAAAATACAAGCGCAGGAAAACTTCCTGGCCCACGTCCTCCACGTCTTCCGGCTTTCCGATCAGGCGCGCGATGGTTCCCAAAATGCGTTTGCGGTACGCCTGAACCACCTGGCTGAAGGCGCCATCGTCGCCGTTTTTCGCTCTTTCAATGATCGCGAACTCAATCAGCATCGTGAGCCGCCCGCTCGCGCGATACCCTGCCTGTCGGTTTCCGAAACTGGGTTTATCCGCAAGGAAAGGCGTGCTCATGCATCCTTAGATTACAATACGCCTTGTCGCGCCACGCCCAAATTGATGCTTTGTTTTGTGTCATTTCACGCGCCCTGAGGGGATACCCATGCTAAAATTGGGTTTCCCATGGATTTTCTCGCCGGTCTGAACCCTCGCCAGAAGGAAGCCGTCGAGCATACCGAAGGCCCGTTGCTGGTCCTGGCGGGGGCCGGCAGCGGCAAGACCCGCGTCATTACCCACCGCATCGCCCATCTGGTTCGCGCTTGCCGGGTACCGGACTGGGCGGTCCTCGCCGTCACCTTCACCAACAAGGCCGCGGGCGAGATGCGCGAGCGTGTGAACGGGCTCCTAACCGGCCCGGAGTCTGGCTCCCAAGAGGCCCGGCCCACGGTCGCCACGTTTCACTCTTTCTGTGTTCGCCTGCTGCGCCGGGAAGGCGCGCCGCTTTCGCAGTTGCGCCGCGGCTTCACGACATGGTTTACGATTTACGACGACGACGATCAGATCGCGATGCTCAAGTCGATCTACAAAGCGCTGGGCCTGGACGACAAGTTCATGCAACACCGCGCGGCGCTGTCACGCATCAGCCACGCCAAAAGCCACCAGCAATCGCCGGAGGACATCGCCCGGGCGGCCACGGATCCGGTGGGCACCCGCTTTGCGACGGTTTACGAACGCTACGAAGCCCGCTTGCGGGAATCGAATGCGCTGGATTTCGACGACCTGTTGCTGGAAACCGTGAACCTGCTGCGCCACGACGACGCCACGCGCCGGAAGTTGAATGAGCGCTACGAATTCGTCATGGTGGACGAATACCAGGACACCAACCGCATTCAATACGATCTGATGCGGCTGCTCACCGAACAACGCCGGAACATCTGCGTGGTGGGCGATGAAGACCAGTCGATCTACGGATGGCGCGGGGCGAATATCCGCAACATTTTGGATTTCGAGCGCGACTTCCCGGGCGCGGTGACCATTCGCCTGGAGCAGAACTACCGCTCCACGCAGACCATCCTCGAAGCGGCCGGAGGCGTGGTGGCGCATAACACCGAGCGCATCGGGAAAACGCTGTGGACCGAATCCGGCGCGGGCGAGAAAATCACGCTCTACGAGGCGCCCGACTCGGAAAACGAAGCACTGTGGATCGCCGATACAGTGGAGGCGCGACTGGCGCGCAATCCGCGCGAGCGCGTGGCGGTGCTGTATCGCACCAACTCGCAATCGCGGCAGATTGAGGAAGCGTTGCGGCGTTACGGAAGAAAGTACGTTGTAGTGGGAGGCTTCAGCTTCTATCAGCGCGCCGAAGTGAAAGACATCCTCGCGTATCTGAAAGTACTGGTCAGTCCGCACGATTCGATCAGCCTGCTGCGCGTCATCAACACTCCCGCGCGCGGCATTGGCCGCACGACCATGGAGCAGGTGGAGCAGTACGCGCTGCAGCATGAACTCTCGCTGTGGCCGGCGATCGTGCAGATGCTGGAAGCGCAGGCGTTTCCAGGGCGCGCCGAGGCAGCGCTGGCGGCGTTTCAGCGCCTGGTGACCGAACTCGCGTCCCAGCTGGAATCGCGCCCCGTAGCCGAAACTTTGAAGGACGTCCTGGATCGCACGGGCTACCGCAAGATGCTCGAAGACGAAGGCACCGAAGACGCGCGCACGCGGCTGGCGAATCTTGACGAATTGCTCAACGCGGCAGCGGATGCGTCCGAGCGCGGCGAAGGACTGCGCGATTTTCTGGATCACGCCGCGCTGGTCTCCGATGCCGATTCGGCCGATGAGCGCGCGCAGGTTTCGCTGCTTACGATGCATAACGCCAAGGGGCTGGAATTCCCCGTCGTATTCATAGCGGGCCTGGAAGAAGGGCTGTTTCCGCATAGCCGGTCGCTCGATTCGGAGAACGGCATGGAAGAGGAGCGGCGCCTGTGCTACGTGGGCATGACGCGCGCGGAGAAGAAGCTTTACTTGAGCTGGGCTCGTTATCGCCGCCGCTTCGGTGGTGGGCAGCCGGAGGTGTCGCTGGCCTCGCGCTTCCTCAGCGAAGTCCCGCGCAATCTGGTGGAAGCGGTGCGCGGCGATCTGCCGCGGGCGCGCACGGTGGACTTGTTTTCTGAACGCTATCAGGTCCGCGAATCGGCTCAGAGAAACCTCTATACTGGGAAGACTTACAATTCTGTCGATAGCATCCGGCAGTTTTTTGGTGGGGCGGCTCCGGCGGCTCCCGCCAGTCCGTCCGTTGCAGCGCAGCCGGCGGCTGCGGCGCCGCAAATGGTCCGCAAGCTGGGTCCGAAAAAAGTAGGGCCGGGCTCGACCATTGAGCACGCCAAGTACGGCCGGGGCACAGTGCTTCGCCTGGAAGGCACGGGCGAGGATACGAAGCTGACCGTGAGTTTCCCCGGCTACGGGTTGAAAAAATTGATTGCGAAGTTCGCAGGAATCAAGATTGAATGAATACTAAAAAAGTTACCGACAAAGATGAACGTAAGAAGCTGAAGCGCACTGCCCGCAAGAAAGCCACTCCCAAGGCCAAGCGCGCCAGCGACGTGGCCCGCGGCTCGCAGAAGCGCAAAGTGAAGAAGATGGTTAAGGGCCAGCGCAAGCGCTAGCTTCATCAATAGGAGATTCGCGGTTATGGGTACGGCTGCCCGTCGAGTTTGGGTTTTCTGGCTCGCGCTCGCTGTTACCCATATCCCGGCGGCAGCCCAGGGCCGCAACTACGGACGCTCCCAGGTCATCACGCAGCAGGGGATTGCCGCCACCAGCCAGGTGCTGGCTTCGCAGGCTGCCGTGCAGATTCTGGCGCGCGGCGGCAGTGCGGTAGACGCTGCCATCACCGCCAACGCCGTGCTATCGGTGGTGGAACCGATGAAAGACGGCCTGGGCGGCGACATGTTCGCCATGTACTGGGACGCCAAGACCGGCAAGCTCCAGGGTCTGAACGCATCCGGTTCCGCGCCGCGCGCGTTGACTCCGGAATTTCTGGCGAGCAAGGGCGTGAAGAAGATGCCGGACTCCGGCATCCACAGTTTCACGGCCCCCGGCGCGGTGCGCGGCTGGGCGGCGATGCACCAGCGCTACGGAAAGCTTCCCTGGAAGGATCTGTTCCAGGCCGCCATCGCGTATGCCGAAAGCGGATTCCCGGTTTCCGAAGCGGTGCAGGAGTCCTGGGCCGCTCCCGTTAATCTGCCACGCGTCAGAGCCAATCCGGAATCCGTGCGTGTGTTTCTTCCGGGTGGCAAGCCTCCGCTCGAAGGAGACCTGTTCCGCAATCCGGGTATGGCGCGGGCATTTCGCTTAGTCGCGGAAAAGGGGCCCGACGTATTCTACAAAGGCGAAATCGCCGATGCCATTCTCAAGACCTCGCAGCACTTGGGCGGCACCATGACCGCCACGGACCTGGCGGCCTTCGAGCCGGAGTGGGTGACGCCGATTTCGATCGACTATCGTGGCTGGCGCGTTTATGAGATGCCTCCCAACGGGCAGGGCATGGCCGCGCTCGAGATGCTGAACATCATGGAGACGTCTCCGGCCGCGACTCCAATCACGGCGTTGGGCGCGGCGCTGAGTCCGGCGGAGATGCACAAGCGCATCGAGGCGATGAAGCTGGCTTACGCCGACATCCGCCGCTACGTTGCCGATCCGCGCACCTACGACGTTCCGGTGGCGCAATTGCTTTCCAAAGAATACGCGCAGAAGCGGGCGAAACTGATCGATCCCGGCCGAGCTCATTGCGAGGTGCCGGCCGGCCAGCCCGTGCAGGGTGACACGACGTATCTGACCGTCGTCGATAAAGACGGCAACATGGCCAGTTGGATTCAGAGCGTGTATGCGGAGTTCGGCTCCGGCGTGACGGTGGAGGGCATGGGCTTTCTGCTACAGAATCGAGGGGCGGGGTTCACGCTCGACCCCAAGCATCCGAACGTGCTCGCGGGCGGCAAGCGGCCGTTCCACACCATCATTCCGGCGTTCATGGAGCGCGGCGATATCCACATCGGCTTCGGCATCATGGGCGGCGCCAATCAGCCGCTGGCGCACGCGCAGTTTGTGTCCAACGTCGTCGATTACGGCATGAACGTGCAGGCGGCCATGGAAGCGCCGCGTTTCACCAAGAGGAACTCGACCGGGTGCGATGTGTCGATTGAAGTGCGCGTGCCGTCGCTGACGCTACAGCAGCTTTCCGAACGTGGCCATCAGATCGCGATTCGTAGAGAATATACCCAGGAAATGGGGCGCGGCCAGGCGATTCTGCACAACTCGAAAACCGGCACCAACTACGCGGCCTCGGACCCGCGTGCCGATGGCGCCGCGATGCCGGAACCGATCCGGCCGTAGGCTATCCTCCACCGCTCCCTAACCTGCATTTCGCACAACGTCCCAAGGTAGATCAGAAAGAGCCATACCGGGGCCCAGCGTGGAGCGGGCTTTAGCCTGCAACGGAGGCTTCAGCCTCCGCGGCGGTATAACCACACTTCGAACCGGGGACTCAGTCCCCGTCGCAGGCTAAAGCCCGCTCCACGTTGGGATCTGCTCCTCCGTAAGCAATCTCGTGTGAGAAATGCAGGTTAACCGCTGCGGTTCGGTGTCAGTGGTAATCACACACGGAGTCGCGAAGTGATCGAGCGGCGGATTACAGCCAGCGCCGCACGCGTGATTTGTAATCCGCGAATTCCTTGCCAAACAGAGAGGCGAGCACTTTCTCCTCCGGCGCGATTTGGAAGCGGTTGATGTACGCGACGAATGCGGGAAGAAATAGGAAGGCCACGGCGTTCGACAAATAGATGGACCATCCGGTGAGGCCAATGAGCAGGCCGAGGTACATCGGGTTCCGGGTATGCGCGAACACGCCCGATGTCACCAGGGACGTGGCCTTGTCCGGCTTCATGGGATTGACGGTAGTGCCTGCGCGCCGGAAAGTGAGGGCGCCGGACACAGCGATCAGCACGCCAACGGCGGCACAGACGATCGCAATAACAGTTCGCGCGGGAAATTCAAATCCGGCGGCTGGTGCGAGCCGTGAGAGCCACCGCATCAGTGCCGCCGTGATCAACGCGACCAACGGAGGCGGGACCTTAAGCTCCACCTACTTGTTGCCTTTGTACACCCAACGGAGCGCTCGCATTCCATTGTTCACTTCACCCATGTAGGCGTTACCCTTGGAGTCCATCGCGATGCTGTGCAGGTGGGAGAAACCGAACGTGTTGTGTCCGCCATGTCCGCCAAAGAAGCCCACCTCTTCGAGCGACTCACGGTTGAGAATGTGAACCTTCTTGTTGCTGCCGTCCGGAACGAAGACGAATTGCTGCTGCTTATCCGGCGAGAACGCCACATCGAAGGCGGTCCCTTCGTTGGCGTGACTGGGACGGCTGATGTAGGTTTCCTTGACAAACGTGCCGTCGAGCTTAAACACCTGCAGGCGATTGTTGGAGCGGTCGCCGACGTAGACCAGGCCGTCATTGGAAATGCGCAGGCCATGCACCAGGTTGAACTGCGGCGAGCCCTCGCCTTCATACACCAGCGTGCGCGGAGCCGCGTCGTCAGGCTTCTTGCCGTAGGCGCCCCAATGGCGCTTGTAAGCGCCGGTTTCGGCGTCGTAGACCACCACGCGGCGGTTGCGATACCCATCCGCCACGAAAACTTCGTTGGTCTTGGGAAAGACCACCGCTCCGGCGGGCCGCCCCATGTTGTCCGGTTCATTGCTGCCCATGGTCTTGCCGTTGTGGCCGATCTGCAGCAGGAATTTCCCGGCCTTGGTGAACTTTAGAATCTGGCCATCTTTATCGCCGTTGCCCGTAATCCAGACATTGTCCTTGTAGTCGACGGAGATTCCGTGTTCGTTGTCGGGCCACTGGTAGGATTCGCCCGCCTTCGGAGGTCCACCCCAGGTCTGCACCACGTTGCCGGCCTGGTCGAACTCGATGACGGGAGGCGCGGGCACGCAGCAGTCGGCCCGTTTCGCCTGGCCATAGCGGTCGTTCTCGTCCAGCGTTCGCGGGCGATGGAGGACCCAGATGTGATCGTGTGAATCGACGGCGGTGCCGGAGACCTGTCCCAGCATCCAGTTGTTGGGCAGCGGCTTGGGCCAGAACGGATCCGGTTCGTACTTGGGCACGGCGGGTCCAGTGACGGCCAACGCTCCCACCGTCAGAATCAGCGCCGTGGCCACGGCAATCACCAATAGTATCCGTTGCATAAAGCCTCCTCGATGGAACATCCCGTATTCTACTCCAGTAATTTGTTGAGCACCGGCAAGGGCACGGCGCTCTCCTTCAACGCCCGCTCGTGGAAGTCGCGCAGCGAGAACCCGGAGCCTTGCTTCTTCTGAATCCGCCCGCGCGCTTCGAGCCAGCCTTTCCAGCCGGCAAAGTACATCGGCAACTGGCAGGAGGAAAGCTGAGCGCGTTGCAGCTTCGCGGTGGCTTCTTCCTTTTCTTGATACGTGTCTTTGATCATCAGGTCCAGCGCCTGTTGCTCGGTCATGTTCATGGTCTGCAACCGGATATCGAGGATGGTGTTGGCCAGCACGCGCAGAAGTTGCTTATAGAAAGTCAGCTTGAACCCAGGCTGGTCGGCCATGTAGCCTTGCTCCGACATCACTTGCTGCGTGTACACCGCCCAGCCCTCTACATAGGGGCCGTTCCCGAAGATGGCGCGTAGCGCCGCCCGCGAACGCGGCTGGACGTCGTTGGCGTACTCCAGCTGCACATAGTGGCCGGGCATGGCTTCGTGAACGGTCAGATGTTCCATGCCGAAGCGGTTGTATTCGCGGAGCTTGGATTCGATGCGCTCCCTGGTCCAAGTCTTGGGGATCGGCGTGACCCAGTAAAACGCGCCGAGCCGCGGTTCGAGCGCGGGAGCCGGATTGAATCCGCCCACGGCGTAGATGCCGCGGATGAACTCGGGCGTTTCGGTTACCTTCAAGTTTCCCCGCGTGGGCAGCGTGAGCAAGCCCTTTTCGCGCACAAATGCGGTGGCTTGTTCCAGCGTCCGGTTGGCTTCCGCCAGATACGTGTCCGGGGTGGCGTGCTGCCTGGCGATCTCATCCAGGGCCTGCGGTACGGTCTTGGGAGCCGCCAGCTTGGCCATGGCATCCCGCGTGGTCTTCAGCTCGCCTTCGGCTTCGGCAAGAAGTTGCTCCGGCGTCTTGCCGGTGGTGAGTACGTATTGGAATTTTTTCGCGTACTTTTCCTGGCCCAGGCGCCAGTCGCTGGTTTTCTTGGAGAGCGTTTCTTTGAGGAAGGTGTTGAAGTCGCGCAGAGCGGCGATGGCCGATTCCGCGGCGCGCGCATAATCTTCTTTGAGCGCGGCGGGCGCCGCTTGGCGCAGAGTCTTGTCGATCAGGCCGATGTTGCCCTGATTTTCCTCCCGTGCCACGCGATTCCACACTTCCGGAGCGTCCACCAGGTTCGCCTTGGCCTGCGCCAACAGCATCGGCAGCCGCTCCATGCGCTTGATGATGTGGCCGAAGCGCTTTTCGATGGGCGCGTAGTCCAGCATGTAGCATTCAAACAGCGCGTTGCCCGCCAGCTCCACATAAACAGTTGGATTGTGCTTGTAGTTCTGGATGGACTCGAGCTCCAGTTGACTGACGCCGATACTGTTGCGGATGATTTCCAGATCCGCGGCCTCCTCTTTAGAGAGCGCGGCTTCGTCCAGCAACGCAATGCGGGATTGTATCCCCGATAAGAATTGCCGGGACGCGGCGATTCCGGCCGGTCCGTAATCATCCAGCAGTTCTTCCAAGGCTATGCTGTTGTGAGTGTGATAGCCGGCCTGCGTAGCGCTGGCCGGCGATAGCGCCAGGTTGCCGTAGACAAAATCCTCTGTCAATTTATTGAACTCACGGGAAGCGGACTTGGTCCCGCATCCGGCCAGCAGCAGGAGCGTCGTGGCGCAACTCAACAATATTTTCTTGGAAGGCATACGATGCTCTCGTTAAGCGATGTGTATGGTCAACTCTCCGAGCTTGGCGATATGGCCCACGATCGTGTCGCCGGAAACCACCGGACCGACGCCCTCGGGCGTGCCCGTGTAAATTAAATCGCCGGTAGCGAGCGTGACTTGTTGCGACAGGTGGTGGATGATGTGCGCGACGTCCCAGATTAACAGGTTGACATCGGACTGCTGCCGCACCTGGCCGTTGACCGTGAGCTTGATTTCGCCTTCCGTGAAGTGCCCCACCTGCGCGACCGGATAGATGGCGCCGCAGGGCGCCGCATGATCGAACGACTTGCCGATGTCCCACGGGCGGCCGCTCTTGGCGGCAATCTGCTGGAGGTCGCGGCGCGTCATGTCAAAGCCGATCGCGTAGCCGTAAACATAGTCCAGGGCCTTTTCGGCCGGGATGTTGGCGCCCGTCTTGCCGATCGCCGCGACCAGTTCCACCTCGTGCTGAAAGTTCTGGGTCAGGGGCGGGTACGGTACGGTAGTGCCACTCTCGACGATCATGTCCGGAGCTTTCGCGAAGAAGAACGGCAAGGCCTTCTCGTCGTTGCCGAATTCGCGAATATGCGCCAGGTAGTTGCGTCCCACGCAATACACGCGGCGTACTGGATAGCGGGCTTGCGTACCAGCTACCGGGAGCGAGGGTTGCGGCGCCGCCGCCACGACATATTCCATAGTCTAAAAAGTACCATTACATTCGCGATTGGAATGGGACTCCAATGCATTGACCTTCCAGACTTCCGCCGATACACTCAATAACATCGCGATGGAACCCACGATGGAACAACGAAAGAATCAACGCTTTGACTTGCGATTGCCCTTCGAGCTTGTCGGCGGCGCTGATCCCGTGTCGATGGGCGAGACCAAGAACGTCAGTTCTTGCGGAGTGTTGTTCGCCGCCAGCACCTCGGTTGCGGTCGGCGATCCGATCGAATATTTGATCACCCTGCCGAAGGCCAATGGCGCGCGGATCAACGTCCGCCTGCGTTGCATCGGAAAGGTTGTGCGCGGCGAAGAAGGGACGGCGTTTGCGGCGACCCTGGAACGTTATGAATTTGTGCGGGAGCGCGGTTGACGTTGCCGCGCTCCAGTTGGCAGAAGCTAGACTCACTTGTGATTTAGTGTTCGCAGATTTGGAGGTCCGCGTTATGAAAGACGGACTGGCATTGTTTGTTCTTGGCCTAATCGGCATCGGCGGATTTTTGCTGTGGCAGGCGCATACGGATGCCGTCCAGCCGGTATCCTCGGTAACCGTACCGGTGGATTGGACCGTCCCGCCGCCAAGCCCCCCGGCTCCCAAAGCGGTTCCGCTCGTGAAGCCGCCGGCACCCGTGGTGGAGGCTTCGCCCGTTGCGGTGGTTGTGCCAGCGCCGGAACCGCCGCCAACCGTGGTGCAACCTGATCCTCCGCCATTTCCGGCAGTCGAGGAGATTTCCAGCGGAGCCCCCGCGGAAGTAGTGACAACTAAGTTCGGAGATCCCGCGCTTTCCATGTTGACGTCCAATCGCAGGCGCATGGTGGGGACTTACGTTTATGCCCGCGACAAGGGCCGTGAAGCTACGGTGATCCGGCTGGAAGACGGCAAGGTGACTTCAGCGTATTCCAAAGGCGTACGGGCACAGGCCGTTGGCCTTTCCATTCCGCGGCAGAAGCGTACCGAATAGCCCTTCCCCATCCTCAGTGCGCCTACCTTCCGCCGGATAGTCTAATATAAGGCGAAGGAATGGCGAATATGCAGCAGCTCAGTTTGGAAGCAGCCCGCGCTCAGGGCAATGATCTGGCGGAGAAGAGTGATCGCACCCTTGCGCGGCGGACCGGGCTTGCCGGCGCGATCGCACGGTTTGAGGAGTGGATGGCGGACCCGGAGTCCCCTGTGCGGGCCATTCGCCGGCAGCCGGCCAAGCCGGGTGTGTTTGCCGAATTTCCGGAAACGCTGACTGCCCAACTGAAGAAATCACTGGTGTCGCGCGGCGTCCAGCAGTTGTATTCGCACCAGGCTGAAGCTTTCGGGCATGCGGCGGCGGGACGCAACGTGGTGGTGGTGACGCCGACCGCGAGCGGCAAGACCCTGTGCTACAACTTGCCGGTACTCGAGCGTCTGATCGCCGATCCCGGCGCGCGGGCGATGTACCTATTCCCAACGAAAGCCCTCGCCGAAGATCAACTCGCCGAATTCCAGGCTGCGGTGGACGCAATGGGTGGGGATGCGATGGGTGCGGACGCAACGGGTTCCGGCCTGCGCGCGTTCACTTATGACGGAGACACACCGCAGGACGCACGGCGCGCCATTCGCGAGCGGGCCAACGTGGTGCTGACCAATCCGGACATGCTGCACGCCGGGATTCTGCCGCATCACACCAAGTGGGCCAAGGCGTTTGAGAATCTGCGCTACATCGTGATCGATGAGCTGCATTCCTACCGCGGCGTGTACGGGAGCCATCTGGCGAACGTGTTGCGGCGGCTGAAGCGGGTGTGCGAATTCTATGGATCCTCGCCGCAATTCATCTGCTGTTCGGCGACCATCGCAAACCCGCAAGAGTTGGCGGAGGCGCTGACCGGGCTGCCCTTCGAGCTGATCGCGGAAAACGGCGCGCCGTCCGGGGAAAAGTACGTGGTGTTTTACAACCCTCCGGTGGTGAACAAAGCGCTGGGCATCCGGCGCGGCTACTTGAACGAGACGCGGCGCATCGTGCGCGAACTGTTGGACCGCAACCAGCAGACGCTGGTGTTCGCCAATTCCCGGCTGGCGACGGAAATCCTGCTGACGTATTTGAAAAACGATCACTCCGGCGTCCGCGGGTATCGCGGCGGCTACCTTCCCAAGGAACGGCGCGAGATCGAGCACAAATTGCGCGAGGGCGACATTCGCGCCGTGGTGGCGACCAACGCGCTGGAATTGGGAATCGACATCGGTTCACTCGACGCTGTCGTGATGGCCGGGTATCCGGGGACCATCGCCTCCACGTGGCAGCGCGCGGGCCGCGCCGGGCGCAGGCAGACCACGGCGCTGGCGGTGCTGGTGGCGTCGAGCGCGCCGCTCGACCAATACATCATTGAACATCCGGAGTATTTCTTTGAACGTCCGCCGGAGCATGCCTTCATCAATCCGGACAATCTCGACATCCTGCTCAATCACATGAAATGCGCGGCGTTTGAGCTGCCGGTGCGCGATGGCGAGAAGTTCGGCGCCCACGACACAAGTGAAATGTGCCAGTTCCTGGCCGATTTGAAACTTCTGCATCACTCGAGCGGCTCCTGGCACTGGACCTCGGATTCCTATCCGGCCGATGCCGTGAGCCTGCGCAGTATTTCGAGTGACAACTTCGTGGTGGTGGATATCACGGGCGATCATCGCATCATCGGGGAAGTCGCGTTCACCGCCGCGCTGACCACGCTGCACGAGAAAGCCATCTATCTGCACGACGCGCGGCAATTCCAGGTGGAGCGCTTCGACTACGACGGCCGCAAGGCCTATGTGCGGCAGGTGGATTCCGATTATTTCACCGACGCCATCGACTACACCCAGGTGAAAGAGTTGGAAGCGTTCGAGTCGGTTGACATCGGTGGGGCTGGCGCGGCACATGGTGAGGTCCGTTTGAACCGGCAGATCGTGGGCTTCAAGAAGGTGAAGTTCTACACCATGGAGAACGTGGGTTCGGGACATTTGTCCATGCCGGAGCAGGAAATGCATACCACCGCATTCTGGCTGCACTTTCCGGAGGCGTTCCTGGCGAAATTCCCAGATCTGACGCCCACCGAAAAGCAGAGCGGGTTGGTTGCCCTGGGGGCGCTGCTGCGCACCATCGGAGCGCTGCGCGTCATGTGCGACCCGCGCGATCTGGGCGTGTCGATTACCGAAGCCATCGTGGGTGGACTGAAAACGTTCGAGCCGAACTTGTATCTCTACGACAACTATCCCGGGGGCATCGGGCAAAGCGCGCCGTTGTTCAAGATGCGGCGGAAGCTGCTGGAGGGTGCGTTGGAACTGCTGCGCGGCTGCGCGTGCGAAACCGGCTGCCCGGGCTGCGTCGGCCCCATCGGTGAAGTGGGCGAGCGGGGCAAAGAGACGGCGGGGCGGTTGCTCGCGGAGCTACTGGCATAACTTAGCTATAATAGCTATATATGCGCCCAGTCCAGATCGCCGAACTCAAGAACAAGCTCAGCGCATACTTGAACGTGGTGCGCGCGGGCGAGGAAATTATCATTAACGACCGGAAAATGCCCATCGCGAAGATCGTGCCGCTAGGGCCTGGCGATCTCGATCTTGAGGAGCAGACTCTGGTCGCGGAAGGCGTCCTCCTTCCACCGCAGCGGCGCTTCGACGCGGATGCGTTTTTCGAGATCGGAAAAGGGTTACGGAGCCCTCGCGTAGCGGAGGCAGCCATTCGCAAAGCTGTCGAGTTTGCGAGAGAGGATCGCGATGCCGGCCTTTTGGGACACAAGCGCGCTGGTGCGCGTGTGCATTCGCGGACAAAACAGCGCACGCGCTAGGCAACTGTTGCGGGCGGATACGCCGGTCGCGTGGTGGCTCACGCCGGTGGAAGTGCGTAGCGCGTTGAGCCGCCTGCAAAGAGAGGGCGCGATTTCCGCGGCAGCTTCGCGGGTGGCCTGGGAGAGATCGTCCGCTTTGCTGGCTGGCGCGGCCGTTGTCCAGCCGACGGATGCGTTGAAAGACACCGCGCTCGCTGTGTTGGACCGGTTCCCTCTCAAGACCGGCGATGCACTCCAGCTTGCCGCCGCCCTCGTATGGTGCAGGCGAAAACCCCGCGGCCGCTGGTTCGTTTGCAACGATCGCCAGCTGGCTGCATCAGCCGAGGCGGCTGGATTTACCGTCGAGAGCGTGTAATCACCTCAGCCTTTAACCCCTGGCAGCAGCCGCAGCGCATTACCGCGCTCGATGGCGGCCAGATCAGCGGCGGGGAAGTGGTAGCCGCTCAGGCCTTCGTTCTCGTCGTTTCCCGGCGAGAATGGGTAATCGGTCCCGTAGAGCACCTGGGACACGGGCGCGAACTTCAGCAGCGCGGCCAGCGCACCGGGATGAACGGCTTGCGCGGTGTCGTAGTAGAACTTGTTCAACTCATGCATCAGGCCGTTGGGCAGGCGCTGCGCTTTCTCCTTCATCTCCCGTTCCTGGCGGAGGAAACGGCCCAACAGAAAAGGTAGAGTCCCGCCGCCGTGGGAGAAAATCCAGCGAATTTCCGGGTAGCGCGCCGCCGCCCCGCTGAACACGAGGCTGGCAATCGTGCGCGTGGTATCGGTGGGCCACTCGATGCTGCCGACGGGAACTTCATCCTTGATCGCCTTGCAGCAGTTGGCGGTCACCGGGTGCGAATACACCACGGCCTTGCGGCGGTTGAGTTCCTCCCAGACCGGAGCGAAAGAGGCGTCGCCCAGCCAGCGGTCCCCATAGTTGGTCATCACCGCGATGCCGTCGGCCTTGAGCGTGTCGTAGCCGTACTCGATTTCGCGCAGGCTGCCTTCCACGTCGGGCAGCGGAATCACCGTGAACTGGCCGTAGCGGCCCGCGTGGTCGCCGCGCATCTTGGCGGCGAATTCGTTGACGCCGCGCGCCAGGCGCCTGGATTGCTGCAAGTCTCCGAGCCAGATCCCCGGCGGGTTGATCGACAGCAGCGCGGTCTGGATGCCGTTGCGGTCCATTTCCGCGAGCGATTGCTCCACTGTCCACGGCGGCGTGTTGCCGCCCACCGCGGCGGACGCGGCGCGGAACTCAGGCGTAAACAGATGATGATGGACGTCGATGCGATGCGGCCGGGTCTGCGCGTGGAGGCGCGGGCCAGCCAGTGCGCCTAAGCCGAGGCCGGCAATTCCTAAACCTGCGGCGCCGCCCAAAAACGTGCGCCGTGAATAACCGTGTAGCGAGTCCATATCAAAAGCTCCTTGCTCTCATCAGGTCTGGACTATCAGTCTACTCCAGAGAGCGACGAGCCCTACAGCATGGGCAATCCGCGGCGGCGCGGGCCGCGGGGGAGCGCCGCGTCAATGCGCGCGATCTCAGCGTCGCTCAACGGCAACGCACTCGCGCCGGCATTTTCGGAGACATGCTCGGGAGTGGCAGCCTTGGGGATCGTGAAGGTCATTGCGTTGCGAAGGAGGAACCGCAGCGCGACCTGACGCGGCGTGGCTCCGTGCACCGCGCCGATTTCTTCGAGCACGCGCCAACCGGCGCTCTTTGGCGCGGGGAAGTCGCCCTGCCCGAAGGGGCTGTAGGCCACCACGGCGACTCCGTGTCTCTGGCACCAGGGAATGACGGCGTGCTCGATGGCGCGTTCTTTGACGTGGTACAGGACCTGGTTGCAGGCCATGTCTTCACTGATGGCCGCGATTTCTTCGAGATCGCTCACGTCGAAGTTGCTCACACCCCAGGAGAGGATCTTGCCGTCGCTGTGCAACTGTTCGAAGGCAGCAATGGTGTCTTCCAGGCGGTACTGTCCGCGCCAATGCAGCAGGTAGCAATCCAGGTGATCGGTGCGCAGCCGTTTCAGCGACTTTTCGCAGGCGGAAATCGTTCCGGTGCGCGAAGCGTTATGCGGAAGAACTTTGGAAACCAGGAACACTTCACCGCGCCGTCCGGCGATGGCTTCGCCCACCAGTTGCTCGGCGGCGCCGCTGCCGTACATCTCCGCGGTGTCGATGTGAGTCATGCCCAGGTCGAGTCCGCGGCGCAGCGTTGCGATTGCACTTGGGCGATCGCCTGCCTCCAAGTTCCACGTTCCTTGTCCCACGACAGAGACTTCGCGATTCGTGCAGCCGAAGGGACGCGATGGGGAGAATGTTTGCACAGTAACCTAACTGGTCTGGTAAGCGTATTATTTAATGTAGCTTTTCGGGGCCCGGGGGAGGTAATTCCGCAGTGCGAAATGCCGTAGCTCTACTCTTTGCATTGGTCTTTCTGACTAGTACCGCGTTGTATGGTCAGCCGACTAACGGGCCAGTCTACTGGTCCACCGTTCAGCCGGATTGCTCGGCGCTCAACCAGACGGCTGTCCTGATTAGAAATGACGCCGGTACTCCTGTCGGATATTCCTGCTACATCACAGGCACGTTCATTTGGTTTGCCGCCGGTGGCGATTGGAACAGTTACATTCGCGTGGCGGCTCCGGGTTTTGGCGCCATTGGCGCCGATTACACCTTTTACGACAACAACGGTAACAACCTGTCGCTGGACACCACCAGGGGAGCGGCATCGGCGCGTTCCTCCGGCAGGCAGGTGAAATTTGCTCTGGCCGCGCATCAGCCTTCCGAACTCCGTCTGCTGGGGACAACCAGTGCAGCGCCCAACTATGCTTCGACGGCCACCGGCACAGTGTATGCGGTGTTTTACTGTCCGAACTCCGTTACTTGCGAGACACTCAAGCCGCAATTGTTCTATTCGGCGCTGCCGCGGTTTTCCTGGACCATGGCGGCTCCCATCGCTTGGGACAAAGATTCTTGGACTCAGTGGTCTGGCGCGGGAGTTGACGACGGCGGCAGTCAAAGAGTCTCCTTCGTGGTCTACAACCAAGGATCGGTTGCCACCAGCTACCGGATTCGGGTTTTCGACAGAAATGGGAGCTTGGCCGGGAGCGGAGTAACGCCGCAAATTCCCGGGTTTCAAGTATTGCCGGACGGCTCTGCCGGCGAAGCAGGCACATACGGAGCGCTGCTGTCGCAAGTCATCACCACGCCGCTGCCGGCGGGCATTTTTAAGATCCTGATTGACGGCGGCGCAGAGCCTTCTTCAGTCGAGATCCTGCAATTCACGGGCGCATCGGCCACGACGCTGGAGGCCGGCTACGACACCGCCATCGGTTTGCCCGCGATTGCCGCTGTCACACAACAGACGTCAGGCGGAGCCCAGCCCGTGCGCCGTGTGCCAACACCAAAGGGAATTTTCCAGCCCCTCCCTCAAGATTAGCGGTTCCACACGAATCCGACGCCGGTGCTGTAGAGAAAATCGTTGTTCTTGCGTCCGAAGACAGGTGCGCTCAGATAGCGGTCGCTGAAGGCGATGTTCCAGCTCAGCCACTTGACGATCTGGGTCGACGCGCTCATGTCGAAATTGACGCGGTAATTGCCGCCGCTGGTCAGGCCGTTGAACATGCGGAAGGTCTGCGCCAGCGTCGTGCGGGTATTGAGCTTATGGTTGAAGTCGGTGCCCCAGTACGCTTCCATCGAATTCCGCGTGAACGCAGCGGCAGCGGCCGGACTAAACGCTTCCCGGTTCCACGCGATACCGGCAACCGCGCTAAGCCGGTTGGTATCGCGAGTCCAAATCTGGTAGCCCACGCCACCGCCGATAACCACGCGCAGGTCCAGGGACTGGAACTTGTCGTATTCAAAATCGTTGAACATGTTGCCGAAAATCTTGGGCCGCACGTTCCGGCTGTATCCCCAGCCGCCGCGGACGGCACGCGCGGTCTGGGCGTCGACTCCATCGACTGTGGCGCTCGAGCGGATCGAGTTGAAGTACGCCGTGGTCCGCGTGGTACTCGAGGCGCGCACGAAATTGAACGGCGTGGTGAGCGTGGAGGTTTCCGCGTTCCCCTTGGTGCCGGCCAGGTTGAGGCTGCCGGTTACGGTCCACAAGTCGAGCAGGCCGGGATTCAGGAGTCTCTCATACGCCTTCTGCACGTCATCGTTGCGCAAGGTTCCCACATCTTTGGGGGCGAGGGTTTGCGAGCCCACCTGAATCTGGCCATCGCGCGTCTCCAGATTCTCCTTCACGGTCTTGCCGTCGGGAAGCACCACGTTGACGGGCCGGTCGGTCCGAATCGTCGCGATATCGTCCCAGCGCATGGTGACGGTGCCGAAGTTTATGGTTTTAACGGTGAGGATGTCACCCTCTTTCTTGACGATCTCCCCGGTGATGCGGTCGCCGTCCTTCATGGTGAATTGGTCTGCGAATGAGATTTGCGCGAGCAGAATTAGGGCCAGGCCCCCCGATAGAAGTCGCATGCTCCTAGGTTAGCGCGCCGGACGGCGCAGGGAAAAATATACCGGGACGCCGGCCATGACGATCACCAGGCCCGGGACCGTGGTCGAAGCGCGGTAGGCGAACAGCAGGACCAGGATTACCGAGGCGCCCACGATATACAGCGCGGGGACGAAGGGATAGCCGAACGCTTTGTAGGGACGCTCGTCATTAGGACGGCGCTTGCGCAGCACGAAGACTCCGGCGATGGTCAGGATGTAGAAGATGAGCGCGGCGGAGATGACGTAATCCAGCAAGTTGCCGTACAGGTTGCCGAATTTGCCGGTCGCCGGATCGAAGGTGCGCGGCAGAACCAGGATCGCGGTCCAGGCCGCTTGCAGCACTAACGCCACGCCGGGAACCTGGGCTTTGTTGATGCTCTTCGCGGCGGGGAAAAACAGATTGTGCTGAGCCATCGCGTAAAAGGCACGCGCGCCCGCCAGCACCATTCCGTTGATGCAGCCGAACGTCGAGATCATAATGGCGACGGCCATGATCTCGGCTCCCACGGTGGGGAACACCGCGCCAACCATCGCGCTGGCCACGCGGTCCAGCGGCGCCGTCTGGACCTTATCGAACGGCAGCACCACCAGATAGGCGATATTGGCGAGGAAATACAAGCCGATGACAATGCCGGTTCCGAAGGCCAGCGACAGAGGAACGTTGCGGCGCGGTTCGCGGACTTCGCCCGCGGTGAAGGTGATGTTGTTCCAGGCGTCGGCGGAAAACAGCGATCCGGTCTGCGCCACGCAGAGGGCCACGAGCAGGCCGAAAAACGTTTCCGGCGTGAGTCCAGGCGCGCTCGGCGTGAATCCGCGCGGGTTCCACAGGTTTCCAAAGTTCGCCGCGACCGCTTCCCGGTTCCAGCCGAAGAGAATGCCCAGTCCGATCAACCCCAGCAGCGAACCGATCTTCGCCACCGTAAATAGATTCTGCACCTGCTTGCCGTAGCGGATGCCCTTCGTGTTGGTCCAGGTGAGAAACAAGACCACGAGAATTCCGACGAACTGTGCGGTCGAAAGAGAGACGGCGTAGCCGGCTGAAATGAAGACCGGCTCCACGATGTAATGGCTTTCCGAAATCGCCGGCCATAGCACACCGAGGTAGCGCGCAAAGGCCACCGCGACGGCGGCGATGGTGCCGGTCTGAATCACGCCGAACAGCGTCCACCCGTAGAGGAAACCCCACATCGGGGAAAACGCCTCGCGCAGGTAAATGTACTGGCCGCCTGCTCTGGGCATCATCGCCGC
>SHUD01000078.1 GCA_009697505.1 Bryobacterales bacterium
GCCTCCGACCGTCTTGCCTTCGCGCGTGGTCCAACCTTTCAGCGTCCAGCCGCGATGGTCCAATTCGCGCACCACCGGGAGCAGGGAACCATGCTCCAGGTACAACCCGAAGATCGCGCGCACGCGGGCGGCCTCCTCCGCATTCACCACCAGCGAGCCGCCGTCGGAATGCACGTCGTAGCCAAGCGCCGGATTCCCGCCGACCCACTTGCCTTTGCGCCGTGCCGCCGACATCTTGTCGCGGGTGCGTTCGGAAATCATCTCCCGCTCGAACTGCGCGAAGCTGAGCAGGATGTTCAGCGTGAGGCGGCCCAGCGATGCGGTGGTGTTGAATTGCTGCGTGACCGAGACGAAGGTGGTGCCGTGCTTGTCCAAGACTTCCATGATGCGGGCGAAGTCGAGAAGCGATCGCGTCAAGCGATCCACCTTGTAGACCACCACGCAGTTCACCAAACCGCTCCGCACATCGTCCAGCAGCCGCTTCATTGCCGGCCGCTCCATGTTGGCGCCGGTGAAACCGCCGTCGTCGTACTTCTGGGGCAACGCCAGCCAGCCTTCATGGCGCTGGCTCACGATGAACGCCTCGGCGGACTCGCGCTGGGCGTCCAGCGTGTTGAAATCGGAGTCGAGCCCTTCGTCGGTGGACTTCCGCGTGTAGATGGCGCAGCGGATTGCCGTCAGCATCGGACGTAATTTGCTAGCGGCGGCCATGCGCAACCTCCTTCGCGATTCCAAAGAACAGATACCCATTCCACTTCGTACCCGTGATTTCCTGGGCGATGGCGGACAGAGATCGGTAGAGCCGCCCGTCGTAATCGAAGCCGTTGTCGAGCACCTTCACGACGTGCGTCTCTCCCTTGTGCTCCTTAGCCAGCAAGCCTCCTGGCATCGGCAGGCGGATGTCGTGGTTGCTGGCCAGACGTGTGGTTGCGCTGCGGTCCGCCTCCGCCGCACCGTGCGCGGCGGCGCTCTCAATTCTGATTCTCAGCGGAGCATCCCGCGCGACGGCCAATGCAAGCTGCCGGGTCTCGTCCGGCAGCCCGCCCTCCGACTCTGCCTGCAACCGCCAGGCGATCTGCCGCGCCAGAAACTCTTTGTGGTGCGACTTCGCCACCTCGCCAAATAGCTCCGCGTGCCGTGTGCGCAACTCCGGTACGGTCATTCTGGCCAGCCGAGCAACCTCGGCGGCGATGCTGATTGGTTTCTCTGTCTTCTCCAAAGGTGTCAACCTCGTGTCCATGTACGCTTCCTTCGCGCCGGTTAGCAAGCCAGGGAGTTGATGCAGGTGGGGACCAGCCGACCGGGTTGACGACCACGAACTCGAAGTGGCCGGTCGTCCCGATTGACGATCCGCACCCACAACGGAGTCCGCTTGACGGTCGTCCGGCTGTCTGGTGTCGTGGAAACGATCGTGCGATCGCGTCCGTGTACTATATACGCCAGAAGTTCGAAAACTGTCCACCCCGTGGCGCAGTTTTCTTCGCATCTGCAAAACTGTCCCTATCAATCAATACTCAGCGCGTTGAAAAACTGTCCACTATTTCCTTCGCGCCAGTCTGGATGGGCTGTCAACCAAGAGTTCGAAATAGGGGGCGTCAACTACGGAGTTCGCAATCGAATCAGGCCGGACCCCGGCCCGGACACCCGTCAACATGAGCGAGGCGTCAACAAGAGAAGACAGAGAATTCGCACCGGAAAGGCGGGGTCCCAAGCCAAACCCAGGGGGTTCGGGCCGGTTTCCAAGCCGATGAGTTTCCAACTGGAGAATGGCCACAAGTCGCAGAAGTCAAAGAATGTGAGGCATATGCGCAGCCGCCTGCGCAACGATGGCGTCAACAGAAACGAGGCAGGAATTTAGGAAGGAAAAATGTTGGCTCCCCGACATGGATTCGAACCACGATTCACGGCTCCAAAGGCCGCTGTCCTACCGTTAGACGATCGGGGAAAACGAGCGTATGACTCAAGTCTATCGTTTGGAGGCTGCCTCACGCAATGCGCGGATCGCTATCGTTGTCGAATCGTAATGCCGGGCATCGGCGCGTCGCGCCCCCGCGCGGGTATGGCCGCCTCACTTGCCAGCGCCTCAGGCGAACTGTCGCGCCGGTAGATCTCTATCACGGGAGCGCCCTTCACCGCGATCGCCGTTTCTAGTTTGTATCGCGGCCCGCGCAGGCCGGCTTTGAGAATCGCGGTATGCACCGGGTCCCCCGCCACTGCGACCGCCCACCGCTCCCATAAAAACAACTCGGGCCGCGCCACCGCCCCCGGCCAGAGCGGCCAATTGTCCCACGTGAGCGTCCGCTCGAGCGGGATACCAAGCTCGCGATAGATCCCCGTGATGTCCCCGAAGGTTGTGAAGATTCCTTCTCCCGCGCCGTATCGCGGGCGAAGATACTCCACGGCCCGCGCCGTCCACTCCCTTCGGGCCGAGGAGTTGACCTGCGATTCCTTCCACGTAATCCAGGCCTCGGGCGTGGGCCGCAGAAGCCACGGAGCCGTCGCGATCGCCGCGACCGCCACAGCAGCATGCCATCTCCAACGGCGCGACACGGCAGCCACCAGCGTGCCCGCGCCCAGCGCCAGCAGCGGAAGGGCAGCCAATCCATACCGCGTGTTGTAGTAGCTGTGCGGCTCGAGCGTAGGGACAAAGACCGGCGAACCGCCTGACGAGTGCATGCTCCACACGTAGAAGACCGGGGGTAGCGTCAGCAGCGCCGCGGCGTAGGCGCGCCGCCACATCAGTACACCTGCGCCCGCCACTCCCAGCCACGCGAGCGGCGCCCCCGCGCACGCCTGGGCCGCGGTGCGAAAGTACAACCACGCCAAGCGCCAGTCGCCAAGCCCCGGATAGGCCGCGCCGCCCTGAATCGCGCGTGGCGAGTTCGGGCCGTCGTAAAAAGCCAGCGCACTGCCGCAACACCACCAGTTGTGGGCCAGCCAATACAGGGGCCCGATCGACGCAAGCGCTCCGAACACGAGCGCTGCGCGAATCCGCCGCCCATTCGCGGTGGCCAGAATCCAGGCGGCGGCGAAGGGAATCGCGAACCATCCTTCATACCGCGTGAGCGTTCCCGCCATCGCCGCCAGACCCGCGCCCACCGCTGAGCCGCGCACGCAGAAGTACAGCAGCGCCATGAAGGCCGCGAAGAACACGGGTTCCGTCATCGCCGTCGTTTGAAGATACAGGACGTTTGGATTCAGCGCGAACAGCGCCGCCGTCGTGGCCGCTGCCCACGGGTCGCCGATGATTCGCCCCGCAGCCAGGAACAGGAACGTGCCAGCCAGGATGTAACAGACCGCCGAAGGAATGGTCCCCGCGAGGCCGGTCCTCCAGAAGGCATCGATATGCACCAGTGGGAGCATCAGGACGTGCGGCAGGGGCAGCCACACGGTGCCGATCTGATCGTAGCCGGGCGTTCGCGAATCGAGCACGCGACGCGCAATGTTCAAGTGGGCGTTCGCGTCTCCGTAGTAGAGCAGCCATCCCTGGCGCTCGCAAAACCATACGGCCGAAGCGCTTAGCACGGAAAGTAGAGCGGCCGCGGCACCCGCGGCAAGCGCGTTAGAATTCCGTGAAGGCTTTGAATTCCTGGAACCTGGCATCGATCTCGCCGCGTGTCAGCGACCGGAAGCGGTCCACGCCAAACTCTTCGCAACAGAAGCTTCCCATCACAGACCCATAGATGACCGCGCGGCGCGCTGCGGCGTGGTCGATACTACCGGAGGCGGCGTCGATCCCCTGTTCGGCGAGGTATCCGATGAATCCTCCCGCGAAACAGTCCCCTGCGCCAGTCGGGTCGAGCACGATGTCGAGGAGAAAGCCCGGGACGCTGAAATAACGGTCTTTCTGAAACAGGAGCGCGCCAAATTCTCCGCGCTTTACGACGAGCGTGTGTGGGCCCATTTCGACGATTTTCGCCGCCGCGCGGCGCAAGTTCGATTCCCCGGATAGCAGCCGCGCCTCGCTGTCGTTGATGAGCAGGAAGTCCCACTCCTTCAGCGTATCGAGAAGCTCCCCCCGATAATCGTTGATCCAGTAATTCATCGTGTCCCCGCCCACCAGACGCGCGCCGTTCATCTGCGCCCGTACGCTGCGCTGCAAGGCCGGTTGGATGTTGCCGAGCAAAAGGTACGGATGCTCGCGGTACGCCGCGGGCAGTTTGGGATTGAAATCCGCGAAGACGTTCAAGTCCGTGCGCACCGTAGTGCGGTCGTTCATGTCGGCCGAATAGACGCCCTGCCAGAAGAATGTCTTTCCTGGTACGCGTTCCAGGCCGTTGAGATCGATATTCCTTCCGGAAAGCAGATCGGCGTCCTGAGGGTCGAAATCGTCCCCGACGACGCCGACGATGCTGGTAGGCGTGAAATAACTCGCGGCCAGCGCGATATAGGTGCAAGCGCCGCCGAGCATGCGCTCTACTTTTCCATGCGGCGTTTCCACGCCGTCGTACGCAACCGAACCGACTACGACCAAGGACATTTAGCCATTGTACTTCGGCCATCGCCCGCGCCCAAACGTTATAATCGTAATGGCTTCAATCCATCCAACCGTAAGGAGCATCCGTTTGCGAAAAAAAGTAACCATTGTGGGCGCCGGGAATGTAGGCGCGAACTGCGCTCTGCGCGTTGCCGAAAAGGAACTGGCCGACGTCGTCCTGGTCGATGTCGTCGAAGGAGTTCCGCAGGGAAAGGGACTCGACTTGCTTCAGTCCGGCCCCGTCCAGGGCTACGATGTGCTCATCACCGGCGCCAATGACTATGAGCCGACAGCGAATTCAGATGTCGTCGTGATCACCGCCGGCTTTCCACGCAAGCCGGGCATGAGTCGCGACGACCTTCTGATGGCGAACTACGAAGTCGTCAGGACGGCCACGGAACAGGCCGTCAAGTATTCGCCGAACTGTATTCTCGTAATCGTCACGAATCCTCTCGACGCCATGTGCCAAACCGCGTACATGGTTTCAAAATTCAGCAAGAATCGGGTCGTTGGAATGGCCGGCGTACTCGACACTGCCCGCTTCCGCACGTTTATCGCCCGCGAGTTGAACGTGTCCGTTGAGAACGTAACTGCCGTTGTCCTTGGAGGGCACGGCGATACCATGGTTCCCCTTGTGCGATTGAGCAACGTTTCCGGCATCCCCCTGACTGAACTTCTCGACAAGGCGACCATCGACGCGCTCGTGACCCGCACGCAGAATGGCGGCGCGGAGATCGTTAAGCACTTGAAGACAGGCAGCGCATACTACGCCCCTTCGGCCGCCACCATAGAAATGGTCGAGTCGATACTCAAGGACAAGAAAAAGGTGCTCCCCTGCTGCGCCTACCTGGAGGGCGAGTATGGCATCAACGGATTGTTCGTCGGGGTCCCCGTCAAGCTTGGGGCAATGGGGATCGAGCAGATTTATCAGATTAAGCTCAGCGATGAGGAGCAGGCGCTCCTCAACAAATCCGCCGGCGCGGTGAAAGAGCTTGTAGCGGTGATTCGGAGCAAGATGTAGTCCTCAGACCAGCCGTTCAAGGAGCGAAACGAGATAGTCCTGGTCCACAAGTCCTGTCCGGTAAGTCCGGGCATCGAAAAACCGCCAAACGTTCTTCCGGTCCAGACAATAGTAAAGGAACTGCTCTTCGATAGCCTCGCGGTCGAGATAATCCTGATTTAGCGAACGAACCGCGCCCTCCATGATGTAAGGAGCGCGGAATTCTTCGCTGGATATCAATGTCTCGGTCGCCCGGAATTCGATCATCAGCAGCCGCCCCCGGAGATTTATCTGGAGCAGATTCGGCTGGCTG
This sequence comes from Bryobacterales bacterium, assembly GCA_009697505.1. Taxonomy (GTDB): domain Bacteria; phylum Acidobacteriota; class Terriglobia; order Bryobacterales; family Bryobacteraceae; genus Palsa-187. The sequence continues at coordinate 5,791 of SHUD01000078.1, forward strand.
TCGTGGAACGAATCGGTGGAGTAGCTATCCGGGCTGAGCTCTACCACAACCGAACTGAGCAGTGAATTGATCGATCCCACCAGTTCGGCGCAGATGCGGTGCAAGTCCGCGGCGCCGGCGCGGCGCAACCCGTCAATCTGCTCCGCCCTCATGGCGAGCTGCGTGTCGCGTTCGGGTAGTGCGTCTATCTTCACCGCGAGCTTTTTCAGTCGATTCTTTTCCAATCGGGAGTCCTCTCCATTTCCCGGCCGAGCCAGACAATCCTTGCACGTACGATATTAAGGATATTCCCTTCTTCGACGGAAATGAAATGCAGGTTCCCCAGCGCGTCGAATAGATCCAGGCCTCCGCGCGAAATGCCGACGCGGCGGATCATGCCGCGACCGTCGATGCGAACCGCATAAAGCCCGCCGGGCGAGGGGCGGTGCCGTCCCTCCTCGCACCGGTCCAGTAGAACGAGATCACCTTCTCTCACCTCGCTTGGCATGCACGGATCGGTTCCCAAATAGGCCGCCAACGGGTGATCGAGCCCGGAAACGCGTGAAGAAAGGAATGGATGCCTCTCCGCGGGGCTCTCCCGGTCAAGAAAGGGGAAGCCCGGCCCGATGCGGCCCTCCAGCACGGGGATTTCGGAATATTGCCCGGCATTGCCGGCCGTTTCCTGCATTTTTGCCAATAAATCACCCGTCTGCATCAAGTCGATCAAGGAAAGATTCAACTGCCGTAGAATCAGGTCCGCAATTTCAGGTGAGAGAATTCTCGCTCCTTTCAGCACATTGTGTATGTGGGGCTGCGAAATCCCGGTCAGCCGGGCCAAGTGGCGTTCGGTCAACTGACCGGTTCGGACCCGCTGCTTCACCGCCGCGATAAGACGTAATTGGAGTGATTGGAAGTACATCAAGATTTCCGTCTGTCATATTCCCCCCTGAAATAGGGGGTTATATTTCGGTAGTTTACCACAAGAATCGGCAGCCATTTACCCGTGGTATTTCGCACACGGA
>SHUD01000079.1 GCA_009697505.1 Bryobacterales bacterium
CGGCTGCGTGGACGTAACGCTTTGCCGGACCAGAAGACTCGCTTGCCGGGGCGCGAAATGGTTCCGGTCATCGCGCAACGTCTTCCAATCTTTCGACGTAAGAATCCCATCGGTGGCGCGCGCCACAACCATGGTCACGGATTTCTGCTCCAGCGCCTTGAACAGCAGCTCGCCGTCCATGCTGCGCGGCGCCGACGCCATGGGCAACTTGTACTGCATGAGCGATGGCAACCCGTCGCTCAACTGCTGGAACTCGATACTCGCGCCCAGCTTCCAGCCGTCGCCAGTCTGCGCCGCCTCGCTGAGATTAGACACTTTGGCGGCGTGGGAGTCGTCGGAACGGATCACGGCCACGAAGGCGTTGTCGAAGCCGAGCGGTGGCAGCAACTCGGATTGCGCGATCCTGCGCATTTCACCGCGGACTCGTTCGAAAACCAGGGAAGGGTCCTGGGAAGGCTGCTCCTTTAAAACTTCCGTTAGGATGGCGCCGGTATATTCGGGGTACAGGCCGATCTGACCATTTTGCAACGCCTGAAACGCGTTCAGAGAACCACCCAAATTCGGATTGCGGTCGATTTTCCGTCCCAGACGATGTTCCAGATGCTGGGCCACGATCTCGCCTAAGATGGTCTGTTCGGTGGAGTTCAGCGAACCAACAACGATCGGCTGAGGAGTATTCCCGCAGCCCGCCAGCAGCCCCGCAAACATCAGAACCGGCAGAAAGCCGCGCCATCTCTCACGCTCGTAAGTCATGTGCCAGTTTTCAGGATAACCTGAGGAGTCAAGGAGTATCGGTTTGTTATGCTGAAAGTGTCAGTCTTGCCGCATGCCCTTCCAAATTCGTCCCGTCAAGGAATTCATCGTTCGTCCCGCCCTTCCGGCAGCTCTGTCACGGCTCCCGGAATTAGGCCTCAACCTGATGTGGCGCTGGAATCACTCCGTGCGAGCGGTGTTCCGGCGTTTGGACCCTGCTGCCTGGAAGAATAGTCATCGCAACCCGGTGGTCATGCTGGGCCAGTTGGAGCAGGCCATACTGGAGCGAGCCGCCGCGGACCCCCGTTTTTTGGCCTTGTACCGCAATGCCTGCCAGGTGCTGGATACCTACCTGGCCGCCCGGGTTCCGTCCGACATGCTGGTGGCGTACTTCTCGATGGAATACGGCCTTCTCGATTGCCTGCCCATCTATTCGGGAGGCTTGGGAGTTCTCTCCGGAGATCATCTGAAAGCGTCTAGCGACGCCCTGCTTCCGCTGGTGGGCGTGGGGTTGCTCTACCAGAACGGATATCTGCGGCAGAAGCTCGATCCGGAAGGCTGGCAGCAGGAACACACGCCGGTGAACGATTTCTATTCGTTGCCCATCACGCCCGAAACCGGCACGGATGGAGGCGAGCTGATCGTCAGCGTGGTGCTCACCGACGTCGAGGTTTTTCTCAAGGTCTGGCGGATCGATGTCGGGCGCGTGAGGTTATACCTGCTCGACAGCAACATCCCGCGGAACGCGGCGGCCGAGCACCGGGAAATCACCAACCAGTTGTACGGGGGCGATAACCACAAGCGCATCCATCAGGAAATCGTCTTGGGCATCGGCGGCCTTCGTGCCTTGAAGACGCTGGGATTGCACCCCACGGTTTACCACATGAACGAGGGCCATTCGGCGTTCCTGGCCATTGAACGCATTCGCGTATTGATGGCTGAACAAAACCTGAATTTCGAGGAAGCCCTGGCGGCATCCCGAATCAATAACGTTTTCACCACGCACACGTCGGTGCCGGCCGGTCTGGATCGCTTCGACGGGGGCATGATCCGCGAGCACTTTGCCGCTTACTGCCAGAATGCGGGTATCCCGTTTGAGACGTTTTTGGCCTTGGGAAGAGCCGCTGAGGCCGGACCCAACGAACCCTTTTCCATGGCCATCTGCGCCATGCAGACATCGGCGTTCCGCAATGCCGTCAGCCGGCTGCACCGGCGCGTGTCGCAGGAAATGTGGGCGGGATTGTGGCCCAATCTGCCGGTGTGGGAAGTGCCTATTGCTTCCGTCACCAACGGCGTGCACCTGACTTCCTGGATCAACGGCGACCTGGCCAATCTCTACGATCAATATCTGCAGGCGGATTGGCGGGAGGGCGCAATCTCCGCGGAGTCCTGGGATCACATCAACGAGATCCCCGCGGCCGATCTGTGGGAAGCTCATCGCAAACGGAAGCGCAGACTGGTGGCCTTTGTGCGCGAGCGCGCGGTAGCCAGCGCCCTGGCGCGCAACGCCCCGGCATCGGAAGTAGAGCGCGCGGGAGAATTACTGGATCCGGAAGCGCTCACCATCGGCTTCGCGCGCCGCTTTGCCACCTATAAGCGGGCCACCCTGGTATTTCGCGATCTGGCGCGGCTGAAGCGGCTCCTGGCCAATGCCAAGATGCCGGTGCAATTGGTGGTTTCCGGCAAAGCGCATCCCAAAGATTTGCCGGGCAAGGCGCTCATACGCGAAATTGTGCAGTTTTCCAAGGACCCCGACCTGGCCGGGCGCGTGGTTTTTGTCGAAGACTACGGCATCGAAGTGGCTAGCGAACTGGTGCAGGCCGTGGATTTGTGGCTGAACACCCCGCGCCGCGGCGAAGAGGCCTGCGGGACCAGCGGCATCAAGGCCGGTATCAACGGTGTGCTGAACCTGAGCGTACTGGACGGCTGGTTCGATGAAGCCGCCGAGGATTCCGGAGGCTGGGCGATTGGTAACCGCGAACCGCACTCCCCGGACGGCGATGAAGTACATGCCGCCGCCATCTATTCCATCCTGGAAAATGAAATCGTCCCGCTGTACTATGAGACGCGCGAAGAGGGCGTGCCCCGCCGCTGGGTGTGCCGCCTGCGGCAGAGTCTCCGTTACGTAAGCGCCAACTACAATTGCCAGCGCATGGTCGAAGATTACCGGTCCCAGCTCTATGACCCGGCGCATCGGGCCTATGAGGCGATGGCCCGCGACAATTTTTCGGCGGCCCGCCAGTACGCCAGTTGGAACCAGCGCCTTCGTCAGCGCTGGCCGGAAGTCCGCATCTTGGACGCCGGAATCGGCAGGGCGTCCACGGTAACCACGGGAACCTCGATGCCGCTCGAGGCGCGCATTGACCTGGCAGGTTTGACGCCGGGCGACGTGCTCGCCGAGGCGCTGGTTGGCCGGATCGGCCCGCGGGGAGATTTGGAGGAAACCCAGGTCCTCGCGCTCGCCCCCAAAGGGCAAGAGGGAACGGTGATCGCGTTCGGCTGCGATTTCGCGCCCCACACCAGCGGAAGACTGGGATTTGCGGTGCGGCTCAGCCCGAATCACTATTCCGATCCGCTGAACCGCCCCTGTAATGCGCCCATCAAGTGGCATCATCCCGAGAGTTAACTTCGGGTACATTTCCGAGGGCTGGCCGGTGGCAGACGGCCTAAAGTTCAGGCCGCGCCGGGCCGATAAGTGGTCAGCACAAAGATTTTACTGGATTCCCGGGCCGTTCCGTGGTACATAGTGGTTTAGGCAGTAAACGGGCCGCTCAGGTTCATGGGATAGCATCTGAATGCTCTGCCGTCTCTCGTAACCGAATTTATCTGATCTCCACACAGCTCTAGCTGCGATCCAACAAGGAGTGCCAACCAGCAATATTTATGGAAGGCGACCGAAAGTACACTCAACACGGCTATCAGGAATCTAATCGTGATTCCAGCCGTGACCGTAATGGCAGTCACGATTCCCGCGGCGAGGAACGCCCGCGGCCGCAGGGTCCCCGCCAGCCGATTGACGTGACCGGTCCGCGGCTGCCCCGCCTGGTGCAGGCAGTGGCGGCTACCCGTTGCTTCAGTTGCGCCACAACCTTGCCGGTGGGTTCGGAGTTCCCGGCCGAATGTCCGAAGTGCCACTCCGCTCTGCATTGTTGCAAGCAGTGCTCGTATTTCGAGCCTTCGACGCGCTTCCAATGCACCAAGCCGGTTCCGGTGCGCATTGCGGCCAAGGATCAGGCCAACGAATGCACGCTGTTTAAGCCTCGGGTGACCGTGGCGCGCGATTCCGCGGCGCCTCCGCCGGCAGCGGCACCTCCCGCTCCGCGCAACGCCGGCGATGCCCGCGCGGCCTTCGACAGCCTGTTCAAGAAAACCGACTAGACTGCGCCGGATCTCTACCGGACAGAGCCGCCAGCGCCAACGCTCCCCACAACACGCTGTCGTCCCCGAGTTGCGCCGGGACCACATCCAGCCGCGCGCGCGACCATGCCGTTACTTGACGGCGCAGTTCTTTGCGCAGCGGCACGAACAGGGCGTCTCCGGCATTGGCAATCCCGCCTCCGATCACAATGCGCGCGGGGTTCAGCAGCATCACCGCGCACTTAAGTCCCTGGGCCAGGTCCACCACGTAACGCTCCACGAACGCCGGGTCCTGCATCAGTTCTCTGGGTGAGCGGCCGTAATCGCGCTCCAGCCACAGGCCGCAACACAGGCGCTCCAGGCAGCCGCGGGCTCCACACAGACATTCCGGACCATCGGGGCGAATGGTCAGATGGCCGATTTCGGCGGCCCAACTATCCGCGCCACGGTAGACTTGGCCGTCCGCCAGAATGATGCCGCCTCCGATGCCGGTCGACAGCGTCATATAGAACAGCGGCAGCGCGCCCCGACCCGCGCCGTAGACGGCTTCCCCTAAAGCGCCCACGTTGGCGTCGTTATCCATCACGACATCCATCACGACATCCATCACGACTGGCACGTTGACCATCCGCCGCACATGTTCCGGAAGCGCAAAATCCTGCCAGCCGCCGACGTGCGTGGAGAGCGCCACCCGCTGCCGCGTAAAATCCACGGGCCCGCCGAAGCCAATTCCACAACGGTGAATAGGGGTTTCACGCGCCCAAACGTGAGTGATTTCCTCCAACTGACGGAGCGTGCCGTCGCGGCCGGCTTCCCGATCGGTGGGCCGCACTTCGCGCCGCGCCATGCGCTCGCCTTCAAATAATGCAACGGCAAGTTTGGTGCCGCCGATGTCAACAGCGAGAGTGTTCACAAAGCAAACAGCGAGTGCAGTAACTTTTCGTGGCCCAGATAATTGGGCACAATGAAATCGGCGCCCGCGCCAATCAGGCGCTGCCGCTTCCAGTCGTCCACTTCCGCGCACGCCGGTTCCTTGGTGGCTACGCCCACGGTGACTCCGCCCACCAGCTTCACTTCTTCGATCTCGACATATCCGTCGCCGAAGCCGACAATTTCTTCGCCGCGCACGTCGGTCTGAGAAAGGATGCGCTGGATCAGGATCTTCTTGGAGAAACTCTGGTAGTCTTCTTGCGCGCCGTAAACGCCGCCAGCGAAAAAGGGGACAACGCCCAAGAGCCGGGCTTCTTCGCGCATGTAAATTTCATCGGTGCCGCTGGCCAGATACATCTTGAGGCCGCGTTCCCGCAGGCCTTCGAGCAACTGCCGGACTCCCGGCACCATGTATTGCTGGGGCGGCACGCGCTCCTGCCGCAAGTCGTCAATCCGGCCTTTGATGACATCCCAGAGGCGGTCCAGGTACATCTTCTTGTACTCGCGCGCGTCCAGCGGAGCCCCCCCGCGCTGGGCCACATGCGCGGCGAAGTCCATCATCTGATAGATGGTCTCTTTCCCGGTGGTGCGCCAGATCATTTCCTGAATGATCGTGCGCAACTCGCTCTCCGCTTCGCCGGTCTTAAGATCCAGAAGTATCTCGATCATCATCGGCGCCATCACGTCTACCCAACCGGAACGGATCACGGAGATGGTTCCGTCAAAATCGAACAGCGCCACTTTCGCGGCAGCCGCGGACGCGCCGGCGCGAATCCGTTCCATGGAATGCGTGGTTTCCGTCACAGCCAATATTCCCATTTCCCCGCCGCGATCACATAGGCGCTCAGACACACATTCGCGACGGCATGCGACAGAATCAAATCTCCCAGACTCTTGGTGCGGATCATCCAGAAATTAAACACAATGCCGGCCACCAGGCCTACATCCCAGTACGGTCCGTGCTCGCTGGCAAACAAGGCCGCGACCACCCAGAAGGAGGTAGCCGAGTATGCGCCCAACGCGATCTGGCGGAAGTCCGGCACAATCAGCCAGCACATCAGCCAGACTCGCCAAAACAGTTCTTCCAGAACCGGCACGAGCACCGCCGCGCCTGTACTTTGGGGTCCCGGCTGCACGACGCCGCGAGCATCACAACTAGCGGCAATAGCAGGAACTTAGGGGATTTCATTCTCTTTCACTTCAACACACTTGGACCACTGACGCAATGTCCAAATTCGATTGCGCGGGCT
>SHUD01000080.1 GCA_009697505.1 Bryobacterales bacterium
ATGCAAGCCGTCCTCAACGCCTTGCGCCGCCAAGCCCCAGCGGAGCCGCGCGCTGCACTTATCGGTTAGAGTGCGGTATAGGCACTCTGCTCCGGTTGGATCACCACCGCGGATACGCTCCACAATGCTTGCCCAATCCGCACGGTCCGTGCAGGTGCCGGTGGCATTCTGAGTCATATATGACATTTATTATGTATCATATTTCTACTTCAGTTGCCAGTCAACACATAAATACATTTAAGTAGGTGTCTATAAACTTGGGAGTATTTCTTTGCCGCCGCGACTCGCCCGACGGACCGGCTATGTTAAGCGCGCTGCGTTGGCCGCGGGTGCGCGGAATGGCACGGAGCGGACGCCAGGCAGAGCGTATCCCGCCTTATCGCAGCTTTAGGGTAACGTGTAAGTATGCCTTTCCCGGTCCATCGCAAACGGCGCCTGCGTGTCTCGGAATCCATGCGCCGCCTGGTGCGGGAGACCCGGCTGGAGCCATCCCAACTGGTGCTGCCGCTTTTCGTCTGCCCAGGCGAGGGCGTGCGTAAACCCATCGGTTCCATGCCGGGGCACGCGCAGCTTTCGATCGGCGAACTGGTCAAAGAGTGTGAAACCGCTCACACGTTGGGTATCGGGGGAGTCATTCTTTTCGGCATTCCGGAATCCAAGGACGAGCGCGCCTCGGGAGCCTACGCGGCCGACGGCATTACCCAAACCGCCGTGCGCGCGGTCAAGGCGGCAGTGCCGGAACTGCTGATAATGACCGATGTCTGCAACTGCGAATACACCAGCCACGGCCATTGCGGCAAGGTGGTGGGCAATGATGTCGACAACGACGCCACGCTTGACTGGTTGGCTAAGACCGCCGTCTCTCACGCCGAAGCGGGCGCGGATATGGTGGCGCCGTCGGACATGATGGACGGCCGCGTGGGGGTCATCCGCAAGGCATTGGACGGAGCCGGATACAAAAACACGCCGATCTTCGCTTATGCGGCGAAATTCGCCAGTGTATTTTATGGCCCGTTTCGCGAAGCCGCCGAATCGACGCCGCAATTCGGCGACCGGCGCAGCTATCAAATGGACCCCGCCAACGGACGGGAGGCCATGCATGAGATGGAGCTGGACCTGGAAGAAGGCGCCGATCTCTTGATGGTCAAGCCGGCGCTCCCTTATCTTGATCTGATCCGGCAGGCCAAGGACCGTTTCCCCGTGCCAATCGGCGCCTATCAGGTATCCGGCGAGTTCAGCATGATTATGGCGGCGGCCCGCAATGGCTGGATCGACCAGGATCGCGCCATGATGGAGTCGTTGATTTCCATCCGCCGCGCGGGCGCCGACGTCATCCTGACGTATTTCGCCTTCGACGCCGCGCGCGCACTGGCATGAGCCGCATCGTCGGCCTCCTTAACCGGTACCATCCGATGGAACGCGCGGCGTGGCTGTTAGCCGCGGCGTGCTTGGTGTTGACGGTGGTGTCCGCGGGCAGGCCTGTCTTCACGAACGCCTCGCGGCCCGTGCGCGGAATTGCGGTGCCGGTGTTCGCGCTCCAGACCATCCGTGGGATAGAGGAGCTGGACGCGATTTTGAGCGATGCCCCCAGCCCGGATCGCGAGGTGATGCGCGTCAAGCAATTCGTGGATTTCGTATTGATCGCGGCCTATGGGGCGCTGTTTGCAGTGATGGCGGCTGCTCTGGCGCGAGTGCGGCGCGTGGCCTTCGCGATCCTGGTGCTTGCCTGGGCGGCGGCCTTGTTCGACATCCTGGAAAACGCGTCGATCCTCAAAATTGTCGACACCGGTCTTCAGGCGGTCCAGCCGGCCATGCTTGACCGTCTGCGCGTCTTGAGCGCTTGGAAATCGGTTCTGCAAGCTGCCGGCATCCTGGCCTGTAGCGTGTTCTTTTGCCTCTCGCCTGGCGGCCGGGCGCGGCTCGCCGGCCTGGTGGGGATCGCAGCCGCGGGGTTAATCGCCGCGGCCCTGTTCCATCATCCTTTGCTCCCGTGGGCGGGTCCGGCTCTGGCCGCCGCGCTGTGTGGCTACGCTGTTACGCTTAAATTTCCGCCCCATGAATCCTCTTCTTGAAATCCAATTTCGCGTTCCGTTTGACCAGATCCGCGCCGAGCACGTCGAGCCCGCCATGGAGGAATTACTGGCGGACGCACGGCGCCGCCTGGAACAGACCATTGCGAGCGACCGGCCGCTCCACGCATTCGACCACATGACGGAGCGCCTGGACTACGCGATGAACGTCGTCCGGCATCTGGAGAGTGTCGCGACAACGCCGGAGCTCCGCGCGGCCTTTAATGCGGTGCAACCGAAAGTCAGCTCGTTCTATTCGAGCCTGCCCCTGAATGAAGATCTGTGGAATTCCATCCGGCGCTATGCGGCAACCGAAGCGGGACGGGCACTTAAGGGTACGTGGCAGCGCTATCGGACAAAGACCATCGACTTCTTCAAGCGCCGTGGAGCGGAATTGGACCCCGCCGAAAAGGCGCGCCTCAAGGAAATCGACGTCGCATTGACTGAATTAACCACCAAGTTCTCGGAAAACGTGTTGGATTCCACCAACGCGTTCGAGTTGATCCTCACCGAAGAATCGCAACTAGCGGGTCTTACGCCCGCGGCTGTTTCGGCGGCGCGCGCCTCGGCGGAATCGAAAGGCAAGGCCGGGTGGCGCTTCACCCTGCAAGCCCCCAGCTACCTGGCGGTAATGACGTACCTGGACGACGCCGAAGTCCGCCGGCAGGTGTGGCATGCCTACAGCACGCGCGCGGCGGTGGAACCCTTCAACAACGCGCCCCTCATGGCCCAGATCCTGAAACTTCGCAGGGAAAGGGCCCGGCTGCTCGGGTTCCAGGACTTCGCCGACCTGGTTCTGGACGACCGCATGGCGCATTCCGGCGCCACCGCCCAGAATTTCCTCACCGATCTTCGGGCGAAAACCGAAGGCCGGTTCGCGGAAGAGAATGCCGAGCTATGCGATTTCGCCGGGCGGGAGGTCCAGCCGTGGGATGTGGCGTATTGGGCCGAAAAACAACGCGCAGCGCTGTACGATTTCGACGAGGAGGCCCTGCGCCCCTACCTGCCGCTGGACGGTGTTGTGAAGGGCATGTTCCAGATCTTCAGCCGCCTGTTCGGAATTCGCGTCTCGGAAGAATCGGGCGTTCCGGGCTGGGACCCGCAGGTGCGCAGCCACGCCATCCACGACGCGCCTTCCGGGCAGTACCTGGGTTCTTTCTACTCCGACTGGTTTCCGCGCGAGAACAAGCGCGGCGGAGCGTGGATGGACGCGCTGCTCACGGGGAATCCCGCCGAGAACCATCCGCACCTGGGTCTGATCTGCGGTAACCTCACGCCGCCGGTGGACGGCAAGCCCGCGCTGCTCACCCATCGCGAAGCGGAAACCATCTTTCACGAATTCGGTCATCTGCTGCATCACCTGCTGAGCCGCGTGGAGGTCCGCAGCCTGGCGGGCACCAGCGTGGCATGGGATTTTGTCGAGCTCCCTTCGCAGATCATGGAGAACTGGTGTTGGGAGCGCGAGTCGCTGGACCTGTTCGCGCGGAACTGGAAGACGGGCGAGGCCATCCCCGAAGATCTGTTCCAGAAGATGAAGAGCGCCAAGACCTTCCGCGCGGCCAACGCGCAAATGCGTCAATTGGGGTTCGGGTTCGTCGATCTGTCCCTGCATCGCGAATGGGATGGGGTCACCGATGCCATCCAGTATGCGCGCGAGAAACTGGCCCCGTTCGCGGCAACGGCGCTGCCGCCGGACTACGCCATGGTCGCCGGCTTTACGCACCTTTTCGCGAATCCCGTGGGATATGGGGCCGGCTACTATTCCTACAAGTGGGCCGAAGTGCTGGACGCCGACGCCTTCACGCGCTTCCGTAAATCAGGGGTCTTCGATGAATCGACCGGCCGCGATTACCGCGACAAGATCCTGGCCCGCGGCGATAGCGAGGACCCGGCGGTTCTCTACCGATCGTTCATGGGTCGCGACCCGGACCCGAACGCGCTTCTGGAACGCGCCGGGCTACTGCGCTAGCCCGGCGCGAACCGCTGTTGAGACCGCGCCAGACACTGTCCGACACACTTGTGAAACTACTTTGTCTTTGCAGGAGCGATTTCCGCGCGTTCAACACCAGGGGCAGGATGGACGTTGGGAATACGGATCTCCACGTATTCGATCACTCCGTCGATCTCTTTGAGCCAATGCGGCGTGCCCGGGGGATTGACGATAACGTCCCCTACGCCGATTTTCCGTGCCGCACCGTCCTTGACGCCGCTAAGGCTGCGGATAGTGGCGTTGGGGTCCGGATTGGGATAGATGTCGCTGTCGATCGTAGGCGGGATGAGTAGGCCGCCCGTCACCAGGATGCCGCTGCCCTTTGTGACCACGATGTACTCGAGTTCGCGAGTGTGCGTGATGGCGTACTGGGGGCCCGTCATTCGACGCCGCACCACCACGTTCATTCCTGGTGCGACGCTGACCGCTCCGCCCCCGTATGACGAGACCAGCTTTGGGTCGAGCTTGTTCAAGGCCATCTGAATGTCGGCAGCACTCATGTACGGAGACGGAACTCTCGCGGGTGGGACTTTGGAGTGATCCCCCTCCACGCGGGCCCGCTGTTGGGCGTGAAGCGCGATACACAGAAAGATCGTCGACAACAATAGCGGCGTGAACCTTTGCATCTCGATTAGTTTAGCGAAACCGATCCTGGATCGATAGTAGAACCGGCCAACGCATCGTCAACCGCGCTACCCGGTACGGGATCGTTTAATTTCCACGGAAGCGGTGCAGGTTCTCTACCGCTCCTTCATAGGCCGCGACCCGGACCCGAACGCGCTTCCGGAGCGCGCCGGGCTGCTGCGCTAGACGCGCGATCATTTTGGCTCGGTTGCCGGATTGATGTTTCTTTGAAACACCAGATTCCACAACCTCTCGCGGTGGAGCGCGACGGAGCCGAAGGCGACGATCTGCTTCAGGAAATCACCTTGGCGTTATGGGCCGCGTTGCCGCGCTTCCGCGGGGAGTCCAGTGAGCGGACGTGGGTCTATCGCGTCGCTCACAACACCGGCATCAGCTACATCGCGGGAGCAGACGGTGGCTCCACGCATCGAGCCCGCCAGCGGGAGCAACCCCGAGGTCGAGGCAATTGACAGCGAGCAACTGCGTCGGCTTTGGAATACGATTCGAGACTTGCCGTTGCCCGACCGTCAGATTATCGTGTTGTATCTGGAAGGAATGACTGCCGCTGATATCGAAGGGGTGACAGGGTTCAGCGCAGGAAGCATCGCTACGCGGCTCACGCGGATTCGTCACCGGCTCGCAATCCACCTGCGGGGAGAGGAGGTGCGCGGATGAAATTTGATCAGGAGCCAATCGATCAGGAAAAGGAGCTCATTCAGATGTGGCAAGAAAGTTCGCTGTCCGGGCCCATCAATTCCGGGCAGTTAGCGCGCGAGATAGCGGCCAAGGTCGAGAGGTTCGACCGTAAGATTTTGTGGCGTAACAGACGTGAATACGCGGCAGGCGTGGTGTTGATTGTCTGGTTTCTGTGGCTATCGCTCGATCCTGTCAGGCGGCCTCTCGCCATGGCGGGGCTTGTCGCCGCGGGTTTCGTGATGATCTTCCTGTGGCGTAGTCATCGCGGGACACCGCCGCTCGATGCGGCCGCCGATGTCAGGTCCTATCACGCTGCCTTGCTGGATCGGTACGACCGTCAGATCCGTCTTCTGCGCCGCGTCAGGTATTGGTACGTGTTGCCTCCTTATTTGTGGATGCTGCTGGTGATTGTGCTCGTCCCTTCGCGGTTCCCCGGAGGGCGGATCTCGCATTTCCTCGTCGCCACTCTGTTTGCCGCCTTTGTCGCCTGGCTCAACGAAGGCTACGGCGTCCGCAAACTCCGCGCCTCCCGTAGGAATGCCGAAGCACTCCTTCAGGAGGAAGAGCCGGGAGAGAGAGAGCAATGACACGCAACATCTTGAATTGCCACGCTGAGCGCCCTCTTCAACCTCCGGGCGCAAGACGGCGGAGGACTCCTCCTGGCCAAGTTAGCTGGGTCGATGCAGCCAGGAAGGAACGCGATGGCGCCCGGCACTTCGCCAACCGCCTCGGCAGATCGAAAAAACTTGATATGCTGTCGTAGTCAGCTTATGAGTTGAGTTATGACGTGGAATTTCGGCGGACGCGCGCTTGTTATGATTGCGGCGGCTGGGTCACTGCTGGCCACGTATCCGTTGGCCGCCCAAATGCCCCCGCCCATTGCGG
>SHUD01000081.1 GCA_009697505.1 Bryobacterales bacterium
TGCCATAACGGTTGCAACCGCTCCGTTGAGGGCGCGATCCAAGTTGTTGATTCCAAGACACCAGTCACGCGCGCCTTCATCCTTTTTGGTGGGCCGCGGGCCCATGGGCACTCCCTGACAGTCGCGGCTCGGAATGCGGTACCGAGCCGCGACCGTCAGGGAGCGGACTTCCCGGAATTAACACAGTTATTTCGTGACGAGCGCTTATGGGCGGGGAAGTGCGTCAATTCGCACCCCCCCGCCCATCTTTAAGGGTTATTTTGCGCCGGATAACGGATCACGGTGAACTGAATCAACCGCAAACTTTCGCCCGTTGCGGTCGAGTTGCCCTCGAACGCAAAGGTAAGTCCGCTGGTGTAGTTCTCGGTGCTTTTTTCGAGAAACAGGTTCGCTCCGTTGGAAAGGCCATCGACGACGGGTCCTCCCTCGTAAAGGGCGACTTCCCCTTTTTGGTCCAACAAATTTGTGGACCCCGGCACGGCCACCGAACCGGCCACCGCCCCGCCCCAGCGCCATCGAACGGCGTAACCGGCTGTTCCTTCGTGGCTCCAAGTGGCGCGAACCGCCAGCCGGTCGCCTGGTTGCAGCAGCCCCGCCGGAATCGAGCAGGTCCCGAGGGACACGACAAAAAGCGACGCCGAAACGGCTCCGTTGGCGGCGCAGAGCACTTGCGGCGTGGTGTGTATCTGCCCGCCGTCAAAGGACTTTCGCGACTTTTTGGCACTGTTGTACCAGGCGTCGCCGTCGGCGCGAACCGACGGATCCGATGGCGTACCGGTCTCACGCCAGGCGGCTTGAGTCGCGCCGGAAACCGCTTCCACGGATTTCACGGCCAGGACGCCATCCGCGCCGATGCTGGCCTGCTCCATTCCGTTGCTGTTTTGCCACACTTGGAGTAGGTTTTGACCCTGTAAAAGCCCGCTTCGCACGGTAAGTGTCGTGGCGCCGGTGGAGGAGCCATCGTGGACCGTAAGAGTCGACGCGTTCAAATTGCTGCCCACCGACAGGCGGCGATTGGAACTATCCCATGTGAATTGCATGGGCGATTCGGCGAGCGTGCCGTTGGCACCGGTGAAAGGCACCGCCCCGGCATTGAAACCTGTGAAAAGACAAGTGTTCCAGATGGCGTCGACGCCGTTCGACATCAGGCAGCGATTGGCCCCGCCAAGCGGCAGGCGCGTCCATTTGGCGACGCCGGTGGCGAAGGAGCCGACGGCCAGATCGCCGCGCTGGACTTGCGCGGCGGTGGTGTCGCCATGCTCGGTGCCCAGGAGCGAATGGCCTTGCGGCGGCCGAGCGTTGGACATGCGGATATCTGCGTCGGTCACGTACTTATTGGTGGCCGATGGCCCCCCTGCAGTGCCGGTGAGAGCCGCCTTTTCATTGGCGGCCGGGTCATTGGCGTTCGAGTGAGTCGGGTACTGGAGAGCCAGTTTCGACTCGACGATGCCGGCGGCGGCGGCGATGTTGAAGTCGCTGATGACATTGGCGGCAATCTGCGGCGCCGGAAAGGAGCCGGTCAAGGCGCCTGCTGCGAGACCGCTGGGGCTACCTGCGCTGGCCAAACGATAAGACGCCAATAAAAGGTCGCCACTTTGCGGCACCGAAAGGCTGCCGAAGGTAATGGTGGAATTGCTCACCGAGTAGTCGATGCCGTTTTTCATCAAAACGCCGTTGCGATGCAGCTCCAAGCTGGCGGCCGGGCTGGGTGCCTGGGCGAGGGTGAAAACGGTGTTAGAGCCGTTCACGCTGCCCGCCGGCACTTCCTGATCGGTGAAGCCGGGACCGGTGTTACCCGAGGAAACGCTGCCGCAGGGGCCGGTGGTGCCATCGACGTGAATGCAGTCGTCGAGATTGCCCTGAACGGATTCGAGCGCGCCGGTGGAACCGGATTTTACGATGCGATCGGTTGTGAAGGCGAACCCCTTCACCGGGCGCGCATCGAGTTCGCCGGAGAGGCCGGCGATATCGGTGATGGAGAGCGAAGCGGGCGGCCGGATGCCGCCGCCCGTGACCGCGCCGTTGGCGACGCGGATGGCCGCTAGCGCGACCGGTGTGGGCGACGGAACGACATTCCAGGTCTCGGTGAACTGGACCCTTCCATCCGAGTGATAACGGACGAAATAGTGGGCGCCGGCGCTGGCGTTGCTGGTTGGTACCAGGCGCACGCGCAGGACGCCATCGACAATGGGAACAACCACGCTTGACGCGGCAACAGCCGAGGCATCCGACGCCTGGAAAGAATTCCATTCGATGTAGGCAACGCCGTTGAAGCGGGTGCCATCGGCTTTGTAAAGCGTGTCCTGGATCGTGGTCAGCGCGGGCGCCGCGGTAACGGGATCCGAGACAAGGCAGAGAAGAGTTAGATGAACCACGCAGGTCCACAATTTCAAACAACGCATAGAAACAGCCTCCAGAAAAAAGAAAACCCGCCGGCCCTTTGGAGGGACGAGCGGGTTGCAAACGAATTCGTTGCTGGTTCGAATCTAGCAGGCGCAAAACAACAAACTGCGGGATGGCGGAATGCGTGCTTCCAGCTATCCGATTGATTCTATTTAGCTTATTCGATTAAAAATATTTATGGATCCGGTGTGACGGTTCAAAATCGCTCCAGCATTTCGGCGCTAAAAACCCGGTCGCCGCCGGATTTCGACCGCCGAATGGTGGCGCGACCGTTCACCGGGATCGACAGCGGCTAGGGCCGGCCGATTTTTAAACGCGGGCGCGCGAAGCAAGGCCAACTTCACCCTGAACCGCCAGATACCCGTTTTTACGCGGAGTTCAGTGCGGATCAATGGGCTGATTCGGAAATAACCCTTTCGGCACGCACGACAAACCGTTCCGGCGCCGAACCGATGAACGCAAACGGATAACACGTGACCAGCGTCAGCACTTCCGTTTCCGTGGCGGCCAGTACGTCAATATCGTCAGGCTGCACGATCGTCATCGACACGACGCGATAGTGGAACTCCCCTTTACGGGTCGTCACCGATACGACATCGTCCCGGCGAATGTTTTGCAGGGGAGCGAAGAATGTGTCCCGGTGCCCGGAGATGCCGGTATTCCCGTGATTCCCCGGCAGGGCAGTACCGGTAATATGCCCAGCGGCGCGCCGCAGCGCCTTCGCGCTAGTCCCCTCCACCACCATCACCGAAAGCCCCAGCCGCCGAATGACGAGCCTGCCCACTACTGCGTCGTTCCGTTCAACCGCCGCCGGTACTGGCGGCGGTACGGCACCCTCGGGCGCGGGTTTCAAAGGCCGTTCAAACGCCGCGCTCGCATCCCGCTGAAACCACCACGCGTCCGCCAGGACGTATCCGCAGTATCCGAACAACGAAAAAGCGATGAAGTACAGCAATCGCCGCAGTCCGCTTGTTTGAAACCGCAACTTCACTTGCCGCCGCCGGCAAGATAGCCGGACCGCGTCAAGACGGATAGCTTCCCGCGCGTCGGCGCCTCCGCGGTGACGCGGACCTTCCGGAAAACGCCCGGCGGTCCAGTCCGGTTGGAGGAGTAGCCAATCGTGTATTGGCGCCGGATGGCGGTGGCAATGCGTTCACAAATTGCCGTCAAATCGAGAGCCGGCGAAGGGATAAACATCTCCCCGCCCGTGGTCCGAGAAATACGCCGCAAGACTCCCGGATTCCTATCCGGATCCTCCTCGTCGAAAACACCGATCGTATAGATTGCGGCATTCGATTCCACCGCCAAGCGAAGCACCTCGTCCAGCTTAAGTTTACTCGTATTGTCAGCGCCGTCGCTGAATACGATCAACACTTTCTTCTCCCGGCTCCCCCGGCGCAGTTGGCGCAGCCCTTCAGCAATGGCATCGTAGAGCGCCGTCTGGCCCGCCGGAACGGTCCGCAGGATCGCTTCCGCCAACTCCTCCTGCCGGTTTGAAAACTTTCCCGGCGGCCGCAGTCCCAACGAGACGTTTTCGTTGAAGTTAACAACGAACATCTCGTCCTCTGAACTGCTGAAGCGCTCGAAGGTCCTTGCGGCCGCGACTACCTGGGGCAGTTTGGCGCGCATGCTCCCGCTATGATCCACTACCAGGCCCGCTGTCAATGCGAGATCTTCGTGGCGGAACACCGAGATCGATTGCCGCGCTCCATCCTCAAATACCGTGAAATTTCGCCGCTGCAAGTCTTCCGCCAGCGCGCCGGAGCGGTCGCGCACCGTGGCCTGCAAAACGACCAGTTCGACATTGACGGAAATGGTGGCTTGCGGCGCGCCCTGTGTGGCGGCGAGGCTCCACAATAAAAGGGGGATACACCGCATCAGGCGGCTCCAATCCGGCGGTACTCGGGCCGCCACATTGCTTCCTGGACTTGCTGTTCCAATTCGTCGAACGTAACGCTGGAGAGGCCCTCGGCCACCGCCGCATCGGCGACCGCGACTGCCACCGTCGATGAAACATTGCGCAGGTCGTCGATCTGGGGCAGTAATGATGCTCCGGGCTGGCGGACCGTAACCAGACTCGATACCGCGCTCGCCGCCGCCGCGAACATCCGGTCGCTGATCCGGCTGGCCCGCGAGACAATCGCGCCGAGCCCCAGCCCCGGATACAGCATCGCGTTGTTGGCGTGCGCAATCACATAGGTCAAGCCTTTATATGTTACCGGGGGGAACGGGCTTCCGGTGGCCACCAGCGCGCGACCGCCAGTCCAGGCAATCAGGTCGGCGGGGTTCGCCTCGGCCTGCGCCTCCGGACTCGACAACACAAAGATAATCGGCCGCTCCGCGTTCGCCGCCATTTCCCTGACGATTGCTTCCGTAAACGCGCCTGACGCCGTTGACGCTCCGATCAGCATCGTTGGCTTGACCCGTCGAACGACTTCCGCTAATCCCACTCCCCCATGTATTTCGTGTTTCCAGCGGCTGCACTCCCTGTCCGGTCGAACGTAAGGCAACTGGTAGTCGCGCAACTGGGCCGCCATCCCCGCGGTCAGCAACCCCTGCTGGTCCACGCACCAGAAACGATTTGCCGCGTCCTCCTTCGACAGCCCTTCGCGGACCATCGAATCCAGCAACTGGCCGGCGACGCCGATCCCGGCAGTACCCGCGCCGAAGATCACGACACGCTGTTTTCGGAGAGGCATCCCGCATGCCCGGACCGCCGAAATCGCCGCCGCCAGCGCGATCGCCCCCGTTCCCTGCACGTCATCGTTGAACGTGCAGATCCTGTCGCGGTAGGTCTTCAATATCCGCATGCCGTTGCCCGGCGCAAAATCTTCCCACTGCAGCAGAGCTTTCGGAAACAAGCGGGTTACGATTCGCACATAGTCATCGATAAACGCATCATAACGCGGCCCGCGCACGCGCGGATGGCGATTTCCGATGTACATCGGGTCTTTCAGTAGACTCTCCTGGTTGGTCCCCACATCGAGCATCACTGGGATAACCCGCTTGGGGTCAATACCGCCCGCGGCGGTGTAGACTGCCAACTTTCCGATGGATACCTCAATGCCGCCCACGCCCCAGTCCCCGATGCCCGGAATCTGCTCCGCGTCGGTGGCCAGAATCAGGTCGATGTCTTCCGGCGCGGCCTTAAGATTCGCAAACGCTTCCTCCATCGAATTGGCATGGTCGATCGAGAGGTACACCCCTCTGGGACGGCGGCACTCGTGCCGGTACTGAACCATTGCCATTCCCACGGTCAAGCCGTCGACAATCGGTATCATCTCCCGCAAATGTTCCGAAAACAAGCGGAAGAACAGGACCTCATTGCGGTCGTGCAGAGCGGTCAGATAGATGTTTTTGCCGAGCGCGTCCGGCAGGCGCTCATACTGCACATAGGCGCACTTTACCTGCTCGGCGAGCGTGCTGATCTCCGGCGGGATCAGGCCTGTCAGTCCGAGCGCGCTACGCTCCTCTGCCGTGAACGCGGTTCCCTTGTTCAGTTGCGGGGAGGTCAAGACGCCCAAGCCCCGCTGCCTGGTCTCGAAGCGGATGTCTCCGTTCCGCGGCTGCCGCGTCACAGTTGCCGGCCTCAGCGCCGTTGCCGTTCGGATATTGTTCGCTTCTCGCTGCATTGATGAATCCGGGAAAAACGGACAGGTCCGAGGTTGGAGAAAATCTACGAATGGTCGAGGGCCGCCGGCCTTTGCATTCGGCCCCCTCCACGCGGGAAGATCGAAGCCCCGTACTTAGCGC
>SHUD01000026.1 GCA_009697505.1 Bryobacterales bacterium
CCCTGGTGGTCGGTGTGCATCCTCGCGCTCGCGGCTGCGATGGTCAGTGCGGTGGGCGGTGAGCCGGGAAGCGCGGTGTTCACGCAAAGAGTCCGCCTGGATCTGCTCGCGTATGCCAGCGTAGGACTCTTCGTCGCTGAACTGGCGCGCCGCGGCAGAAAGGCCGTGGACATCCTGCGCAACACCCAGCAGGAGGCGCAGCACGGCGCCGACGCCATCTCGGAAATGCGCGCCGTGCTCGAAATGAGCCCCATCGGGCTGCTGACGGTCGATTCGCGAGGAAGGATCGGGATGGCAAACCCTTCCGCCTGCCGTCTATTGGGTTTCAGTTCAGGCACTCCGGAAGGCGATTCGGCGGAGCTCTACCTTCCCGCTCTCGCCAATCTCCGCCAGTCCCGGCAGGTCACGAACTTGGCACAGACCATGATGGAGGCCGCCGGCCGCCGGCGCAGCGGTGAAACATTTCTGTCGCAGGCCTGCGTCTCTCATTACAATGACGGCGCCGGACCATGCCTGGCCGTGGTGCTGTCCGACATGACCGAACTGATTCGCGATCGTGAGGAGACCGGCCTGAAACAACTCTTGAGCACTTCGAGAATCGTGGCGGGAGCCGTTTCGCACGAGCTTCGCAATCTGGCGGCGGCGGCTTCCGTGCTCCGGCTCAACCTGGGTAAAGTGGACGGACTGCACGAGAATATCGATTTCCAGGCGCTGGAGACCGTGATCGATAGCATGCTGCGCGTATCCTCGGCGGAGTTGGCGGACGCCGGCGAAGGCGTGGGAGCAGGCCTGGATGTCAGCGATCTCCTGCTGGAGCTGCGCACGATTATTTCCCCCGAGCTGACCGAAGCCGGAATCGATGCAAATTGGGAAATTCCCGACTCGCTGCCCGCGGTTCGCGCGGACCGTTCGGGTCTCCTGCAAGTGCTCTTGAATTTGACCAAGAATAGCCGCCGCGCCGTCGAGCACACCCCCGCCGCCAGCATTCGCGTGGCCGCGTACGCCCTGGATCAATCCGTGGTCATCCGCGTTGCGGATAATGGGCCCGGCATCCCCGCCGTGGAGCAGCTCTTCCAGCCGTTTCAACCGGGCGCCTCTGCGACGGGACTGGGTCTGTTCGTCTCTCGCGCCATCATCCGGACCTTCGGCGGTGAGCTTCACCACATCCGGCCAGCCGGCGAATGTGTGTTTTTGATCGATCTTCCCGTTATACGGAGTGAGAATCAGTGATCGTGCCCGCCAAGACGCGTATCCTGCTCATCGACGACCATTCCCTATTCCGGGAAGCGATCGCGCGGCTGCTGGGGAGCGAACCGGATTTTGAGGTTGTGGGCGAATGCGCCACCCTGGAGGAAGGCCTCGCGCTCCTGCCGGCAGCCAACATCGACATGGTCTTGCTGGATATCAATCTTGGGCTGCAGCAGGGCGGCGCTTTCCTGCCTCTGGCGCGGGCGCAAGGTTTTTCGGGCAAGGTGCTGGTGGTGACAGCGGGCGTAAGCAAATTTGAAGCCGCGCGTCTCATGGAAAGAGGTTGCTCGGGAATCGTTCTCAAGCACGAGCGCCCGCAACTTCTGGTGGAACGCATTCGTGGACTCCGGCAGGAAGCCGCGGAAGCGCTGGCCGTCCCATCCTCCCGCGAAGTCAATTTGAATCCCACGGACGAAGCTGCACAGCGCCCCTTCACCCCTCGCGAGCGCCAGGTTCTGCGCGCCGTGTTTTCCGGACAGACCAACAAGGAAATCGCTTTCTCTTTGAATATTTCCGAGCCGCTGGTGAAGGCCGTGTTGCAACAGGTATTCGCCAAGACCGGAGTGCGCACGCGTTCGCAACTGGTGCGGACTGCCATCGAGCGGCATTGGAAGGACTTAGAGGAAGACGCGCAAGGCGTTTGAGGCGATCATGCTGTGAGCAGGCAGCTCTGCCGAACGGCAATACCAAGGCCCAGGCGCGGGAGTATAATGAGATCGAAGGAAAAGCCGTGGATCTAGAGCGGCGGGTGAGTTGAATGAATAATTACTTCAAGTTTGGAATTCTGATTCTCGCGATCCTGGGTACGCTCGGATGGCTCGCAGTGGGTGGAATAAGCGAAACCAAGACGTATTACAAGACGGTGGCGGAGATCGCGCAACTTAGTGAACAGGCCAAGGAAAAGCGTCTGCGCGTGGGCGGGGATATTGCGCCCCATTCGATTCAGCGCAATGGCGCCGACGTGACGTTCACTTTGGCGCAAGACGCTCTTCGTTTGAAGGTCGTGTATAGCGGCGTCGATCCGCTCCCGGATACGTTCAGGGACGGTGCGCAGGCGTTGGCGGACGGCAGGCTGGGTCCCGACGGGGTGTTCCACGCCACCAAGATCCAAGCCAAGTGCGCCTCCAAGTACGAAGCCAAGCCCGTGATCAACGGGAACGCGACGCCGGGCGTCCGCACCAGCTAAGCTATAGGATCGCGGCGAGCCGCGAAGGCGCGGTCAAGATTGAGCGCGGCATTAGAGCGAGCGCACAGCTTGGCATTGTGCGCGGTTTGATTTGTGAGCGCACAGCGAATGCGTTGTGCGCGGTGTATTAGATAGAGAGGCCTCATGGAAAATCTCGGAACCCTCGCCATCCTGCTTGCATTTTGCTTTGCCGTCTACGCCGTGCTCGGCTCCATTGCCGGTAAGTTCGGCCGCCGTCCGTTCCTGGTGCTGAGCGCCGAGCGCGCCGTCTATTGCGTGTGGGGCCTGCTGACCGTAGCTGCCTCGCTGCTGGTCTACTCGCTGATGACGGGCGACTTCCGGCTGGCGTATGTCGCCGAACACAGTAATAAGTCGATGGACCTGGCCTATAAGTTCGCCTCCTGGTGGGGCGGCCAGGAAGGCTCCTTGCTGCTGTGGGCATGGCTTCTGGCGTCGTATTCCGCGATTCTGGTGTTTCAGAACCGCCGCAAGTTCCGCGACATGATGCCCTACGTGACCGCGGTCCTCATGGCCACGGAAACATTCTTCCTGATCCTGATTTCTTTCGTCGAGCAACCGTTTAAGGTTCTGATGGCGGGCAAAGGTGTTGTCGATGCCGGCGATGGCCAGGGGCTGAATCCACTGCTCCAATACTGGACCATGGTGATTCATCCGCCCATGCTGTATCTGGGTTACGTGGGCTTCACCGTGCCGTTTGCCTTCGCGATCGGCTCGCTGATCACCAAGCAGCCCGGCGATTCCTGGATTCATACCACGCGCCGCTGGACGCTGGTGACCTGGATGTTCCAGACTACGGGGATTCTATTGGGCGCAGGCTGGGCGTATGCCGTGCTCGGATGGGGCGGCTATTGGGGCTGGGACCCGGTGGAGAACGCCTCGCTGCTGCCGTGGATCACGGCGACGGCGTTCCTGCACTCCGTGATGATGCAGGAAAAAAAGGGCATGATGAAGATCTGGAACATCGTACTGGTATCTTCCACCTTCTTCCTGTGCATTTTCGGAACGTTTTTGACGCGCAGCGGCGTGGTGCAGTCGGTACATGCGTTTGCGCAGTCTTCGCTGGGCCGGTATTTCGTCGTATTCCTGGCGGTGGGCATCGCCGCCACCGTGTACGTGATTCTTAACCGCTTGGATTACCTCAAGAGCGAGGCGCAACTGGAAAGCGTACTCTCTCGCGAGTCGAGCTTCCTGTTTAACAACCTGATCCTGCTGGCGAGCTGCTTCGCCGTGTTGTGGGGAACGTTGTTCCCGGTGATCTCGGAAGCCGTCAGCGGTGAAAAAATCAGCGTGGACGGGCCGTTTTTTAACCGCGTGAATATTCCGATCGGGCTCGGCCTGTTGCTGCTGACCGGCGTTGGTCCGCTGATTGCGTGGCGCAAGAGTTCGGTGGAGAGCCTGAAGCGTTCCTTCTTTTGGCCCACGATTGGCGGCGTGGCGGTGGCCGGAGTATTGCTGGTGACCGGCGTACGGCACTTTTACGCCTTGATGTCATTTGCTTTGTGCGCCTTCGTCACCATCAGCATAGTCCTGGAGTTCTTCAAGGGCGCGAATGCCATCCGCGCCAAGAGCGGCCAGAACGTGGTGTCCGCGATGGTGGAACTGACGCACCGCAACACGCGGCGCTACGGCGGCTACCTGGTGCACCTGGGCGTGGTGCTCATGTTCATTGGTTTCACGGGCAAAGCGTTCGACATCAGCCGGACGTTGGAGGTGGAAAAAGGGCAGAAGGTGAACCTGGGCTCTTATCAACTGCGGATCGGCGATGTGGAGTCCGGGCGCAACGATAACTATTCCTGGGAAGTCCTGAACGTCGCGGTGTCGAAGAACGGCCAGGATCTGGGCAACATGCGGCCGGAACGCCGCATGTACTTCGTTTCGCGGCAGCCCACCTCTGAAGTCACGATCCGGCGGCGCGCCCTCGACGATCTGTATCTCAACTTCGCGGGCGCGGCCAACGACGGCGACGGAACCGTGATTCAGGCGTACGTGTTTCCGCTGGTGAGCTGGATCTGGGTCGGCTACTGGGTGGTGCTGATCGGCACGCTCATCTGCTTGGTGCCGAGCAAGACTCGCCTCATGTACCCGCGGACCGAAGTGGTGGCAGTGGCTAAGAAGCATGCGAAAGTTCAGAACTAGTTTCCTCTTGGTCGTGATGGTGGCGGCCGCGCTGGCGCAAACCGCCAGCGATTTGGACTCGCCCGCGGTGAATCGTGTCGCGGCCAAGCTCAAGTGCAGTTGCGGTTGCAATCAGAACATGGCCTGCGTCATGCCGCCGGGATGCCCGATGTGCAAGACCAGCAAGACCAAGATCTTCGGCATGCAGAAAACGGGTATGAGCGACGACCTGATTCTGGCCCAATATGTCGCCGAAAACGGCAAGGACATCATCGTGATCCCGCCGGGCGCGGCCGGCTTCGCGGGTCCGTACATTGCGCTGGGCCTGGGGTTGATCGTGGTGTTGTGGACCATCCGCCGGTACATGCCGAAGCCCGGTCTTACGGCAGCAGGGGCCGCGGCGGGAGCGGCCGCGGGAACAGGTGGGGCTGCTCCCGATGTCGACGCGGAACTGATGGCGCGCATCGAGAAGGACACGGCCGATTTAGACTGATGAGCCTCGTCCTCGCCGTGGTCGCCGTTCTTGCCGTAACGTTACTGTACACGTTATTTGTTCGCGCCAAGGATATTCCGGCGCCGGATCCGGTGTCCCCCACAAGACATCTCGACGAGCGCAAGGCTGCGATTTACGAGAACTTGCGCGATTTGCAGTTTGAGTATCGTGTCGGCAAGCTCTCGGATGCAGACTACGTGCAGACCAAGCTGGCTCTGCAAAAGGAATTGGGCGTGGTGGTGGCCGAGGCGGAGCGAGTGGTTTCCGGCAGACCCGCGCCGGTCGCGGCTGCAGCGGTGTCCGCGGCTCAAGCCGTGGCGGCCCCAGTCGCTGAGATCGCCGCTGAGATCAAGACCGCGTGCACCTGCCCCCATTGCGGGGCCGAGTTCGCCGAAGCCATGAGGTTTTGTGGGGCGTGTGGAAAGGAAATGGCATGAGACTGGCGCTCTTCACGATTGCCTGTGCGCTGCCGCTGTTAGCCGTGGACGGCGTGGTCACCAACGTCACCACCGGAAAGCCGCAGCCCGGAGTCGCCATCAGCCTGGTGCAGCCCAGTCAGAACGGCATGGTGCCGCTGGGCAATACGACCTCCGGCGCGCAAGGCGAATTCAAGATCGACAAGGAAATTCCTCCCGGACCAGGCTTGTTGCAGGCTACCTTTCAAGGCACAACTTACAACCAGATCATTATTCCGCGGTCGCCGACTTCGGGAATCCAGGTTAAGGTTTATGACGCGACCAACAAGGCCGGCGTCGCCCGCATGCTGGAGCACCTGATCCTGATCGAGCCCACCCTCGACAGCATCCGGGTCAGCGAGACCTTCGTGCTGGGCAACGAAACCAACACGACGTTCAATGATCCGGCGAAGGGATCGATTCAGTTTTATTTGCCGGAAGCGACCGGTGGCAAAGCACAAGTGGTGATCACCGCGCCGGGCGGCATGCCCATCTCGCGGCCGCCGGTGAAGATTACTCCGCCGGGTTTCTACAAAACGGATTACCCGGTCAAGCCGGGCGAAACGCGCATGGATGTGAGCTACACTGTGCCCGCGGCGGATAAGTTTTCCGGCAAAGTGGTGGCCTCGGCAACGGCCACGCATCTGGTGACGCCGCCGGCGGTCACGCTCACCGGCGACGGCATCGAATCCGCTGGCCAGGAGCCGCAGACCAAAGCGCATATCTACAATCTGGCCGGGCTCGACTACAACGTGTTGATCGAAGGCGTCGGATCTCTGCGCGGCGAGCCTGCGCCAGCGGCGGGTGACGACAGTGGGTCGCCTCAAGTGGTAATCAAGACGCCGCGCATTTACTCGCAACTGCCGTGGGTGCTCGGACTGGCATTCGCCATTCTGGCTCTGGGCGGCGTGATGCTCTACCGGCGGGGTGCTGCGTGAGCAGCGAGGAAGAAGGCCGCGTGTGAGTGCGGCGGCGCTCGAAGTAGACGGCGTCTGGAAACACTACGGCGACTTTCCGGCTCTGCGCAATATCCAGTTGCGCATCGAATCCGGCTCGACGCTGGCGCTGCTGGGCCGCAATGGGGCGGGCAAGACGACTCTGCTGCGCATTTTGGCGGGTCTGTCGAAAGCCTCGGAAGGCAGCGTCCGCATGGGAGGCTCCGACGTCCGTCAGGAGGCTACACGGCGGCGCATCGGCGTGTTGGGCCACGGAATTTCTGTTTACGACGAACTCTCGGCCACCGAGAATCTGGTGCTGTTCGCCAAGCTCTACGGGCTGGAGAACCCGGAAAAGCAGGCGCTGGCGTGGCTCGAGCGCGTCGGGCTGGAACGTGTCCGTGATGGTCTGGTGCGCGAATTCTCACGCGGCATGCGGCAGAGGCTGGCGGTAGCGCGCGCATTCCTGCACGAGCCCGAAATTCTGTTGCTGGACGAGCCCTTCACCGCGCTCGATGACCGCGCGATCGCCGTGCTGCAATCGTTGCTGGCGAATGCGCACGCCACCGGGCGGACCATCGTCATGTCCACGCACCAGTTGAAGGAAGCGCTGGAACTGGCGACGCACGTGGCTCTGATCCAGCGCGGCCAGTTGGCGTTCTCCGGGGAGCGCACGTCACAGATGGTCGAGGACACAGGCTGGCTCTACCGGACCTATGGGGAAAACTGAGCCGTGAAAACGTTCTTACGGGCCGCGGCCGCTGTTGCCTCCAAGGATCTGCGCTCCGAGCTGCGCACCAAGGAGGCGTTCAACGCCTCGTTTGCGTTTTCGATGGTGATCCTGGTGCTGTTCAGTTTCGCCTTCGATCCGTCCTCGGAGGAATTGAGCACCATTTCCGGCGGTCTATTGTGGCTGGTATTTTCCTTCGCCGGAGCGCTGGTGCTCAATCGCAGCTTTGCCCGCGAGTTGCAGAACGATTGCCTGGACGCTTTGATGTCGGCACCCGTCCCCGTG
The DNA here is from genome assembly GCA_009697505.1 of Bryobacterales bacterium. Lineage (GTDB taxonomy): Bacteria > Acidobacteriota > Terriglobia > Bryobacterales > Bryobacteraceae > Palsa-187. The sequence continues at coordinate 7,469 of SHUD01000026.1, forward strand.
GCGGCGGTGTTTTTCGGCAAGACCTTGGCCAATTACTTTCTCCTGATGATCGTGGAGATCGCCGCGCTCGCCGTTTTCGCGGTCTTGTATAACACGCACTTTTCCGCGCAGTTCTGGCCCGTGGTGCTGGTGATGCTGCTGGGAACCTGGGGCATGACGGTGATTGGGACTATGTTCAGCGCGCTCACCGTGAACCTGCGCATGCGGGAAATGATGCTGCCGACGCTGGTCTATCCGCTGCTGATTCCCGCTCTGATGGCCGCCATGACGCTGACCAGCGATCTGATGAACGGGACGCCGCTCGGCGCGGGCAACATGATCTGGCTGCGGGTGCTGGCCGGGTTCGACTTCATCTACACCATCCTCGCCATGGTATTTATTGATATTGTTCTCGTGGGGTAAACCAAGATGTGGGGTAAACCAAGATGACCGATACGCGCGATCGCATAATGCTTCTGCTCACCGCCATCTGCGCGGTGATGTTGACCGTCAGCCTGTACAAGATCTTCCTGGTTCTGCCCGATGAAGCCAATCAGGGAGCCATCTACCGCATCGTGTATGTACACGTGCCGGCGATCTTCACGGGCTTTACCGGTTTTTTCGTGGCGCTGGGCGGCAGTGCGGCGTATCTGGCCACGGGCAAGTTGAAATACGACGCCTTCGCCGCCGCGGTCACCGAGGTTGCGCTGGCATTCGCCACCATCGTGCTGGCCACAGGCATGATCTGGGGGCGCATCATTTGGGGAATCTGGTGGGCCTGGGACGCCCGCCTGACCACGATGCTGGTGTGCTGGCTGATCTACGCCGGCTACCTGATGCTGCGCCGGGCCATTGAAGAGCCCACCCAGCGCGCGCGGCTTTCCGCCGTGGTCTCGATCTTCGGTTGCGTGGACATCCTCATCGTTTGGAAATCGATTGAATGGTGGCGCACGCAGCATCCCGCGCCGGTACTGAGCGTCCGCGACGGTGGCGGCATGGGCCCCGGCATGGAAGCGCCCATCTACTGGAACTGGCTCGCGTTCATGTGCCTGGCCGTCATTCTGGTGATGGTGCGTACCCGCCAGGAACGCATGGCCGGTGAAATCGACTCCCTGCGGCGCATGGCGCACTCATACTAAGGACTCACGCGAATGGATGAAGCCCGCAATCTTTCCTACATGTTCTACGGCTTTGCCGCGGCGTTCGTGATTCTGGCGATTTATGTCGCCTCTCTGGCCATGCGTGAGCGCAAGCTGCGAACGGAGATTGACCGCGTGCGCAGGATGGTCGAAGACCCCGCAAAGAAACAGTAATTACTGTTTTTCGAAAACCTGCTTTATGTCGAAGCCGCCATTGGACAGCGTGACGCGGGAGTCGATGGTCAGTGTTTTTCCGTCCGGCGCGAGCGTCCAAATATCTTTCTGCGTGAGCGTGGCGCCCTGAATCTCACGGCTGCTCTCGATCATCAGCTTGTCGCCAATCCACTGGGCCGAACTTTGGGAGTCGCCGCCCTGCATTTTGTTGGTGACCGGTTTGCCATCCGTGGTGTAGGTCAATTGACTAGTGATCTCGCCCTGCGGACCTTTTTGCACGATGGTCATGGTGAGCGTTAAACCTTCTTGCTTGATCGTGCGTGTAATGCCCAGCGGCGCCGGGAAACTCCCGAAATTGCTGCGTGCGAGGTTCAGCTTCCACTCCCCGGAGAGATTCGGGGTCTGCGCCTGCAGCGCTTGCATTCTCCAAAAGTTCTAAGGTATCCTGCGGGAAGCATTCGCCTAAGAGCCCCCGCGCCGAAGACGGGACTTCTCTTTCGACCGGGTGTGGAAAAGAGAAGATTCTGATGACCAATATATTCGTAGGGAACCTTAGCTACCAGACCACCCAGGAAGACTTGCAAGCGGCGTTCGCACAGTACGGCAATGTGGAGCGCGTCAATATCGTCACCGACCGCGACACGGGGCAACCGCGCGGTTTTGCCTTCGTCGAAATGACCGAGCGGCGCGATGCGGAAACGGCGATCGCACAGTTGAATGGCGCCGAAATGAGCGGCCGCGCCATCAATGTAAACGAGGCCCGGCCCAAACCCGCTGGCGGCGGTGGTGGTGGCTTTGGCGGCGGCCGTGGTGGCAATCGTGGTGGTGGGGGCGGCGGCCGTGGTGGCAATCGTGGTGGGGGCGGCGGCGGCGGGCGCTGGTAGACCAGGCTTCGGTCCGGACCACATTTTCTTCCAGGCGGCACTTGACATCTACACGGCGGTCCTTAGAATAGGGATACTTATCTCTTCTATGCCGGGCTGTGAACACACGCGCACCGAATTTCTGATGCGGCGGGATGCGGTGGATTACGTGCGCTGCCTGCAATGCGACGCGGTTTTCGAGGCGGACGACCTGGAGCAGTTGCCTGCCTTCGAGGACGCCGGCGACGAAGACCCCAAGAAACCCCGCAAGCGGGCTTCCTGAAATTTGCAGTGCTCAGCGTGAGATCCTGAGAGCAGGAGGAATTTTCTGCCCCGTTCCGCGCCCACGCCGCCGCTAAAAATTGTTTCGATTGGTGGAGGCACTGGATTATCCACCTTGCTTCGCGGGTTGAAGCGCTATGTGAAGGCCGGCGAAGGGGCCGTTGAGATTACAGCGATTGTTACCGTCAGCGACGACGGCGGAAGTTCCGGCCGCTTGCGCCGCGAGTTCGATGTTCTGCCGCCCGGCGACATCCGCAACTGCATGGTTGCGCTCTCGGAAGACGAGGCGCTCCTCACCCGCCTGTTTCAGTACCGCTTTTCGAGCGGCCGCGGACTCAAGGGGCACAGCTTCGGCAACCTGTTTCTCACGGCCATGACGCACCTGACGGGAGACTTCGCTTCCGCCGTCACGCTGTCGTCCCAGGTGGTCCACGTCCTGGGCCGGATTTATCCGTCGACATCGGCGAAGGTTACTCTCGAAGCCGTGCTTGCCAATGGACAGAAGGTCGCCGGCGAGACGCGCATCAGCCGGAGCCGGGTTCGTATTGACCGGATCGCTCTGAAGCCCAGCAAGCCGAAGCCTCTGGAGGAAACACTGGAAGCGATCGCCAGCGCGGATCTGATCACGCTAGGCCCGGGATCGCTGTTTACCAGCGTGATTCCGAACCTGCTGGTTTCCGGCATCCCGCAGGCGATCGCGAAATCTCCGGCGCTGAAGGCATACTTCGTGAACCTGATGTCACAACCCGGCGAGACCACTGGCTTGCGGGCCTCCGATCACGTGCAGGCGCTTTTGCGTCATTGCGGGCGCGCCCGGCCGATCCTGGATGTGTGCGTGGTGAATACCGCGCCGCTGACAGGCCGTGCGTTGCGCAAGTATCAAGCGCAATCCGCTCAGCCGGTGGAAATCGACGTAGAGAACCTGACCGGCATGGGAATCGACGTGCTGGCCACCGACTTGCTGCGCATGCGGCGGGCGGGACCCGATGCAAGAATCCGGCATGATCCCGGGGTGATCGGAGCGGTGGCCATGGAATTGGCGCAGCAAGGCCGGCGGAGAAAGCGGAGACGAAACCTTCTATGAACACAACCGTCGTGATTCTTGCCGCGGGTTTGGGGACCCGCATGCGCTCCAAGCGGGCCAAAGTGTTGCATCGCGCCGGAGGATTGGCTCTGGTGGAGCAGGTGGTCCAGGCGGCGCTTGCCGTGGCGCCCCCCGAACGCATCGTCGTCGTGACCGGCCATCAGGCCGAAGCCGTGGAAGAATTATTGTGGCCCGCCGGTGTGCGTTTTGCGCGCCAGGTGGAACAACGCGGCACCGGCCATGCGCTGATGTGCGCCCGGGAACAACTCGAACTTGCCGATCCCAAGCACGATGGCTTGCTCATGGTGCTCTACGGGGATACGCCGCTGCTGGCCGCGGCCACGCTCAAGAAGCTGCGGGACCAGCAGGCGGAATCGAAAGCCGCGGCGACCCTCATTACGACGACGCTGGAGAACCCGGCTGGATACGGCCGGGTGATTGTCGCTGAGCAAGGGGCTGAGCAAGGAGCCGAGCAGGGCAACGTAATCGCGATCGTGGAGCACCAGGCCGCGCGTCCCGAACAATTGCTGGTCCGCCTGATCAACTCCGGCATCTACTGTTTCCGCTCCCGGTGGCTGTGGAAACACATGGGAGAGATTCAACCGGATCCGGCATCCGGGGAACTGTACCTCACCGCCCTGGCGGAAATCCTGAACCGCCACGGGCTGCAGGTCCGGCAACTGCATGTGGAGGAACCCAGCGAATTGCTCGGTATCAACACGCGGGTCGAATTGGCCGCCGCCGACCGCCTCCTGCGCGCCCGCAAGGCGCGGGAGCTAATGTTGTCCGGCGTCACCATTGAGCGGCCGGAGACCGTGACCATTGACGCGCTGGTGCGCGTCGGCGCCGATACCATCATCGAGCCGTTCGCGCGTCTGACCGGAAATACCGTGGTCGGCGAAGACTGCCGCATCGGGCAGGGGGCCATCTTGGAATCCGCCACATTGTCGCACGACGTCACGATTGCGCCGTATACCCTCATCAGCGATTCACGCGTTGATCCCGGTGCGCAGGTCGGTCCGTTCGCGCGGATCCGCATGGACGCGCAAGTCGGGCCGCAGGCTCGCATCGGCAATTTCGTGGAGTTGAAGAAGACCCGCTTCGGCGCGGGCGCCAAGAGCCAGCACTTGGCTTACCTGGGCGATGCGGAAGTCGGCGAGCGCGCCAACATCGGCGCTGGAACCATCACCTGCAACTACGATGGCGAGAAGAAACACGCGACCAAGATCGGCGCGGGAGCATTCGTCGGCAGCAATGCAACGCTGGTCGCGCCGCTGGAAATCGGCGAAGAGAGCTACATCGGTGCGGGTAGTGTGATCACGGAGGCGGTTCCCGCGCACGCGCTTGCTCTCGGCCGCGGGCGGCAAGTAAACAAACCCGGCTGGGTCAAGAAACGCAAGAAGAAAGCCTAACTCCGGATCACAGCACCAGAACCGGGTGATACAAGTGGGGCAGTATCGCTTCCCCGATTGCCGCGAGTTGACCCTCCTGCGTCACTGCTTTCACGTAACGCGCCTCTCCCCGCGCCTGAAACGGTGAAACCCGGAAGTCACGGCCATTGCGGATATGCGTCAGAGTCGCGGTGTCGACGATTTCCACCGGAAACTCGGGCAGTAATCCGGCTGCCGGCAACAGGGCCTCGTGCAGACGGCCCTCGGCGGCCAAGGCCGCAAGTTGTTCCAGCGCGCGCGCTTCCTCGATGCGGAAATCGCCGGAAGCCAGCCGCCGCAGGGCCTGCAGAAACGCCCCGCGGCCCATCACCTTTCCCGCATCATGGGCGATGCCGCGAATGTAGGTTCCGGCTGAGCAATGGATACGCACGGTGGCCTCACAGCCTGCAATCGCGATGACTTCCAAGGAAGTCACGTTCACCGGCACCGGCTTGAGTTCCACCGGCAGATTCTTGCGGGCCCGCTCGTAGGCAGGGCGGCCGTCAATCTTTTTGGCGGAGACCGGCGGGGGCGTCTGCAAGAACTCGCCGCGAAAGCGAGCAAAGATGGCATCCACGGCATCCCGCTCCAGGACCACGGGCACTTCCGGCGACGTGGGCGCGCCGTCCATGTCGTAACTGTCCGTCGAGTAACCAAAGTGGACCACGCCCTCGTAGATCTTGTCGTTGTGGGTAAAGAACTGCGCCAGTCGCGTGGCTCGTCCGATGACCAGCGGAAGTACGCCCGTCGCCCCGGGGTCCAAGGTGCCCAGGTGCCCGACCTTGCGCGTTCCTGCCAGGCGGCGCATCTTGTTGACGACATCGTGCGAGGTCCATTCGCGCGGCTTATCTACGACGATGACTCCATCCACTGAAGTAAATTTAGCAGGTATGCAAATATGGAGTTACGGTTAGAATAGAGACACGGAGGCTTGTGATGAAAAAACTTGTTGTTGCAATGCTGTTTTGCGGCCCCGCTGTGGTGCTGCGCGCCGATTTTACCTATCAGGAAACCACGCAAATGACCGGCGGCGCCATGATTGGCACGCTGCAGGCCCTTGGCCCCTTGACCCGCGCCGCGCCGCGCGCGAGCCCATCGTTTCCACGCACATCGTCAAGGGCAACCGCATGGCCAGCATCACGAAAGACCGCACGAGCGTGATCGATCTGGACAAGGAAACCATCACGACGATTGACAACGCAAAGAAGACCTATTCCGTGATGACCTTCGCCGAGATGAAACAGGCGATGGAAGACGCGATGAAGCGCATGCAGAGCCGGCAGAAGAATGGTAAGGGCGACGATGTGCAGGCGCAGTTCAAGATTTCGGCCAAGGCCACCGGCCAGAGCAAGACGGTCCAGGGCCTGAACGCAGAGGAAATGTTGATCACCATGACCATGGAGGGCGCCAACAGCGCCGGCGATACGGGGGCGATGGAAATGACGACGGACGCCTGGTACGCGCCGGTTCCCGGATACGACGACGTGAAGGCGTTCCACCGGAAAATGGCCGAGAAGCTGGGCGGCACGTTCGGTTCCGGACTGCAACAGATGGGGCAGATGGCGGCGATGCAGGGCGGCGGAGCCAACATGAGCCAGGGCATGGAACAGGTGGCCAAGGAATTGGCGAAGATCGATGGAGTGCCCGTCGAGAGTGTGATTAAGATGGGTGCGAGCGGGACATCCGCCAATGCGACAACCGCAAATACAGCAGCCCCTCCCGCGCCGCGCGCCGAATCTCAGGACAAGCGCGAATCGGCGGCCAGTGCGATTGCCGGTGCCGCTCTGGGCCGTTTCGGCGGCTTCGGCCGCAAGAAAAAAGAAGAACCGCCGCGGGAGCAGCCGCCGCAGGAACAACCCAGGTCCGCTGGACAGGCTCCACCAGCGGCCTCCGGAACGCTCATGGAAATGACGATGACGTCGACCAGTTTTTCTTCTGCTCCGGCGGATGCCTACAAGTTTGAGATTCCGGCGGGATTCAAACCGGTGGAGCCGGAAATGCGCCGCGCGGGGCGGGGCAACTAGGCCGCTCTATTTTTCGTACTTGCGCGCGAAGGTGGAAAGCTCAATCGCGTCCACTGCTGCCTTCGCCTGGCGGAACGATTCGGGGTCCGGCAGCGGGCCGATGAGGACGCGGAAGATTCTATCGCTGGGGCCCGGCGCCACGAACGCGTCGAATCCATGACTGCGCAGGCCTTCGGCGAGGATGATTGCCATACCTCTTTCGACGGCGCCCATCTGGATGTAGACTTTGCCGGTTACCGGCTCCGCGAAAAGCGGTTGCGCCGATTTCGACGTGGCCGGCGGCGTTTGCGGATCCGCCTTAGGCTGCGCGACTTTGGGTTGTACGACGATGGAAGCCGTAGGCAGAGGTGCCGGTGGCGTCTGGGGCACGGCTTGCGGGGTTGTGGCAGGCGCGGGTTCCGGCGGCTTCACGTCGGCCGCGGCAACTTTTTTGGCGGTCGTCGACTTGCCGGCCAGATATGCCAACGACGAGCACGCCGCGATCACGATCACCGCGACGAACAGCCAACTGGCAATTTGCGCGCGGCCCAGTACGATCTCGTATTCCCCGGTTTCCTGCTGCGCTGCTTCGGATACCTTCTCTTCCGGGCGCGCCGGCGCGGGCTCGGGACTGGGCGCTGGTTCCGGTGGGGCCTGATCCAGAATACTTAACATCAGTCTACTTATCGGCGAAAGCGGACCGGAACTACAGGGTTTCCCCCGGCGTTCCCCGGTCTTTCCCCCCAGCCCGCCTACGACAACTTCAGTATTTTTTCCATGATTACGCGCGGTTCCCGGTCGGGGTCCTGGACCACACGGCTCACGTTATTGAACAGCATGGTGTCGCGGGCCTGGTCCGAATACGCCGGCCACTTGGGCAGCCCCTTGACATTCGGATTTCCCGTGCGCGCGAAAGCGGCCCAGGAGGCGCTGACCTTATCGGCCAAAGCCTGCGCTTCCGGCATCTGGCTGATCTTGGGCCCGGCAATCTTGACGTTGTTGAACACGAACGGCACGTCGAAGAGCGCATCGCGCACACCGCTCCAGGGCGCCCGGTTTCACGGGCGGCTTGAAGCGTTCCGGCCTTCCGTGGAGGCGCCGTAGGGAATCCCCTTGAACACTTTGATACCGCCGGCATCCACACCGCGCAGCTTGCCGTACGCCGATTCGGCGACGACCTCGGAGTCTGCCGCTCGCTAAAGATGGGTGCCCGCGATTATCAGCGGAACCTGCTTCAAAAATGTGCGGCGACCGGATTTTTCGAGTTCCATATAGCTCACCTCCACTTCCACCGATGATATCCTTAGAAATGGGCAGTATGTTCCTTTTGCGCGTTACCTGCGGGCTATTGGTGTCTCTGCTGGCTCTCTTGAGCGGCTGCGGAGCGCCGCGCGTGGTCGTCGCGGAAAGCACCAACGCGCCCGGCAGTAACGTTCCTCGTTCCCGCCAAGTAGATGATACGGCAAGGTTTTTGGCCGGGATGCCGGGAAATCCCGGGAGCCCGTTTGCGGCGCTCGAGCAGACCGGCGCCTGGAAAGAGCATCGTAGCCAACTGGACGCCGCCTGGCAGCATGCGGAAGGAGAACTGCTCTCCGGGTTCCGCAAGTTTCAGGCCGATGAGTTGAGCGGCCCTGCCTTCCAAAACCGCACCGTGTTCTATCCGTTCAGCGGACCGGATACGCTCACCGTCACTTCGTACTTCCCGCACAACCCGCTTTACGTGATGGTGGCGCTGGAGCCGGCGGGCACGCTGCCCAAGCTCGACGACATTTCCAAGAAAGACCTGCCTGCGTATTTGACCGCGATCCGCGAGACCACGGCGTCCGAGCTCGGCCGCAGCTTTTTCGTCACGCGCCAAATGGACAAACAGTTTCGCGGACAGGTGACCGACGGCCTGCTGGTGCCGATTCTGCAATTGCTGGCGCGCACGGGCCACAACGTCCTGGGATTCCGCTACGTGCGCTTGGACGACGCCGGCCAGATCATCGAGCGCGCGCCGGATTACCGGGCTCCCACGCGCTACGGCAACAAGGGTCTGGAGATCGACTTCCAGACCGCCGCGGATTCTTCCTTCCACAAGCTGTTCTATTTTACGGTGAATCTGGCGAATGACCGGCTCACCGAGGATACTCCGTTCCAGAAATACCTGGCGAGCCTCAAAGATACCGTCACCATGTTGAAGGCGACGTCGTACATGCCGCACCAGCCGGGCTTTTCGATGATCCGCAAAGCGCTGCTCGAAAACAGTTACGCCATCCTGCAGGATGACACGGGGTTACCCTTCAAGTTGTTTACGCCGGATCGGTGGAAGGTGCAACTGTACGGCGATTACGAAAAGCCCTACGGCAGCTTCGCCTATATGGAACAGGCCGATTTGCGCGCGGCCTACGATGCGGGAAGGGCCAAGGAACTGCCCATGCACGTCGGCTACGGCTATCGCAAGATTACGTCGAACTTGCAGTTGGCCGTTCGTCAAAAATAGGCGAGTCTGCTTCTGCTGGCTGGCAGCCGTTACTTTGCCTGGCTTGCAGCCAGGGCCTGATCGATATCCCAGAGAATATCTTCCGGGTCCTCAAGGCCGATGGACAGGCGGATCATGTCGGACAGTACGCCTGCCGCGGCTTGTTCGGCCTCGCTCAACTGCTGATGGGTCGTTGAAGAGGGATGAATGACCAGGCTGCGTGCATCGCCGACGTTGGCCAGGTGCGAGAGCAGTTTCGAGCTGTCGATAAACTTCTTGCCCGCGTCGTAGCCGCCTTGGATGCCGAAGCTGAACACCGCGCCGGGGCCCTTGGGTAGATACTTCTTGGCCAGGTCGAAGTACTTGCTGCCAGGCAAGCCAGGATAATTCACCCAGGTCACGAGCTTGTGGCCTTCCAGGAACTTCGCCACGGTCATGGAATTCGCAACGTGGCGGTCCATGCGCATGCCCAGCGTCTCGATCCCTTGCAGAAACAGGAAAGAATTGAAAGGGCTTATGCACGGCCCCAGGTCGCGCAGGCCTTCGACGCGTGCCCGGATGATGAAGGCGATGGGGCCGAAGACTTCGCTGAAGTTCATGCCGTGATAGGCGCGCGAGGGCTGGTTGATCTGGGGAAACGCGCCCTTGGTCCAATCGAACTTGCCGCCGTCGACAATCATGCCGCCGATCGAATTGCCGTGGCCGCCCATGAACTTGGTGAGCGAATGCACCACGATGTCCGCGCCGAAATCGATGGGGCGGCACAGGTACGGCGTCGCGAACGTGTTGTCGATCACCAGCGGAATGTTGTGCTCGTGGGCAATCTTGGCCACGGCTTCGATGTCCAGGACGTTGCCGCGCGGGTTGGAGATGGTTTCCCCGTACAGACACTTGGTCTTGGGCGTGATGGCCTTGCGGAAGTTTTCCGGATCGTCGGGCTCGACGAAGGTGGTCTTATAGCCCAGCTTGCGGAAGCTCACGTCGAACTGCGTGTAGGTGCCGCCGTAGAGCGTGGTGGCGGCTACCATTTCATCGCCCGTTTCCAGGAGGCTGTTGATGGCCACGAACTGCGCGGCTTGCCCTGAGGACATCGCCAAACCCGCGACCCCGTTTTCCAGCGATGCGACGCGCTGCTCCAGCACGTCCGTGGTCGGGTTCATGATGCGGGTATAGATGTTGCCGAATTCCTGCAGCGCGAACAGCTTCGCGGCGTGATCGGAATCCTTGAACACAAACGACGTGCTCTGAAAAATCGGTACCGCGCGGGCGCCCATGGCGGAATCCGGCTGATAGCCGTGATGCAGCGCGCGGGTGTTGAATCCGAGGACGCGTTCGCTGTTGTTATTAGACGTGCTGTTTTCAGACATAGGTTCTATCCTACTTGTACGCGGCGATTCCAGTCACGCGCTCTCCGATGACCAGTGCGTGAATGTGATCGGTGCCTTCGTAGGTTTTTACGGTTTCCAGATTGCACATGTGGCGCATGATCGGGTATTCGTCCATGATGCCGTTGGCTCCCAATAAGTCGCGGGCGGTGCGGGCGCAGTCGAGCGCGATCGCCACATTGTTGCGCTTCAGCATGGACACGTGCGCGGCGTCGAGCTTCCCCTGGTCCTTGAGGCGCCCGGCGTGCAACGCCAGAAGCTGCGCTTTCGTGATTTCCGTGATCATGCCGGCCAGCTTTTCCTGCACCAATTGGTGCGAAGCGATGGGCCGGCCGTCGAACTGCCTGCGCATGACCGAATATGCCCGCGCGGTTTCGTAACAATCCATGGCGGCGCCGATCACACCCCAGCCGATGCCGTAGCGGGCTTGCGTCAGGCACGAAAGCGGAGCGCGCAGGCCTTCGGCTTCCGGCAGCATCGCGCTCGCGGGAACGCGGCAGTTGGCCATCGCTAAACTCGAGGTCACCGATGCGCGCATGGAGAGCTTGCCATGAATTTCCGTAGCCTTGAACCCGGACGTGCCTTTTTCAATCAAGAATCCGCGGACCCCCTCGTCCGTGCGAGCCCACACCACAGCGACGTCAGCCACGCTGCCGTTGGTGATCCAGGTTTTTTCGCCATCCAGAATCCAATCGGCGCCATCGCGGCGCGCGCGCGTCCGCATGCCCGCGGGGTTGGAGCCGAAATCCGGTTCCGTTAGGCCGAAGCAGCCGATGGCCTTCCCGCTTTGCAATTCCGGCAGCCAGCGCTGCTTCTGTTCGTCGCTGCCGAACATGAGGATCGGGTACATCACCAGCGCGCTCTGCACGCTCACGAAACTGCGCAGCCCGGAGTCGCCCCGCTCGATCTCCTGCATCACCAGGCCGTACTCCACATGGTTCATCCCCGCGCAACCGTAGCCCTCTAGGTTCGCGCCCAGAAAGCCAAGGCGGCCCAGTTCCGGGATGAGCTCCGTGGGGAAACGCCCTTCGCGAAAGCAATCCCGCACCAGCGGCAGAGCCTGCTCGTCGACAAACTGGCGCGCGGTTTGCCGCACCAGCAATTCCTCTTCAGAGAACTGCGAATCGATCAGGAGATAGTCGACACCGGGAAAACGGCTCATTCTCAAATGCTACGATGAAACGCGCGCATGATTCTTGTTTTCCCGCTGCTCTGGGCCGCCGGCGCCGCCGCGGCTTACTTCTACGCTGAGGAGCGCGGCATCCCGTGGAACACGGTCCTCTTGGCCCTGCCCGCGTTTCTGCTGGAAGTCAGCTTCTATTACGTGCTCGGCGTGGAGAAACTACGCGTCCGTCTGGATAAGCTCCATCGCAACGGAACCGCACTGGCACTGGTCGCGGCCGCCGTGTCCCCTTACGTGCTCGCCTCGGTCGCGCTGGGGAATTTCTCGTGGCACTCGCTGGCTTGGATCGCCGCGCTCACGTTCGCCTCCGCGTTCTGGTATGTGCTGTTCCCGCACGAAACCGCGGTCGATATCCTGTTTCTGATTTTCGTCGCCGTGGTGTGGATGTCGCGCGTGATCCCGCCGCTTTACGTCACACCCGACGCGAAACTTCCATTATCAGTTTTGGGTCAACTAATGTGGTTCCGCACGGGACTGCTGGCGATGCTGAGCGTCCGCCGGATGCCCAACATCGGCTTCGGCTTCTGGCCGCAGGCGGGAGAATGGAAAATCGGCGCGCTCTACTTCCTGGGCTTTCTTCCGGTGGCGGCCGCCGCATCCTGGGCCACCGCATTTGCGCGCCCACACCTGCGCTATGACAGTTTGGAAAAAAACATCATCGTCGCCATCGCGACATTTTTCGGCATTCTCTGGGTGGTGGCCCTCGGCGAAGAGTTCTTCTTCCGCGGCCTCCTGCAACAGTGGCTCACGCGCTGGCTGGGCAACGAATGGGGAGGATTGCTCTTGGCCTCCCTCCTGTTCGGCTCCGTGCACCTGTGGTACCGGTCGTTTCCCAACTGGCGGATCCTGCCCGTCTCCGCTCTCCTGGGCGTGTTTTGCGGCTTGGCGTTTCGACAAGCGAAAAGCATTCGCGCATCCATGGTGACGCACGCGCTCACCGTCACGGCCTGGCGCATCTTCTTCTCCTGATTCCTCCACGGCCTGCTATCATGAGCGTTCACCATGGCTGATCAGCGATCCAAGCCCACTCCGGTATCGGACGCCGTTACCAACCAGATCCGCGTGGAAGTACTGTCGCGCTATTCGCCCGAAAATTCGAGCCCGCAGGGTAGTCAGTGGATATTCCAATACACTGTCCGCATCACCAATCAGGGCGCGGAGACCGTGCAACTCATCAGCCGGCACTGGATCATCACGGACGCGCTGGATCACGTGGATGAAGTGCGCGGCCCTGGTGTCATCGGCGAGCAACCGGTCCTGGCTCCCGGGGAATCGTTCAAGTACTCGTCATGGTGCCCGCTCAAAACTCCCACCGGGCTGATGCGCGGAACGTATCAGATGATCCACGCCGACGGCCGCCCGTTCGATATCGAGATCGCCGCGTTCGCTCTCAGAGCCCCGTATACGGTTCACTAGCACACAGCCGCCCTGCTATCCTGCAAACTCATGGGTGACTACGCGATTGGAGTCGATCTGGGCGGGACCAACTTGCGCGCGGCGGCCATCAGCCGCGACGGCAAACTGCTCCACAAAGTCACGGGAGCCGTCCCCGTCAACGGCGGCCGCGACGCGGTCATCGCCGATATGGTGGGCTCCATTGAGACGCTGCGGGACGGACTGCCCGGGCAGACGTTGGCCGGTGTCGGCGTGGGCATACCGGGCTTCATTTTGCTCGACGCAGGCGTCGTGTCGGTGGCGCCGAATTTGCCGGGCTTTGAAAACTTCGCCGTCCGCGACGCGATCGAAAAGCGGCTTGGCGCCATGGTGATCCTGGAAAACGACGCCAACGCCGCCGCGCTTGGTGAGCAATGGATGGGCGCGGGCCGCGACATCGAAGACCTGGTCCTGCTCACGCTGGGCACCGGCATCGGCGGCGGCATCATTGCGAACGGGCGCGTCCTGCACGGCGCTCTGGGGATGGCCGGCGAACTTGGCCACATCACCGTTTCACCGAACGGTTATCCCTGCGGCTGCGGCAACAACGGCTGCGTCGAAAAATACGCCTCGGCGACCGCCGTTTCCGCCATGGCTCAGTTGTTAAATCTGGGACAAGGCCTCTCCTCCGAAGAAGTATTTCATCTCGCCAAGAGCGGCAATGAACGCGCACGCATGATTTTCGATACCGTGGGCGACGCTCTCGGCATTCTGCTGGGGAATCTGATCAACACCTTCAACTTTCCGCTGTACTTGTTGGGAGGGGGGCTGACCGCGGCCTGGGAATTGTTCGAGCCCGCCATGCGCAAGGAACTCGCGCACCGGTCCTTCATTTACCGCAACAATCCGCCGCGTGTGGAGCGGGCCGCTCTCGGTGGCGATGCGGGCCTGTACGGAGCCGCGCGCCTGCCGCTCGGTCGAACCTTACTCTAGGCATGAGCGAATAACGTTCCGCGGCCCAGCAACCAATCCGGATCGAAGCGCCGCTTGACGTTCTTCATCGCCGCGATCTGATCCGGCGGATACTGAAGCTCCAGTAAATGCGCTTTTCGCTTGCCGAGGCCGTGCTCGGCGCCCACTGTGCCGCCCAGCGCGACGGCTTCGTGTGCCAGATCTGTCATGATTTCCTTGCCTCGCTCGAATTGGCCGGCGGTCTCCGGGAAGTTGTTGACGTGGAGGTGGGCGTCGCCCACGTGCCCAAAGACGATGTAACGGCCGGGCGCTTCCCGCTCCATCACGCGGCGGTAAATCGCCATCATTTCCCGATTCTTGTCGAGCGGCACGGCGTAATCCGTCCCCAGTTTTGCGAATCCGATGCGGCGAATTCTCTCATTGGCCTTCTCCGGGAGAGCGTGGCGGAACAACCGTAGCCGCTCGCGGTCGGCAGCGGACGTCGCGAACCACGACTCGTTTTCCATCGCCGTGCGCATGTCGAGCTCGGCATCGCCCTCGATCTCAATCATCAGCGCGGCTTGCTGCGGAATGTCCATCATCTGCAGAGAGCCGCGATCGATGTATTCGATCATATTTAGGCCTGGAGCCGGCCGCCAGTGCTCGACAGCATCCAGAGCATCGTCCTCGGAGCGGAAAAAGATCACACCGCCGATGCGCTCGCCCGGAGCGGGGAGAAGCTGTAATTCTGCCTCCGTGACGATACCCAGGGTTCCTTCGCTACCTGCAAAAAGATCGATCCATTCCATGTCCGGCGCCAACGGATATCCGGCCGAGTGCTTAGTTGTGCGTGGCAACGAAATCCTTGGGACTTCGAAGTCTATCTTGTCGCCGCGCTTCAGGGCGACGACACTGCCATCCATGAGCGCAACGCGCAACCCAAGCACCTGCCGGCGCGTGGCTCCGTAGCGGAAACTGCGCGAGCCGCTGGCATTGGCCGCGATGTTGCCGCCGATGGACGACGTGTTCTCGGTGGGATCAGGCGCGTAGAACTGTCCGGAACTCGCCGCCGCGGTCTGAACGTCGCGCAGCAGGACTCCGGGCCCCACGACGGCGCGGCCGGCATGCACTGCAAGCTTGCGCATGCGCAGAAGGGAAACGGCCCAGCCGCCTTGCGGTGACGCGCCGCCGGCGAGTCCAGTGAGGGCTCCGCACACGGTGACAGGAATCTTCTCCGTGGACGCCCGCGTCAGAATCGCGGCGAGTTCGGATTCCGTCTCCGGCGCAAAAACGCGATCCGCATGTCCGGGATACCCGGAAACATCCGTGATATCGCTAGCGCCCGAACTCATACCTCCAGAATTACAGGCATGATCAGCGGGCGGCGCGAGGTCTGCTTGTGGATAAAACGCCGGAGGTCCACGCGGATCTTTTCCTGCATCACGCCCCAGTCGCCGCGTTCCTCCACGGTTGACGACTCGATGGTCTTGAGCACCACTTGGCGCGCGTCGCGCAGAAGGTCGGTGCCTTCATCCATCGACATGAAGCCGCGGCTGACGATTTCCGGCAACCCTTCCGAGCGTCCTGAATTCTTGTTGATGGCGATGATGGGCAGCACGAAGCCGTCTTCCGATAGATGGCGGCGGTCGCGGATGATGAACTCCTCCACCACATCGCCGATGGACCCGGAATCGATGCACACGCGGCCGACGGTCACCGGCTCGCCCTTGCGCGCGCCTTCGTTGTCGATCACCAGCGTCTGACCCGATTCCAATACGAAGGTGTCTTCCAGACCCAGGTGGCTCAGGTGATGCGCCAGGCTGGCGTGTTTGGCCATCTGCCGGTATTCGCCGTGGATGGGCACGAAGAAACGCGGCCGCACCAGATTCAGCACCAGGCGCAACTCCTCCGCGCTGCCGTGGCCGGAGACGTGAATCGGCGGATTCATGTTCCCATAGATGACGTCCGCGCCGCGCTTGGCCACGTGATTGATCATCCGGTAGATCGCTTTCTCATTGCCGGGGATGATGCGCGAGCTCAACGCCACCGTGTCGCCGGCTTCGAGCGACAGCGACTTGTGGTTATCCACGGCCACGCGCGAGAGCGCGGACATGGGCTCGCCCTGCGTTCCGGAAACGATCGCCACCAGCTTGCTGGGCGCCGTCTGCATGATGTCCTGCGGACGCAGCAGAATGCCGTTGGGGATCGTCAGCAGGCCGAGATCGTGCGCGATCTCCGTGGTGTTATTCATACTGCGCCCCAGGAAAGCCACCTTGCGGCCGTGCTCCTGGGCCAGATCCAGGATCTGCTGCAAGCGGTGAATGGAGGAACTGAAGCAGGAAATCACCAGCCGCCGCGGCGCGCGCACGAACAAGTCTTCCAGGCGTGGACCCACGGCGCGCTCACTCTCGGTGTATCCGGGGCGGTCGACGTTGGTCGAATCCGACATCAGCAGCAGCACGCCGCGTTTGCCGTACTCGGCCAGCGTGTGCAGATCGAAGAGCTCGTTGTCGGTGGGCGTGGGGTCCACTTTGTAATCGCCCGTGTGGATGATGACACCCAGCGGAGTGGTGATGGCCAGCGCTACGCAGGCGACAATCGAGTGCGTGACGTGGATGAACTCGATCGCAAACGGCCCTAGCGTCAACTTCCCCCCCGGATTGACGGTATTCAGCCGGACTTTGCCGAGCATCTGGTGCTCTTCCAGACGCCTCTCCACGAGAGCCAGCGTAAACGCCGTTCCGTAGACTGGCATGTCCACTTGGGCCAATAGAAACGGAATCCCACCAATATGATCTTCGTGCCCGTGGGTGAGAATCAGGCCGCGGACTTTGTCGGAATTCTCTTCCAGATAACTGAAATCCGGCGTCACGATATCCACGCCCAGCAGTTCCGCATCGGGGAACATCATGCCCGCGTCCAGGACGATGATGTCGTCGCCGTAACGCACCGCCATGCAGTTCATTCCGAATTCGCCGAGCCCGCCCAGCGGTACGATCTGCAACTTTTTGTCAGCCATGTATGAAACTCAAGGGTAACATTGCGGAACGCGGCGGTGGCGCTGAGCGTTGGGTCGGCGTGATGCGCTCGTGATATTCCAGTAAGCGTCCGCCCGCGGCGTTTGAGAAAACATCGCGCAAACATCCTACAAGGAGATGATTGGACTGAAACTGGCAGGATAGCCGGATACGACTCAGGAGTTACCTGCTTTCTGATCAAATATACTTAGCCGATTCACTCAAATGCCGCTTTCTGCCGGAGATAAACAAGGTAGGGGCCACCAATGAACAACGCACTCGGCAGCTTATTCATGGCTGCTGGGCTACAGCTTTCAGGCCCGCTGCCTGATCGTCAGTCATTGCTACCGGGAATCCGATTCCGTGATTCGTTTGATTTCCGCCAGGCGCGCGACGGCAAGAGAAGCGAAATCCCGCAAGAACCCTTACCCCAAGCAACTCAAGCGTCAGGTGACTATGCGCCTGGATACCGCGGCGGTCGACTACTTCAACAAAATGGCCGGCGAGTTGGGAATCCCTTATCAGAACCTCATCAACCTGTTCCTGAGGGACTGCGCTATCCAGAAGCGGCGTCCCGTCATTCAGTGGCCGGCGGGCGCTCCCAAGCGGACCGCTTAGCGGTCGGCGGGCGTGACGCGCTCGTGGCACTCCGAGCCCGTCGAGATCTCGGTACCGGTCATTTCCGCGTACTCCGGCAGGCTCGGGAGCAGCGACTTTTTGGCCGCGACAAAGATTTTTTGCAGGTAGGCGTCGCAGTTGCCAATTTTGGCTTCCGCGCGGACCACCGGCCCCGAGCGCACGATCCGGATTTCCTTCTTCTTGTTGGAAACGATCGTCAAATTGAACGTGTCGGGATCCTTGTCGGGCTTGACCGTGAATCCGTATGCTTTCAGGCGCTCGAGAAGGTTGAGCTCCTGGCGGCGGCCGTTCTCTTCCATGACCCAATACGCCACCACAGGCTGCTCCGGGTCGAGTTTGCCGTTGCGCAGCTTGGCGTCATAGTGGACCACATTCTTGTTGACGCTGCGTTCAATGACGAACAGCGGCACGTAGGCGTAGGCGTCTGCCGCCATCGCCGAAGTCCCCAGAAAGGCGACGCCCAGCAGAGACCAGGTTAGAAGCGCACAGGCCGCGCAGGCACGGCGCCAACGGACGAGGAACTCGCCCATCCTGGTGGGCCGGAGCGAGTCCGTTGTGCGCGAGTTCCTCAAAAGATGTGACCCAAGTGCACCCACTCTTGACAGCGTAACATTCCGGTTATGATGGCCGTTGCGTTGCCGCTGGCTGGCCGCCGTTATGCCCTGTAACAGGTCACGATCACGCCTTCGCCCGCCACATCGGCGTCCACCCAATAATCGGCAACTTGCACCACGTTGCCTTGCCCGCCGCTGGAAGGAGGCACGGCTTCTCCGTCCTGCGGTCCGTAGGCCGGCGGTTCGCTAAGAATCCGCAGAACGCCGGTTTTGGAGGCGGAATCTTTGTTCATCCCCGCCAGACCCAGGTATGTCTTGCCTGTGAAACCCGGAATGGTGCGGACCACCATCATCATCACTAGTAGCGACGGGTCAGTCGAAATCCGTACCGGTGTGCCGGGCGTGTCGACCTGGATCAATCCCAACGAAATGGTTTGCATGTTTTTCCCGGAAAGCTGTCCCTAGAATTGCGTGTAGCTGATCAACACGTTGACCGCCACCGCCGCCGAATTGGTCACGCACACCGCTGCGCCGGACGCACCCTTTACTACGTATCCTAGTCCCGACCCTGCCGAGACCGTCGATCCAGCCACCAGATTGAACACCGGCGTAAGATTCGCCTGGCCGGTACCGCAATTTGTGCCCGTCCCGTTGACCAGTTTTCCGGTTGTGGTACCGGCTCCGTTGATCGTCAGGCTGCAAATATAAATCGACTTGGCCGCAGCCAGCGCGACGATCTGGGTGGTGGTGGCCGTGGAGACCGTCAGTAGCGCGGAGCTGTCGCACGCCACGATTCCCGCCAGGTTCCCAGACGCCACCACGCCCGCGTAATGAGCGTTCGCCGGCGCCGCCGCCCCTGTCGATGACGTCGCCTGATCCTTCACTCCCACCGGCTGCGAGACGAACACTTGCGCCGTGACCGCTGGAGCCAGCGAAGTCAACGCCAGTCCAGCCAACGCCAACCCAGCCGGCGCGAACCATACGTTTCCGGTCTTACGCGGTGTCTTCATCGCTGACCACCCCTACTGCATCCCTACGATTTGTGCGTTTACCGATGTCGCGTTGGTGGCCGACCACTTGACGCCGCTCGCCATCTTGGCGAAATCCAGGCCATACACCAGCGTCGAATTCGCCGGGATCTGGAAACTCGCGAGGTATGTCACCGGCGTGCCCTGGTTGTCGGTCATCGTCACCGTCTGCGTAGCGCCGGTGATGTTCACGAAAATCACCGAATTGACGCACGTCGCTGTGGCGGTGACTGCCGTGGATGTCGTCGGTAGCGCGACCATCCCGCTGTCGTAAGCCGTAGTGCCGCACGCCGTTTTGGGCGCCATCGTCACCGTCCCGCTCACCGGCTGCGTAACAGCGCTGCCGTCGATTTTGAGCGCTCCGCCCGCGCTCACCTGCGCCGCGTTGCCGCCCTGCGACATCGTGAACAGCCAGGGTGTTGTGTTCGCCGTATTGCCCGGCTGCATGGTCCAGGTCCCCGACTGCGTTGCGGTCACCGACGCGCCGGCGCCGCCCGACTGGCTCAGTTGTCCCATCAGAGATCCGGCGATGAACAGAACCGCCACCGCTGCTGCAATTGCGTATTTCTTCATTTCTTTCTCCTCGAGATATATTTCTCAAACCAACTCTTCCTGACCCCGTGCCCGGTGATCTGAAGCAGCGCCCGCAGCACGCCCCGCTCCGCTGCGTCCGAGTGCCCTTCACCCACCGCGACGTGAAGCTTGTGCGGCGGGCCTTGCTCCTGCCAGGCCACCGCCTCCATCGCCAGTTCTTCCACGAAGCGCCGCGCGTGATCCGCCAACTCGCCCGCGCCCCCGGTCAAGGTAACGCCGGCCTGCTCGCTCGGTTCCATGTGGATGGCGTAATCGGCGTTCTTGCCGCTTCCGTCCACCACCCGGTAGCCCACCAACGCCAGATATTGGCGGAGAACTTTGGCCGGTGTGGCTTCTCCCGTGACTTGAATCCTCATGTGTCTCCCCCAGGCATAAAATTTAGGCCAGGAACGTCACGATGACCGGACCCGTTCCCACCGTCGCCTTCAGCCACAGCGGCTGCGCTCCGGCTGTAAATCGATAACGGTGAAACGGAATCGCCAGCGCCTGCTCGGCGCCTGGCCCCAGCGTGTCCTCCGTTGCGGCGCTGGCAACGTTAGTGCGGAATTTCACGGGGTTCGCCGGGTCGGTATTCTTCACCGACAGGCTGTTGCAATCGAACGCCACGGTGACCGGCGTCCAGGACACCGGGTCAATGCTCAAAACCTGTATTTCGAATGGCGCGGGCATCGCTCCTCCCGCCGTAACAATACCTGGGACACCTGGCAGCGAATGCGATCCATTGCCATAAGATATTGAAACAACGGTAGAATACCCAAGGACCGCGCATGCGATGGATTCCAATCCGCTGTGCCGCTGTAAGGTACTAGGTATTTATTTTTGTTCCTTTCCCATCACCGCGCTGCCATGCTGATTACATGCGAGGCACCCGTCTGCTATGGTCCGCTCTGATCCTGTTGACCGCCGCCATGGCATTCGCCGGCCCGCGCGTGCTCGCGGGAATCGAAGGACTGTTGCAACTCTCCGGCTTTCCAGTCGCTGCATCCGCCGCAACACTGTCCGAGCATGAACTGGAAGAAATCAACGCCATGCCGGCCCAGGATCAAGCGATGCGTCTGCTGGAGCGTACGTTCAATCACTATACGGGCGCCGGCGAGGAAATCGAAAGGCGGGCCGACGTCTGGCTAGGTCAGATTCATTCAACACCAGAGATGAGTAAGCTTACCGACGTCGCCTATTTTTCCAGCGACTTGCGCGTCCGCGCCGCGGCCCTCGAAGTTTGGCGGATCGAGGCTGGCTTTCACACGACTCCAGAGGCTATGGATGAGATCATCCACTCCGCCGCCACCAGCGCGGACCGGAAGTATTTTTTCCTGTCGTACCTGGGCATTCTTGGCAATCGGGGCGTGGAGAGGCCACGGGCGTTCGACACACTCATGCTCTACGCGCGCGATCCGGACGGTGACATCCGCGCGGCGGCAATCAATGGACTGGCGCTGCTTGGCACCGAGGACACCATCGCTCCGCTATTGGAGATATTCCGAAGCGATCCGTCCCACGACCTGCGTGAGCGCGCCGCGTGTAATCTTGCCGACTCCGGCATGGTGTCCCGCGACCTTCGCAAGAAAGCCGTGCCCGAACTGGTCCGCTTCAGCCAGGATCCCAACTTGGACCAAACCACCAAGAAGTGGGTGTACCAGGCTCTGCGTGAGATTACGCTGCAAAAAATCGGTGATGATCCCACCGCGTGGGTGAGTTGGTACGGAGCCCAATCCGGCCGGTTCTGAGCTCCACTGCATTCGAAGTCAGCAACGTACTTTCGCAAAAGGAGCGGGTCCGGCTGGGCAATGGTTCGCGATCGCGAAGTCGGCTGAGGTAGTCTGGTGAGAAGTAGTATCTGGATTGTCAACCACTCGTCCACTATCCGGCCAACCAGATCTTCCTACGCCCTTTAGTTGGTTGAGCCCGACGCAGAGTTCGATAACGTCCCAGCACCGCCGTTCTTGGCCCGTACTCTGTATGTGTAAGCCGTGCGGCGCGACAGCCCGGAGTTCTTGTAGCTCCTGGTCGAACTGCCCACCGACGCGATCGCTGCTGTTGAACGCTTCGACTACATAGCCATACTTCGTGCCATCCACAACCGATGTGTCGCTGTAACCGTCGGCGCCAGAGTAGCGATGCTGGCCGAAGGAGCGCAGGCATCGCCAGTACAGCGCAGGACGAGCACTATTCGTTCCGCTTCCCTAGATTCTTGCGTATCGAATCGCCGCGCATCTCTTATGGCGGCGGTCGGATCGCCGATCTGCTCGTGACCATGCGCAGGCTCCCGTGGCCGACTGCGGTTGGGTGTACAATGAGTCCGGATAATTAGCCTTTTCAATGCAGGAGGGCCCCGTGCGTATCGCAACCGCTTTGCTGGTCGGCCTCGGACTGATCGCGTCCGGTCCGTTTGCTCTTGCTCAGCCTTCCAACCCCGGGCCGGCGACAGCCGCCCCGCGCGCCCAGAATGCCACCGAGGGGCCACGCTCCCCTGCGTTCGAATACCTCGGCACGCTGCGCGCCGAAATCGGGACTCGTACCGTCATCCAAGACGGCCCGCAAGGGACGCGCACGATCGTGCAGGTCGTCGTCGGCCGCTTCGAAGGTCCGCGTCTCAAGGCGTCGGTGCAGACGCCGGCGGGCGACTGGATCACCAACCGCGCCGACGGCAGCTACCGGCTCGACGTTCGCCTCACGCTGAAAACCGACGATGGGGCACTGATTCTAGTGACCTACAACGGCATCGGCCAGACGACGAACGCCGGCGCGTCGCTGCGGACCGCCCCCCTGTTCGAGACCGGCGATTCGCGGTACGTCTGGCTTACACGGCTGCAGGCGTTCGGCGTCGGCGAGCGCGTCGGCAGCACCGTTAAGTACGACATCTACGCGCTGAAGTAGACGGCCTGAGGTGCGGGATGCCAACTGGGTATTCCCGCAGGCTTCAGAAAGCGGCCAACTCCTGAGTGACGGCCTAACCGTACATTACTTTTTCTTCGAGGTAGTGCCGGGCGATCAAAAAAGTTTATGGAAGGGTGGCCGACTATCCGGGCGCTATCCGAACAACACATTTCTAATGACTTGCTTACGACGGAGTTCCGCCATTAGAGGCGTGTGACGCTATTTGCCCACCGGCACTTTCCGCTGCAGTTCGTCGAAGAAGTTTTGGAGGTTTTCGAGGAAGATCACGTGGTTCTGTGACTGCTGCGCTTCTCTCGCTCCAGCCAGAATTAGCGCGAATTCATGGTCGGATTTGCTTGCTAATCGCCGGCAAGCCAGGTGGAAACCTCATTCCGCCAGCTCTGGCCAGACGTAGCGCGGCTCGGACTCGCGTTGCGGGGTGATGCCGACGTGCGAGTGGACATGGGTGCCACACACGGTATCCCTCGGTCGGGGTGACGAACTTCGTGTAAAGTTCCGCGCGAGAGCGCAAGATCCCTATCGAAAAATTAAGGGACAGATTGCCCTTGCCCCCTGGGCTGACACAAACAGTTAAGACACAGTTGACCGTTCGATGAAAAGTTCTCGACCGGCGAGACGATATTACAGCATACTGGTGCCCGGCTGGCGAAGCGGAGGCGGGCTCTGCGGGAGCGCAACCCGCCAAGGAATAGCCAGCCGGAAACTCATCCAGACGATGAGCGGGGGCGTCGGCCGCAGGGCTGACGCCTCCATCGGATGGAAAGATTTCCCGATGCCTCAGAAAACTCATGAAGAAAGCTGCCGCGCAGCGGCCTCCTTGTGGTTTCGCTCGAACTCGGCCGGCGGCAGGTAGCCGAGGGCCGAGTGCAGGCGTTTCTGGTTGTAGACCTTTTCGAGGAACTCGCGAATGGAAGCGCGTGCCTCGGCCAGGTCGCGGTATTCGTTGCGCAGCACCTCTTCGTACTTCAGGGTCTTCATGAACGACTCGCAGGCCGCGTTGTCCCATGGGTTGCCTTTGCGCGACATGCTGATGTCGATGCCGTTGGCCTTCAGCAGATCCGTGTAGTCGTTGCTGGCGTACTGGGAGCCGCGATCGGAATGATGAACCAGGCCCGGTTGCGCCGTGCGGCGTGCCAGCGCCATGCGGAGCGCGGCCAGCGTCAACTCGTCTTCCATTGTGCGATCCAGCGCCCAGCCGATGACTCGGCGCGACCAAGCGTCGAGGATCACCGCCAGAAACACGAACTCCTCGCGCAGCCGGATATAGGTAATATCGGCACGCCACAGTTGATCGGGAGCGGTCAGGACCATGTCCCGCGCCAGGTTGGGATAGACCTTGCGGGCGTGGTTGGAATCGGTGGTGACGACAAACTTCCGTTTCCGCACGCACAGCAAATTGTCCTCGCGCATCAGCCGGTACACCAGCTTGGGATTCACGGTCCAGCCCTGGCGGCGTAGTTCGGCGGTGATGCGCGGTCGGCCGTAGCTGGGCCATTCCAGCGCAATCCGCTGGATGGTGTCGCGCAGATCCATGTGCGGATCCGGGCCCGGCTCGGCGACGCCGTCGAAGCGGTAGAAGCCGGACCGGGAAACCCGGCCCAGCTCCACCATGCGCTCAATCGTCAGTCCCCGGCGGGCTTTCACTTCTTCTTCGACCTTCCGGTAGACGGCGGATTTCCAGTCAACGCCTGCAGCATCCGCTGTTCCTCGATGCGCTGCAAGCACCCCTTCAAAAAATCAATCTCCAGAGCCTGCTGGCCGATCTTACGCTCCAGTTCCGCGATGCGCCCTTCGACCCAGCGCTGCTTCCCATGGCCCGGAAACGCATTGCCTGGACCGGTCCGGAACTCCCGCCGCCAGCGGTGCAGCACGTTGGGATTGACCTCCAACGCCCGCGCCGCCTCCCCGATGGAGATCCCCTGCTCCAGCCGCCGCACCGCGGCCAGCTTGAACTCCTTGGTGAACATCCTTCTCGACAATCCCATGACTCAATTCTCCTTTGAATGGATTTTGAGTCTTAACTGGTTGTGTCAAAAATGGGGGCAAGTCCA
>SHUD01000027.1 GCA_009697505.1 Bryobacterales bacterium
TATTCCGGCAAACCGGCGCGAAGCGACACGGCGATGACGGGCGAAGTCACGCTGACCGGTCTGGTGCTGCCCATCGGCGGTGTTAAGGAAAAAGTGCTCGCTGCCCGGAGGCTGGGCCTGAAGCGCGTGATTCTTCCCAAGGCCAATGAGAAAGACCTGCGCGATCTGCCCGAAGAAGTGCGCAAGGAGATGGAATTCATCTTCGCCGAGCGGGTGGAAGACGTGCTGCGGGCGATCCTGCCGGGATTCGTGAGCCAGCCTGTGGCACCGGCCAAGGCGGCGTGACATCGAACATCACGTTTAGTGGTGTGTGATGATGAAGACGGCGCGGCGAGGGCTGACGGCGGGGCAGGTCATCTCGGACTTGGTCCGGCAAGGGCTGTCTAGTTCTTCCCGTCGGCCTGCGAAAGTACGCAATGGTGTGCCTTGGTTCGAAACGGTCCGGAAGAGAGCCCGGGCGGATCTCGCAGTGGTCAACCGCCTGCGTGATTCCGAATGAGCGCCGCGCTGCTCGACGTAAACGTGCTGGTTGCACTCTTCGATCCCAGCCACATTCACCATGAGAGTGCACACCGGCGGGCGGCGCATTGTCGGCAAAGATGGGGCAACGTTGGGCCACGTGTCCGCTTACGATCAATGGCTGCATTCGCGTGTTGAGCCATGCGAGCTATCCGACGGTTCGCGCAACTCCGGCCGAGGTGATGTCGCATCTTCGGATACTTTGCGCTAAAGCCACCCATGAATTCTGGCCGGATGACATCTCGCTCCTGGATGAAGCCCGTTGCCGCCCCTCGAAAGTCACAAACTCGAGTCGATTGACCGACGTGTATCTGCTTGCTCTAGCGGTATCGCGGAAGGGCATTTTGGTGACGTTTGACCGGTCGCTTGTGTTGGACACCGTGCCTGGAAGCACGGAGTCAAGCCTGGAACTGCTGGCATAGCGATTCCGCTTGTTAGATCCCTTTGCCTCTCAGTACGGTGGAGGAGGCATCTTCCCAAACACGGTCTCCAGCGACATCCCCAAGCTCAGCAGTTTCCGGTCGCTCCCATGCGGCGCGTCGAATTCAAGGCCGACGGGTAGCCCTGCTCCCGTGAGCCCAACTGGAAGGCTCAATCCCGGTATGCCCACCGTCGTCATCGGGCGGGTATTGCGGAGATAAGTGAAAAACGTGGAAAGTTTTTTTCCATTGAGATCGATTTCGGCATCCTCACCGATGGGGCGCGCGGGTAATACGGTGGTGGGGAAAGCGATAGCCGCTACGTTGTGGCTCTGGAAGTAATTGCGGTAGGCAGCCTGAAGCACTGGCCGATTCTTCATCGCGGCCTCATACGCCGCGCGAGTCGGAGCGCCCGCTCCTAGTACCAGCGTTTCATAGTAAGTCTTGACGTCGGGACTTCCAATCCGTGCTGCAAATTCCTGAATGGTTATGTGCTCTCCGCTTTCCTGTAGATACCGCGACGTGTCGTAAAGCGTTTCGTAATACGTAGTGGGTATGGTTGCCGACAGGTACAGTTTATCGATATCCGGGATATCCGCTTCCACCAGTACGCAGCCGGCTTGACGCAGTGTGGCCAGCGCATTCTCGATCACCGGGGCGAGGCTGGGATCCAGGTTGTCGTAAAAATGGCCGCGCGGAATGCCAATGCGCACTCCTTTTAGCGCCACGGGCCGAGCGGGCGTTCTGTCGCCGGTGATGACGGAATCCAGAAGCGCGAGATCCTGCACGGAGCGTGCCATGGGTCCCGCAGTATCCCGCGTGTGAGATATGGGAACGATACCCTTACCGGGGTAGCGGCCCATAGTCGGTCTCAGGGCGGTAATACCGCATAGAGCCGCCGGAATCCGGACAGAACCGCCCGTGTCTGTTCCCAATCCAGACGCGCACATTCGCGCCGCGATGGCGGCTCCATTTCCTCCGCTGCTACCGCCGGGAATCAGGGCAGGATTGTAGGGATTGTGAACCGCGCCGAAAGCTCCATTGTTACTGGTGATGCCAAGCGCAAGCTCATGCATATTGGTCTTGCCGAGCATAATGGCCCCGGCGGAAAATAACGGCGCCAAGACGGGCGCGTCCGCGCGCGGGCGATGGTTTCGCAGGGCCGGTGTTCCCCCAGTAGTCGGGGCGCTCACTGTGTCGATGTTGTCCTTCACCAAAATCGGCAGTCCGTGCAGAGGCCCGAGCGGCTTGGCTGTGCGATTCTTGTCAGCGGCTCTGGCCGCTTCCAGAACCATCTCCTCGTTTTGCCAAATGAAGGCGTTGAGCGCCCGATGTTTGCGGCACTGCTCCAGGAGGGCGGTGGTGTACCGCTCGGATGACAGATCGCCCGATCGCAGCAGCGCGACGGCTTCCGTGGCGGTCAGGTCGACAAGTCTTCCGGATTTAGTCTCGGCCGAGTTCGATTGGGCCCAGCCGGTTCGGCTTATGGTCAGCGCGGAGGCGCTGATGAGGGTGCGCGTCAGGAAGTGACGGCGCGTCGGGGGGAATCGCATAGCTTCTTCCTCCAGTTCTCCAGCGCCATCATCGGTGTTTCCGCCGGCTGGCAGGCGCCTCAATGCTAACGTACTTTGTAAATCCGATACCATGGCGGTTATGAAGACGCTGCGCGTTTTTCCCGTCATAGTCCTTCTTTGCGGCCTTTGTGGCTGCGGTTCCACCCGTAGCTCGGACGCCAAGACCTTTCTGGACGAGGCGGAGAAGAAGCTGTTCGATCTGGTTCTGGATGCGAGCCAGGCGGCCTGGGTGCAGTCGACCTACATCACGGATGACAGCGAGGCCGTCGCGGCGCGCGCCAACGAGCGCTCCATCGCTGAAAGCGTGCGGCTCGCCAAGGCGGCGGTTCAGTTCGACAAAGCAGAACTTCCTGCTGACCAGCGCCGCAAGATGAACCTGCTGAAGGTCGGGCTGGTGCTGGCGGCGCCGTCCAATCCCGCGGAGAGCGCCGAGGTCACGCGCTTAGCAGCTTCGCTCGAAGGCCGCTACGGCAAGGGCAAGTACTGCCCGGATACCAAAGGCGGCGCCGAGAAGCCGTGCATGGATATCGCGGCGGTGACACGCGTACTCGCGACCAGCAATAATCCCGCGGAGATCCTGGACGCCTGGCGCGGCTGGCATACGATCTCGCCGCCGATGCGCAAAGACTACCAGCGCTTTGTCGAACTGGCCAACAAGGGCGCGCGCGAGTTGGGATTCAAGGACTCGGGCGCGATGTGGCGGTCGAAGTACGACCTGACGCCCGACGAGTTCGCCAAAGAGGTCGACCGGCTGTGGGAGCAGGTGCGGCCCCTCTACGTGTCTCTGCACAGCTACGTGCGTTGGAAGCTGCGCGAGAAATACGGGGCCAGCGTGGTGCCGGAGAAAGGTCCGATTCCCGCGCATCTGCTGGGCAACATCTGGGCGCAAGATTGGTCGAATACGTACAAGCTGGTGGCTCCGGCGGCGGCCGACAAGGGCTACGATTTGACGGACATTCTGAAGAAGCGCAACACCAAGCCGCTCGATATGGTGCATTACGGCGAGAGCTTTTTCAAGTCATTGGGCTTCGCGCCGCTGCCGCGGACGTTCTGGGACCGGTCCATGTTCATCAAGCCGCGCGACCGCGATGTGGTGTGCCACGCCAGCGCCTGGGATGTGGACAACGTCGAAGACCTGCGCCTCAAGATGTGCATCGACATCAGCGAAGAGGATTTCACCACGGTTCACCATGAACTCGGCCACAGCTTTTATCAACGGGCGTATAACAAACAATCGTTCCTGTTGCGTGACAGCGCCAATGACGGGTTCCACGAGGCCATCGGCGACACGATTGCATTGTCCGTGACACCCGAATACTTGGTGAAGATTGGGTTGCTGAACCGCGCGCCAGATTCGTCGAAAGACATCGGGCTTCTGCTTTCTCGCGCGCTCGAAAAGATCGCGTTCCTGCCCTTCGGCCTGATGATCGACCAGTGGCGCTGGCGGGTGTTTTCCGGCGAGATTCCGCCGGATCAATACAACCAAGCCTGGTGGGATCTGCGGTTGAAGTATCAAGGCGTGGCGCCGCCGGTGGCGCGCAGCGAAGCGGACTTCGATCCCGGCGCGAAGTATCACGTGGCCGCGAATGTTCCCTACACGCGGTATTTCCTGTCGTTCATCATGCAGTTCCAGTTTCACAAAGCTCTGGCGAAGGCCGCGGGTTGCCCGGCGCAGGGCGCTGACACCCCTTTGCACCGCTGCTCGATCTATGACAACAAGGAAGCCGGCGCGCGGTTGAACCAGATGCTGGAGATGGGGCTCAGCCGTCCATGGCAGGACGCGATGTCTGAACTCACGGGGCAGCGGCAGATCGACGCAACGGCGATCCTCGACTACTTTGCACCTCTCCAGAAGTGGCTGGACGAGCAGAATAAGGGCAAACCGGCGGGCTGGTAGAGTTATGCTATTATGTATACATAATTATGCCTGACCGCACAACCATTGTGATGCCGGAGCTGCTCAAGGCGAAAGCCGTCGCGCGCGCGCGCCAGCGAGGTATCTCTTTTGGTGAGTTGGTACGGCAAGCGGTGGAAAAGGAAGTGGCGGCGCCGGCCAGGGGCAAGTCAAAAAAGAAGACCGGCGATCCCTTTTGGGACAATCTGGTGACCTATGACGATGACGGGCCCGTGGATCTGGCGGCCCGCCATGACGACTACCTCTACGGCGAGGAATCTTGATCTTCGTCGACACGGGCGCCTTCTTGGCACTCTATCGCAAGCGGGACCAGTATTACCGGCAGGCGGCCGATACGTGGGCAAAGCTGGAACCACCATTCATCACCAGCAGTCACATCACGGCAGAACTCGCGACGTTGCTGGCGAGGCAGGTTGGGTGGGTGGAGGCGGTGGATCGCGTTACGGATGTCTACGCATCCCCGCACATTGCCGTCATCGGCTCCGATCGCGAAGATGAACTCGAAGCGCTGCGCTGGATGCGCAAGTACGCCGGCCAACGGGTCAGCTTCACCGATTGCGTCTCGTTTGCTCTCATGCGGCGTCACCGGATCCGGCGGGCGTTTACGTTTGACCGCCATTTCCGGCTGGCGGGATATGAAGTCATCGGATTGAAATAGATCCGGCATGGGAAAATAAGACTACCGATGACAGGCTCCCAGGTACGCCAGCAGTTCCTCGACTATTTTTCCGCCCGCGGGCATCGCGTGGTGCGCAGTTCGTCGCTGGTACCGGCGAACGACCCCACGCTGCTGTTCAACAACGCGGGGATGAATCAGTTCAAAGACGTGTTCCTGGGTCAGGATCAGCGGGACTACTCGCGCGCGGCCACCTCGCAGAAATGCGTGCGGGCGGGCGGCAAGCACAACGATCTGGATAACGTCGGCTACACGCGGCGCCATCACACGTTCTTTGAGATGCTGGGGAATTTTTCGTTCGGCGATTATTTCAAAAAGGACGCGATCGCGTACGCCTGGGAATTGATCACCAAGGATTACGGGCTTTCGAAAGATCGCCTGTATGTCACTGTGTTTCGCGAAGACGACGACGCCGAGAAGCTGTGGCAGGATTGGGTCCCCAAGGATAGAATTTTCCGGTTGGACGAAAAAGACAACTTCTGGCAGATGGGTGAGACGGGACCGTGCGGGCCGTGCTCGGAGATTCACTACGATTTCGGGCCGGAAGCGGGTCCGGGCAGTTTTCCGCATGAGGCCGGCGAACGATTTGTCGAGATATGGAACCTGGTGTTCATGCAGTTTGACCGCGACGCCAGCGGCAAGCTGAAGCCGTTGCCGCGCCCTTCGATCGACACGGGGATGGGACTGGAGCGCCTCGCGGCAGTCATGCAGGGCGTGCTGTCCAACTACGATACGGATTTGATCAAGCCCATCGTCCTAAAAGCCGGGGAACTGATCGGCAAGGCGTTCGGCGAGGACCCCCAGATGGACACGGTGATGCGCATCAACGCGGATCACGCGCGGTCCGCGGCGTTCCTGATTCACGATGGCGTCGTGCCTTCCAACGAAGGCCGCGGCTACGTGCTGCGTAAGATTATGCGGCGGGCCATCCGCAACGCACGTATGGTGGGCGCGACGGACCCGTATCTCTACAAGCTGACCGGTTTCGTGGCCGAGCACATGAACGACGCGTATCCGGAAATGATGGAGAGCGTGCAGCGTGTGGCTCGTGTGGTCAAAGACGAGGAGCACCGCTATGCCACCACGTTTCAGGTGGCCGAAAAATACTTCCGCGACGAAGCCAAGACGGCGGCGGGCGGAGTGTTGCCGGGTGCGGTGGCGTTTAAGTTGTACGACACCTATGGCCTCGCGCTGGACGAACAGGAAGACATGGCGCGCGAACTGGGCCTGACCATCGATCGGGAAGGCTTCGCGGCCGAGATGGAAAAGCAGCGCGTGCGCGCCCGTGCCAGTTGGAAAGGGGCGGAGAAGGCGCAGGTCAATCCGGTCTACCAGACGCTGCCCAAGACCGAGTTCATCGGCCGTGAAACACTAGAAGCGCCGGCAACAGTGGTGGCGGTTCTCGATGGGGAAGTTGTGCTGGATCGCACGCCGTTTTATGCGGAAGCCGGTGGGCAGGTGGGCGATACGGGCGTGCTGGTATCTCCGCAAACCGGCGATACCATTGCCATCGTCGAATCCGCGCACAATGGCGCGCCGGGTAAGACCGCCCTCAGAGTCAAACTAACCGGATCACTGAAAGAAGGCGATACGGTGATCGCGCGTGTGGATGCGCCGTCGCGCCACTCCACGATGCGCAATCACACGGGCACGCACCTGTTGCATGCGGCATTGCGGACCGTCCTGGGCACGCACGTCAAGCAGGCGGGTAGCGTGGTCGAGCCCTCGCGGCTGCGTTTCGACTTCTCGCATTACACGGCCATGGATCGCGACGAGCTGGCCGAAGTCGAGCGTTTGATGAATCAAGAGATCCTGGCCAATCGCGTCGTGCACACCGACGTGATGGATCTGGATCAGGCGCTGTCGACGGGCGCCATGGCGCTATTCGGAGAAAAATACGGCGAGCACGTGCGCGTGGTATCGATCAACAGCTTCAGTAAGGAACTCTGCGGCGGCACGCATGTCAGCCGGACCGGCGACATCGGCCTGTGCAAGATCGTTTACGAAGGCAGCATCTCCGCCGGCGTGCGCCGCATTGAGGCGATCACCGGGGAGGAAGCCTTGCGGCGGTTCCAATCGGCGCAGGCCCAGTTGGCGGGCGTCGCTAGTTTGGTGAAGTCTTCCGAAAGTGACTTACTGGAGCAGCTCGATAAACTGGTCGCCAAGGAACGGGCGCTGGAGCACGAACTACAACAGCTAAAAACCAAGATGGCCCAGGCGCAGGCGGGTGATCTGGAAAGCCAGGCGCGTGACATCAAGGGCGTAAAAGTGCTGGCGGCGCGCGTGGACGGCTTCGACCGCCAGCAATTGCGGACGCTCGCCGATTCACTGCGCAACAAGTGGAAGTCGGCTGTCGTCGTGCTCGCGGCGGCGAGCGGTGAAGATATCGCGATTGTCAGTGGCGTGACGAAAGATCTGACATCCAAAGTCCAGGCGGGCAAGCTGGTGCAGGAGATCGCCCTCGCAACCGGAGGCAAGGGCGGTGGGCGTCCGGACATGGCGGAAGGCGGCGGGAAGAACGTTGCCGCGCTCGACGGCGAGCTGGAGCGGGTTTACAAGACCGTGGAAGGGAAACTCTGAGTGCTGGACGTCGTAATCGTCGGTGCCGGACCCACGGGACTGGCCTGCGGCATCGAGCTCAAGAAACTCGGCTGCAACGCGCTGTTAATTGATAAAGGCTGCGTGGTCAACTCGCTGTATCAATATCCGACCAACCTGGTGTTCTTCACCACGCCGGAGTTGCTTGAGATCGGCGACATTCCCATGACCGCGATGAACGAGAAGCCGGTGCGGAATGAGGCGCTCAAATACTATCGCCGCGTGACTGCGCACTACGATCTGGATGTCCGGCAATATCAGCACGTGCAGAGGATCACGGGTGAAGACGGCGCATTCGTGACCCACGCCGTGGATAGCCTGGGCTGCCCGCAGCGCTATGAGTCGCGCAAGGTGATTTTGGCGATGGGTTATTACGATGTGCCTAACCGGTTGAACGTGCCCGGCGAGGGATTGCCGAAGGTGATCCACTACTACAAGGAAGCGCATCCGTACTACGACCAGGACGTGCTGGTGGTGGGCGCAAGAAACTCGGCGGCGCTGGGCGCGCTTGAGTTGTGGTGGACCGGTGCGCGCGTCACCATGGTTCACCGCGGACCGGGCATCCACAAGAACGTCAAGTATTGGATCAAGCCCAATATCGAGAATCGGATTAAGAACGGCGAGATTCCGGCATACTTCAACTCGACTGTGAAAGAGATCCGCCCCGATTCGGTCACGCTAACTACGCCTAAGGGCGAAGTCATCGTAAAGAACGATTTTGTTTTTGCGATGACCGGCTACCGTCCGGATACCGAATTCCTGGGAGCACATGGGATCGAGTTCGATCCGCACACCGCGCGGCCCAACACGAATCCGGAAACACTGGAGAGCGACCGCAAGGGGATGTATTTGGCGGGAGTATTGGTGGCCGGAATGCACACCAGCGAGATCTTCATCGAGAACGGCCGCTTTCACGGAAAAACAATCGCCGAAGCCATTGCCTCGGCGATCTCTTCGAAAACGTAGCGAGTTGCGTGGTTACTTTGTGGCGACGGCCTTGGGCGCCGGCGCGGCGCTGCTGGTGTTGGGAGCGGCCCCGCCACCTTTCAACAGCTTTTCGAGGAACGTGCGGATGTAAGCCTCGTCCTGGAGTTCCGGCGTACCCTCGGCGGCGCTCTGGGCGACGATAGTGCCGTCCTTATCGATGATGACAACTTGCGGCACCACCCAGCGGTCCATTACGGATAAGCCGAGGTAACCCACCACCTGGTCGCGCGTGTTGAAGCCCACCGGGAATCCGATGTTAAATTCCTTGACGAACTGCGAGGCCATGGCGCCGTTGGCGTTATTAAACACCGTGCCTTGCATCACCACGCCGCGGTTCGCAAATTCCTTCTGCAGCTTGGTGAGGAACTGCGCCTCGCGCTGGCAGTGCGGGCAGGTGGTGAACATGAGCGGCATCACCAGGATCTTGCCCTTAAAGCTGGAAATCGGGATGGGTTTTCCCGACGGGTCGGTGATGACGAATTCCGGAGACTTGCGCGGCACCGGGGGACCGGCGATGGCCGTAACGGTGAGCGCTAACAGAGCAGCAGCAGAAGCCAGGAGTCGCATGTCCAATAGTTTACCGCAGCGGAATCCCTATGGTAAGCCCTCGAAAGATTGGACCGAAGTGCCGGTCAGGCGGAGTGTAAAACGGCCGGAATCTCCCGTGCCGCTCACTTCTTCCGGTGTGGTTGCGGTTACTTCCATTTTTTTCCACTTCCCCTTGAGAACCCGCTGGTAGAGTTCGAAGTAGCGGCGGGCAGCGGCGGGGGAGTCCCACTCGGAAACGTAAGACAGAATCGGGCGCTGGTCCTTCTTGTGTTCGTAAAGGCGGAACCAGCCGCCGCGCCAGTGTTCGGCGGCATCTTTGCCTTGCAACTCTCCCACATATTGGCGTAGGAGAATCGCGTGGTCGAATTCGCCGATGCTGCCCTCGATGATCCCGCGGTACTGGCTGGCCTGTTTAGCGGCGAGTTTTTCCAGCCCGGGCGGGTCCAGCGCCGGCGGCTTCTTGCCGCCGAAGTATTGCTCGGGATGCAGAATCTGTTGCGTGCTGAAGGGACCGCGCGCGAAAACGGCATTGAACGCTTCCCGGCCCAATTTGCGGTACACGGCGTCCTGGAAACGCGCGCCTGCATTGTAGGGAAACAACAGCGATTCGCGCATGTACAGCGGCGTCTTTTCCAGTACCGGGAAATCCGCCGGATCGTCGCGCTCCCGGGTCAGGCGGTCGATCATGCCTTCCGGCACCTCGGCCTTGCCGCCGGATTGCTTCACCTCGTAAGCCCAGGTGAGCCACGTGGCCTGGCCTTCCATCACCGCCTCGCGCGCCGTGATCTCATCGGAATCCGGCGAGCCGCGGTTGAGGTACTTGCCCAACTCGTGCTGCTGGTCGGCAAGCGCGTGGGCCAGTTCATGCACTAGTGCCATCTTTTGCTCTTCGCCCGGTGGAGTGGAATCGAGCAGATAGAGCCGTTTCTTGCGGTAATCGTAGAACGCGGCGGCCTGCTCGCTCAGCAGATCCGAAGTTTCCCGCGCCAGGTTGAAGTCCTGCGGCACCAGGCCGAACATTTTGAGCGCCAGTTCTTCGGCGTGGACGGCTTTATCGTGGTCGCTGTCTTTGATGTGAGTCGCGAGGTAGCGTTGGAATTTCTCCTTGGTCAGGACCTCTGACGGCACTTTCCTCTTGACCTGCCAGCCGGTGATTTCGCCCAGCGTGGCGACCATCTGGTCCATCTGCGCAAAGACTGCGGGCGGCGGCGCCGCCAAAGCGCCGGTCGCGGCCAGGAAAATGGCAAGCAGAAGACGGGCGGACATCAGACGCCACCAGCGTAGCATGCCCATTCCGGCCGTTCCCTGAAATTGACCAGGCAACTCCTTCTAAGGTATTCTTAAAGTTCACATGGCAAATACTGTAACTGCGCTTAAGCGCGTTCGCATCACCGAACGGCGGACGGCCATCAACCGGACTCGCAAGACCCGGCTGCGTCATGGGATCCGCGCGATGCGCCGGCTGCTCGAAAGCAAGGACGCCAAAGGCGCGACTGCTTTGGTTCCCAAGACCTATTCGTTGATTGACCGCGCCGCCAAGTGGGGCATCATCAAGAAGAATACGGCGGCCCGTTACAAGAGCCGGCTCACGCTGCGGCTGCGCAAGCTCGCCGCTTAAGTCTTCACGCGGTCAGCGCCAGAATCATCTCCTCCATTACGATGCGGTCGTCGGGACGCGAGTCTCTCAGCGCACGATCGGCTTCGAACAGCTTCACCACCGCCCGTTCCAGCTTCTGTTTGGAGAACGCGCCGACCGTCTGTTCGATCTGACGGGAGCGTTCCGGCCACATGCGGGCACCGAGCTTGTTGAAGTGCGCCTGAATTTGGGATGCACTCCGTAATCCGGCTTCCCGTGCGACCAGCGCCATGCGGAACTGCGTGGCCAGGAAGGTCAAAGCCAGCGGCATGTATTCGCCTTCGCGGGCCAGAGTATCCAGGACTTCCAGAGCTCGTGTGCGGTCTCCCCGGCCCAGAGCCGCCACCAAAACGAAGATCGTGGTTGCCTGGGCATCCGGCACCAGTGCGGCGATGTCTTCGGCGGTGACCTTGCGCTTGCCTGCCGTCAGGAGCGACAGCTTTTCGATTTCTACTTCGATGCGCGCGGCGTCGCCTCCGGTGGCATCGAGCAAGAGGGCCAGTTCGGCCAATCCGATTTGCAGTCCGGCCTTCTTGGCCACCGACTGCGCCAGGGAGCGCGCGGATTCCGGAGAGAAGGGGCGGAACTCGACTTGTGCGGGAATCGCGGCGTAATACTTCTGCACCCGCTCGATCTTGGCCTTGTCGTCGCCATCGAAGCCGTAACGGCTGCATTCGAGCACCACCACCGTACCGGGCGTAGGCTCGCGCAGGTAGGCGGCGAGTTCGCGGGCATCGCCGGGCGTCTCGCCTTCGTCGGCCGCGGCCGCGCGTCCCCGGGGCAACGCTGCTTCCGCGCTGGCCAACCAGATCACGCGTTGCGTCGCGAACAACGACAGCGAGCGGGCGTCGTCAAGGGCCGCTGCCAGCGGAATCTCATCCAAATCCAGGCGGCTGAATCCGCTTTCGCGATCCGCATCCGTGCCCAACACCGCGTCCAATAACGCCCGGCGGCAGCGTTCCCGCCGATACGGTTCAGGCCCGAGAAACAGGTACAGTGGAGCCGGACCATTCTTTTGCAGGCTGGCGGAAAATTGATCCGGCGTCATGGCAGTTCAAAAACTTTCGAGGATCGACGATACGACTTGCCGCGCGGTTTGTTGGCTGGCGCGAACCAGTGCCGAATCGCTTTCTTCAAAAAATGCAGCCGGGTCGATCGAAATCTGATAGCGCTCGCGCACTTCGAAGTTAGGCCGGCTGTAAAGCACCTTTCCCGTGGCTCGTTCGCGCAGGCTAAGGCGCATGACCACTCGCAATTCCACGGCGCTGGCGCGGCCGGTGGCCGGGTCAAACACGGTCGGGAAGGAGTTGTAGCCCAGCACCGCGCCGTCCAGCACCGCGTCCGCTGTTTCGGGATCGGTAACCACCCGATAGCGCGTGCGGGCGATGAACTCGCGGGCGATGGCTTGCGGGAGCTGATCGGTCAGCTTATAGCGCGTGGTGACGTTGGCAAAGGCCGGAACAGCAATGGTGTGGACTGTCTTGGGAACCAGATCGGCGCGGCCGCCCGTGTGGTAGCCACAAGATGCCGCGCAAGCGGCTATGAAGAAGGCCGCGAGTCTCACCGTAGAAATCCCCGGGCCACGCTCAGGGCGTTTTCGGCGGAAAGCTTCAGGTTGTCGGCCACCATCCAAACCCAGTAGGCGCGAGGATGATTCGAGTCGGGAGCAATGGCCCCGATGCTCAATCCACTTTGTCCGGCAATATTCGCGTTACTGGGCGGATCGCCCGACCGGACGTCGACGCCCGCGGTTTCGAGCGCGCTCGTGATTTCATTGAGTCCCGGAGCTTCCTCAAACTCGACCCACGCCGAAAAACTGTGGCCATGGAACACGGGCGCCTGAATCAGCCGCAGGGAAGGCATGGGGATGCCGGGGTAGGAGGCCAGCAATGACGCCAGATGCTTTTCGATCCGCTGTTCGACGCCTTCGAGCGGTTCCAGAGCTTCTTCTCCGTAGCGCGCCAGCATGGCGAAACTGAGCTGGGTGTCAAACACGTCGGTCTTCAGCTTTTGAAATGTGAGGACGCCGACGGTTTGCTGGCGCAGTTCGTCCAGACCCTTCTTGCCGCGCTCGCTGGCGGGCTCGAAAATGTGAATCACCACGCTGCGAATCGGCGCGGTTTTCGACAGACTCACGAGCAGCATCGCCGAGGCGATGGCCGCCGGATGCGCGATGACGTGAATGACGCCCGGCTGCGGAAGGGAACGGGTGACCTCCGCCGAAGGGGCGCGCAACCGCGCGTGCGGCTGATCTTCCAGCGCCGCGGTCAGGTCGATCAGCACCGGCCCATCGGCGGGATTCAATTTCAACGCACGGCGGCTCGAGGCCGGCGATCCGGCCAAAAATGCAACCCGTGCCCCGGTCAGGCTCTGCGCGGTCAGCGGAGTCAGCGCGATCACTTCCTCCTCATCGCTGGCCAACATGGTTGCATTCTCCACGGACGCGGAAATCATTTCGATGGCCGGCGCGGGCTTGGACTGGCCCAATACTTCGCGCAGTTCGCGTCCCAGCAAGGAGTCTCCGCCCACCAGCGCGACTCGCGTACGTGTGGTTTGCTCAGCCAGCCGGGCGCCCCTTGAATTTCCGGCGCGCAACACCGCCGATGCGAATCACGATGCCGCTCGCCACATAGGTAATGGCCAGGGCCAGCAGAACGGGCTTGGAAAATACCCAGATCAGGTAAATAAAGCTGCCGATCAAAATGATGCTGAGCGGAGAGCGCGGCTGGGTGAGGCTCAGATCCTTGAAGCTGGGATAGCGCCACGTGCAGACCATGAGGAACGCCAGCAAGGCCAACAAAGCCAGCCAACACACGGAATAGATCCACGAGTGAAGGGGCTCGCTCCCGGTGGCGTAAACAATCGCCGCGATCGCGCCCGCTGCCGAGGGGATCGGCATGCCGACAAAATACTTCCGGTCCGGCCGGCCGGGGTTCTTCGGAACAGGATTCTTGGTGATGTTGAAACGCGCCAGCCGGGCCGCTCCGCATAAGAGATAGAGGAACGCCAGAAAGTATCCGGAGCGATGCAGGTATTCGAGTATGGTGGCGCCGGTGGAAGGATCTAAAAACTGCACGCCCCAGGTGAACGCCAGCACCGCCGGCGCGATACCGAAGGTGACGGAATCGGCCAAAGAGTCCATCTCGCGGCCGAATTCGCTCACCGTGTTGGTCATGCGCGCGATGCGTCCGTCGAGCCCGTCGAGGAACACCGCCCAGCCAATCGCAACCGCTGCATTGCGGAAGTGGCCCGGCGCGGAAGCGGCGTCGGTGACCATCGCCATGGATCCCAGAAAGGCTTCGATCAAGGCGTAGAAGCCCAGGAAAACGTTGCCCGCGGTAAACAGGGTGGGCAATGCATACGCCGCGCGCCGCGGACGGCGATCCGGCGATCGCGGATCAATCAACCGGTCGCGCCAGGTCATGCTGCTCATGCGGCTTCCTTGAAGCGGGCCAGAATCGTCGAACCGCCCGTAACGCGTTCGCCGGCGTGCACGGCGATTTCCCATTCCGGGCCGAGCAGCAGGTCAACGCGCGAGCCGAACTTCATGAGGCCGATCCGCTGGCCGGCCTCGAGAACGTTGCCGGCCTGGACATTGCAGACAATCCGGCGCGCGATGAGTCCGGCGATCTGCTTCATCACCACGCGCGTCGGGCGACCCTGGATGGAGCCGTCAATCGTGATGACGTTCTGTTCGTTCGCCGCGCTGGCCGCGGGCTTGCTGGCGACCAGGAACTCGCCCTTCTTGTACGTCACGCATGCGACTTTTCCGCCGATGGGCGTGCGGTTGACGTGCACGTCGAATACGTTGAGAAAGATGCTGACCTGGTGTCCGCCGGCATCGTCTTGCTTGACCACGACCACCTTGCCGTCGGCGGGCGACACCGCGTAGGGGCCAGCGGGGATTTCCCGTTCCGGGTCCCGGAAGAAATTCAGGCAAAAGGCGGCAAGAAGATAGAAGGGAATAGCGAATGGCCAACTGAGCAGCCAGGTAACGGCCGCGCCCGCGCAGATGAAACCCAGCGCGTAGTAGATGCCATAGGAAACCATTTCCAGTTCCCATTGTCGCATTGCGGCTCTCTAGGAACCAACGCGGGCGGTGTATACTTGCTACTCTGTGCACTTTATGACGCGAATTCTTGCCACGGTTTCATTCCTTAGTTTTCTGGCGGTTCCGGCTCTGAGCCAATCCGATTGGCCGTCCTACGGGTATGACCAGGGAACGCGGCGTTACTCTCCGTTGAAGCAGATCAACACGACGAACGTCTCTAAGCTGAAGCCGGCGTGGCAGTACGGAATCAGCTCCGGGGTGAACAGTTTCGACTCCGCTAACCGCGCGCTGTCGGGAACGGAAGCGGTGCCGATCATGGTCGGCGGCATCCTGTATACGCCCACGCGCCAGCACACCGTGGTGGCGCTCGAACCCGAGACCGGCAAGGAAATCTGGAAATACGACTTTGGCCAGGAAGGCGCGCCCCTGCGCGGCGTCACCTTTTGGGCGGGCGACAAAGACAGCCCGGCCATGATTCTGGCGGGATCGAGCAACGGACGTCTGGTGGGTCTCAACGCCAAGACCGGCAAGCCCGTCCCCGGATTCGGCAATGAAGGCACCGTCAATCTTCGCGTGGGAGTCACCGACAAGTTCCCCAACGCGATCTACCATATGGGTTCTCCGGGGGCGATTTACCGCAACCTGATCGTCACCGGCGCGCAGGGGCAGGAAGATAATCCCGACGGCGCGGCCATGGATGTGCGCGCCTGGGACCTGCACAACGGCAAACTGGCCTGGACCTTCCACACCATTCCGCATCCCGGCGAAGCGGGTTACGAAACGTGGCCCAAGGATTACTGGATTCGCGCCGGGTCGCCCGCGAACTGGGGCGCGATCACCGTGGATACACAGCGCGGGCTGCTATTTCTCCCCATCGGGCAGCCGGCGCCGCAATACTATGGCGGCGCGCGTCACGGGCAAAACCTGTTTTCGTCGTCGATCGTCTGTCTGGACGCCAACACAGGCAAGGTCCGCTGGTACTTCCAGCTCACGCATCACGACGTGTGGGATTACGACGCCGAAGCCGCGCCGTCGCTGATCGATGTCGTGCGCGATGGCAAGAAGATCCCCGCTGTGATCGCGGTTTCCAAACCTGGTTTGATGTTTTTCCTGGATCGCGAGACCGGAAAATCCATTTACGGAATGGAAGAGCGTCCCGTGCCGCAAAGTGACATTCCCGGTGAACAGACCTGGCCCACGCAGCCGTTTCCGCTGAAGCCGCCGCCCTTGACACGCCAGGGCATGCGGCCGGATGAAATCTTTAAGGGCGAGCCGGTGCACGAGAAGTTCTGCCGTGAGCTGGCGGAAAAAATCGGTGGCATCCACAGCTACGGCTCCTACACGCCATACAGCAGCAAAGAGTACCGGGTCATTTTCCCGAGTCAGCAGGGAGGCCCGAACTACGGTGGCGTTTCCGTGGATCAAAGCCTTGGGTATGTGTTCGTGAATTCCCGTGAGCTGGCCGGCATGGGGAAGCATGAGAAGACGCCTCCCGGCGACCAGGTCGCGTATCGTCGAGGCAGTCCGCTGGGTCCCGGAACCGTGAATGCGCGCTTCTGGAATCCGGCGACCCAGTTGCCGTGCCAGCAGCCGCCGTGGGCGCTGCTCACTGCCGTTAATGCGAACACGGGTGATATCGCCTGGCAGGTGCCGCTGGGCACCAGCGAAGAGATGGAGGCCAAGGGCATCCACAACACCGGGGCCTTCGGGCAAGGCGGGCCGATTTCCACCGCCGGTGGATTGGTGTTCATCGCCGGGACCAATGACAAGCGCATTCACGCCTTCGATTCGAAAAACGGCAAACTGCTGTGGGAAGGAAAGCTCGACTCCGAAGGCCACACCAACCCCATGACCTACCTGGGACGCAACGGCAAGCAATATGTTGTAATCGTGAGTTCCGGTTTGAATGCCTTCGCTCTGGAGTAGAACGCGTAGAATTGTAGGAGCTTTATGGCAGACATGCATTCCTCATCGTCGGCGTTAGCACCCCGCCCGCTTTACAAAGAGCTGTACTTCCAGGTGCTGGTCGCGATCCTGCTCGGCGTAGCGCTGGGGTTCTTCAATCCGCCTCTCGCCAAGCAGATGAAGCCCTTGGGAGACGGCTTCGTCAAGCTAATCCGCATGATGATCGCGCCGATTATTTTTACCACCGTGGTCACCGGCATCGCGGGTATGGGCGACATGAAGAAGCTTGGCCGCGTGGGGATGAAGGCGCTGCTGTATTTCGAAGTGGTTACCACCGTCGCATTGGTGATCGGGCTGGTGATCGTGAAGGTGGTTCAGCCGGGCGCGGGGATTAACGCCGATCCCGCCACGCTCGATGCTAAATCCGTCGCGCAATACACCACGTCGGCCCAGCATTTGAGCTCGGTCGATTTTGTTATGAACATCATCCCCGACCAGGTCGTCAACGCTTTCGCGAGAGGCGAAATCCTGCAGATTCTGATGCTCGCCATCATGTTCGGGTTGGGGTTGGCCATGTATGACAAGAGCAAGCCGATCCTGGACGCGATTCACAACATCAGCAACGTTTTCTTCAAAATGCTGGGCTTCATCATGTACGTGGCTCCGCTCGGCGCTTTCGGAGCCATGGCGTTTACCATCGGCATGTACGGCATCAAGACGTTGATTCAGTTGGGAACTCTGATGCTGTGCTTTTTTACGACCGCCGTCCTGTTCGTGTTTGTGGTTCTCGGCGGGATCGCCCGCGCGCACGGTTTCAGTATCTTCAAATTGCTGCGGTACCTGAAGGAAGAGCTTCTCATCGTACTCGGGACCTCCACTTCGGAAGCTGCTCTGCCGTCGTTGATGGTCAAGCTGGAAAAATTGGGCTGCAACAAGTCCGTGGTGGGACTGGTGGTGCCCTCGGGGTATTCGTTCAATCTGGATGGCACCTCGATCTACCTGACCATCGCGGCTTTATTCGTGGCGCAGGCCACCAACACGCACTTGACCACGGCCCAGGAAGTGCAACTGCTGTTGGTGTTGATGCTGACTTCCAAGGGCGCGGCGGCCGTCGCCGGCGGAGGATTCATCACTCTGGCGGCGACGCTTTCTTCGCTAAACTCCGTGCCCGTCGCCGGGATCACCCTGTTGCTGGGCGTGGACCGCTTCATGTCCCAGATGCGCAGCCTGGTGAATTTATCCGGCAACGCCGTGGCTACCTTAGTGGTTGCCAAGTGGGAAGGCGAAATCGATCACAGCAAGGTCATGCTGGTGCAGTCCAGCAAGGTCCAACCCAAGACTGAATACGCTGTGAGCGGCAGCGAGTAATAGGGACCGGGCACAGGCTCCCTCAGGCGGAAACCCGATTGTCCGCCGCGCACTCCCCGCCTATTCTGGAAACCTCGGAGGAGTGTTTTGAAAAACTTCGTTGGTTTCTTGTTCTCAAGCGGGCTCGCATTTGCCTAGGCGCCCACAATCGGTAACTGCCCGGTTCTTCCCGCGGATAATATCTGGAACACGCGCGTGGACCAGCTTCCGGTCTCGCCGAGTTCGTCCACCTGGGTCAATACAATCGGTCCCGCCACCGGTGTCCATCCCGATTTCGGAGCCGACCTGTGGAACGGCGGACCCATCGGCATTCCGTTCGTGACTGTTCCCGGAACCCAAAGCAAATATCCGGCGGCATTCACTTACCAAAGCGAGAGCGACACCGGGCCCTACGCCATCCCTTTAAATGCCCCGGTGGAAGGCGGCAGTAGCAGTACCGGCGACCGGCATGTAATGTCGGTCGACACCAACAATTGCATCCTCTACGAGATCTACTACGCGTTTCCGCAGACGGCCAGTTGGAAAGGCGGCTCCGGCGCGATCTTCAATTTGCAATCGAACGCGCTGCGGCCCGCGACCTGGACTTCCGCCGATGCGGCGGGCCTGCCCATCTTCCCCGGATTGCTGCGCTTCGACGAGATCCTGGCGGGTGAAATCCGCCATGCGATTCGCTTCACGGTTCCGCAAACCCAGCGGGCGTACGTGTGGCCGGCGCGCCATTACGCGTCATCGCTAACGGGCACCCAGTATCCGCCCATGGGAGCGCGTTTCCGTCTGCGCGCGAATTTCAATATTTCCGGCTACTCGGCCAGCAATCAAATCATTCTGACGGCGTTCAAGAAATACGGCATGATCCTGGCCGACAACGGTTCCGCGTGGTACCTCTCCGGCGCGCCGGATTCGCGCTGGAACGATAGCGACCTGCACGCCCTCGGCAACGTGAAGGGTTCGGATTTCGAAGCTGTCGACGTGTCGCCGCTCATGATCGATCCGAATTCCGGACAGGCGGCGCAAGCGGGCGTATCGGTGAGCGTCAGTCCGGCCAGCGCCAGTGTTCAGGTGAATGCGCAGAAACAGTTCACGGCAACCGTTACCGGAAACGCGAATCAGTCGGTCACTTGGGATGTGAACGGAACGGTCGGCGGGAACTCGGCTGCCGGGTTTATAGACTCGATCACGGGTTTGTACACAGCGCCCACATCGCCCGTGAATGTGGCGATACATGCCACCAGCGTTGCCATACCGCCGGCTGCCGGCAGCGCCGCGGTAAGTGTGACCAATCCGCCGCCTCCCGTGAGCATCGGCATCTCACCCACCAGCGCCACCGTGCGCGTTGGGAAAACCAAGCAGTTCACGGCGGCCGTTCTGAACACGTCCAACACGGCGGTGGTCTGGAAGGTAAACGGGATCACGGGCGGCAATACTACTGTGGGAACGATCAGCAGCGGCGGTCTCTACAGGGCTCCGTCGCCGGTGCCGTCTCCGGCAACCGTGACGGTAACGGCGACCTCCGTTGCCGATACCAGCAAATCCGCCAGCG
This sequence comes from Bryobacterales bacterium, assembly GCA_009697505.1. GTDB lineage: Bacteria > Acidobacteriota > Terriglobia > Bryobacterales > Bryobacteraceae > Palsa-187. The sequence goes on from SHUD01000027.1 coordinate 19,738, forward strand.
CCAGCGTTACGGTGAGCAGGAGGTAGCGATGCGGCTGCGCTCGCCGCCGGGGATTACACTGGAAGTGCATGCGAATGTATCTCGCCGCCGTCGCGGCGATCCTTTTGAGGAACTCGCGCAAAACGGACTCGCTCCGGCGCCCCCAGCCTGCGTGTTTCTGTTTCACTTGGTGCAGCGCCTTCGCGGCCTTTGCGCTTCTGACGGGCTGTTCCGAAGAACCCGCCACCGTGAAAAAAGCCGACCCCCCTCCCACGCCCCTCAGCGGCCGCCAGGCGTTCCAGTATCTGTATGGATCGTCGCGCATGTGGGCTCCCGATAGCCAGCCTCTGACCGTGCGCAGTGTGAACGTGACCGGCGTAAAAACTGAAGCCGGAAAAGCCGGCGGCTGGGAAATCCTTTTTGTTTCCGAGAGCCTGGCGCGCGTTCGTACCTACACCTGGTCCGCCGTGGAAGCCGACGGCCTGCACAAAGGTGTGTTTCCCGGGCAGCAGGAAGCTTGGCGCGCGGGTGGCAGCCAGCGGCCATTTTCTCCGGCGCTTCTGAAAGCCGATACTGTCGAGGCCTACGTGGAGTCCGTGAAATCCGCCAAGGACTACGTGAATAAGCCCGGCACGCGCCCGCCCGTGAACTTCATGCTGGAATACGATGCGGGCACGCGCTTTCCGAATCCCATCTGGCGCGTATTGTGGGGAGGGTCGGTCTCCTCGGCCGAGTATACGGTGACCGTGGACGCATCCACGGGCAAAGTCGTGGCCCGCGACTGATGGAGGGCGATTGCCGCCCGTCAGCCTTTCTTTGACGGCCGCAGCTCGATCACCGGGATCAGCGAATTCACCGCTTCCTTGACGGCCGGGCGCGCGCGTTGGGAAGTAATCTCCGTGTTGAGGCTGGAGACAAACGACTCGATCTGGCGCTGCATCTCTTCCATTTTTTCCCGCATGTTCAGAATGATTTCGACGCCCGCCAGATTTACGCCCAGCTCGCGCGTAAGCTTCAGAATCACTTCCAGGCGGTCCAGGTCTTCCTCGGTGTAGAGACGCGTGTTGCCTTCGCTGCGGGAAGGCTTGAGGAGCCCTTCGCGCTCGTACAAGCGCAACGTCTGGGGATGGATTTCGAACTGCTCGGCCACCGCCGAGATCATGAACGCGGCTCGTTTTGCCTTGGCCATGTTGTGATCCTCGCCCCCCTACACCTTGCTCCAGATTTCCGTCCGCGGGTCCTCGGGGTGCAGCGTTGCGTATTCCCGCAGCAATTCCTTGGTGCGCTCGTCCTGGACCACGGGCGCTTCCACCAGGACCTCGACAATCTGATCCCCGCGCGTGCCGGTGCGGGAATTCTGGACGCCCTTTTCGCGCAGCCGGAATTTCTGTCCGTTCTTCGTGCCCTGCGGAATGCGCAGCAGGGCGCGGCCGTCGATGGTGGGCACTTCGATCTTGGTGCCGAGTCCGGCTTCGTCAATACGCACGGGAACCTGGATTTCGATATTGTCGCCCTCCCGCCGGAACAGCGGATGCGGTTCGACGCGAACGGTAATATACAGGTCTCCGGCGGGCGCTCCGTGGGTGCCCGCGTTGCCTTTGCCGGGCACGCGCAGGCGGGAACTCTGCTGCGCTCCCGCCGGGATGCGAACTTCCACGCTATCCGCATTGGAAATGCGGCCGTCTCCATGGCACGTTCCGCAGCGGTTGGTGAGCCGCCCCGCGCCTTCGCAGCGCGGGCAGGTGAGGCTGAAGCGCATCGCCCCCGCCAGCTGGGTCACGTTGCCGCCGCCGTTGCATTCCGGACACACGGTGTTGGCGCCGGAGCGCGCACCGGACCCGGCGCAGGTCCGGCACATTTCCTGGCGGTGGATCTTCAGCCCCACTTGGGTGCCGCGGATGGCCTGCCAGAAATCGATGCTGAGGCCGTATTCGAGGTCGGTTCCTTTTTCGGGGGCCGCTGCGTGAGGCTCGTGCTGGCGGCCGAACCACTGGCTGAAAATGTCCTGGAAATTCGCGGACTCCCCAGGGCCGGCGTGGCGGCTGCGGCCCGCGCCGGGTCCTGCCCCCTTCACGAAATCCGCAAAATCAAAACCGCTGAAGCCCATGTTGGGACCGGCGCCGGGTCCGGTTCTATAGGCGCCCGCGCCTCCCGGCATGCCGCTTTCCGTATAGAAGCCGAATTGATCGTACATCTGCTTCTTCTTGGGATCGCTCAAAATATCGTAGGCCTCTTGCACCTGCTTGAAGCGGTCCTCGGCGGCCTTGTCGCCCGGATTCAGGTCGGGATGATACTTGCGCGCCAAGCGCCGGTAAGCCTTGCGGAGATCATCCGCGCCCGTGCCGCGGTCAACTCCCAGCGTCTTGTAGTAATCGTTTTGCGCCATGGCAACGGCCGGGGGTCAGGCCAGCTCCTGGCCCCCGGCCCCGGTTCTTACTTTTTCTCGTCTACGTCCACGAACTCCGCGTCGACCACGTTGTCTTTGGCTTTCTCGCCAGCGGGCTTCTCTCCGGCTCCCGCCGCGCCCGCGCCACCGGCGGGAGGTTCGCCGCCAGCGGCGCCCGAGGTGGTCTTATACATCGCCTCCGCCAGTTTGTGGCTGGCTTGCGTGAGGCTATCGGTGGCCTTGCTGATTTCTTCCACCGAACCTCCCGTCATGGCTTTGCGCGTGGCTTCCAGCGCCTCTTCCACGTTCTTGGCGTCGGCCTCGCTGATCTTGTCGCGATGCTCTTTGAGCATCTTTTCGACCTGATAGACCATCGAGTCGGCCCGATTACGCGCGTCGATCTCGTCCTTGCGCCGGTTGTCGTCGGCGGCATGCGATTCGGCGTCCTTGGCCATCTTGTCGACCTCGTCCTTGCTGAGGCCGGAGGACGACGTGATGGTGATCTTCTGTTCGTTGTTGGTGGCTTTGTCCTTCGCCGTGACGTTGAGAATACCGTTGGCGTCGATATCGAAAGTCACTTCGATCTGCGGAATGCCGCGCGGCGCCGGCGGAATGCCGATCAACTGGAACACGCCCAGCATACGGTTGTCCTTGGCCAGGGCGCGCTCGCCCTGGTAGACTTTGATTTCGACCGACGTCTGCGTGTCGGCTGCCGTTGAAAATACCTCGCTCTTGCGTGTCGGAATCGTCGTATTGCGCTCGATCAATTTGGTGAAGACTCCGCCCAGCGTTTCGATACCCAGCGAGAGCGGGGTCACGTCGAGCAACAGTACGTCTTTCACTTCGCCGCCCAGCACGCCGCCTTGCACAGCCGCGCCCACCGCGACCACTTCATCCGGGTTCACGCTGCGGTTGGGGTCCTTGCCGAACAGATTGCGGACGATCTCCTGCACCTTGGGAATGCGCGTGGAACCGCCCACCAGCACCACTTCGTCGATCTGCGAGGGTTGCAGGCCGGCATCGGTCAGGGCTTTTTTACACGGCTCGATGGAACGATCCAGAATATCGGCGACCATCTGCTCGAAGCGCGCGCGGGTCAGCTTGATGGCCAGGTGCTTGGGACCGCTGGCGTCGGCCGTGAGGAAGGGCAGGTTGATTTCAGTTTCGAGCAGCGTCGATAATTCGATTTTGGCTTTTTCCGCGGCTTCCTTGAGGCGCTGCAACGCCATCTGGTCTTTGGAAACGTCGAGACCCTGATCGCGCTTGAACTCCTGAATCAGCCAATCGATGATGCGATGGTCGATGTTGTCGCCGCCCAGGTGGGTATCGCCATTGGTGGATTTCACTTCGACCACGCCGTCGCCCACTTCGAGGATGGAGATATCGAAGGTGCCGCCGCCGAAATCGTACACCGCAATGGTTTCGTTCTTCTTGCGGTCCAGACCGTAGGCCAGCGCGGCCGCCGTGGGCTCGTTGATGATGCGCAATACTTCCAGGCCCGCGATCTTGCCGGCGTCCTTGGTGGCCTGGCGTTGCGAGTCGCTGAAGTAGGCCGGAACGGTGATGACGGCCTGCGTCACCTTCTCGCCCAGGTAGGCTTCGGCGGCTTCTTTGAGCTTGCCAAGAATCATCGCGGAGACCTCGGGCGGCGAATACTTCTTGCCGCCGCTCTCCACGCGGGCGTCGTTGGCATCGCCGGCCACGACCTTGTAGGGAACCAGCTTCATCTCCTGGCTGACTTCATCCAGCCGGCGGCCCATGAAGCGCTTGATCGAATACACCGTATTTTCCGCGTTGGTGACGGCCTGACGCTTGGCCACCTGTCCCACCAGGCGCTCCCCGCTCTTGGCGAAGCCGACTACCGACGGCGTGGTCCGTCCGCCTTCCTGATTCGGTATGACAACCGGTTGGCCACCTTCCATGACAGCGACCACCGAATTGGTGGTACCTAGGTCTATGCCAATGATTTTGCCCATGATATGTGTCGTTCTCCCGTTAAGCTCGCGGCCTTTATTTAGCTTATTGCCATTATGCAAGTTTAGTGTGTTGTTGTCAAGTATACACGGAGGGTTTTGCGCGGAGGGTTTCCGCGCCGAGGATTTCCTTGGAATGGAAGACGTTGATTCTTTAGGAACGATCGCCGGCTAGAACACAGTTCTTAGCGAGCCAGCCCACGTGATGCGAGGAAATAACCCGGTATTCATTGGTGTACAGCTCGTGATTCCGCTCGACGTCGGCGAGGCGGTAAACGTAATTGGCCATCAAGCCGGCCGAGCGTTGGATTCCCGCCGGTGACGTGTCTCCCAGCGGGTTGATTCGTTCCAGACGGGCGCCGTTTCGCAGGTGGAAGCGGGCCACCGGATCCAAGGGCTCCTTACCGTGTTTGGCCTGCGTGAGATAGTAAGCGCACAAAGGCTCAAGTTCCTGGCTGACTTGGGCTGAGAAATCGTCTCCCCAGGAAGCCGGCTGGTCCAGCCTGGATAGAAGCGCGGATACCTTCTCCTGCTCCGCTGCCGACTGGTTGAGCCAGGAACGGAACCCAGGTACCGGTGACAGCGTCGCAAAGTGTTTCAGGCGCGGGAATTCGGCGCTTAGATCTTCCGCTACTTTCTTGATGAGGAAGCTGCCGAACGGCACTCCGCGCAGGCCCTCCTGGCAGTTGGTGATGGAATAGAAAATGGCGCAATCGGCAGCCCGGGGATCGGAAACCGGGGAATCCGGATCCAGCAAGGGTTGAATGCGCGCACTCATGCCGCGAGTGAGGGCAACTTCAATGAAAATGATGGGATCGCCAGGCAGGGCTGGATGAAAGAATGCGAAACAGCGGCGGTCGGCCTGCAGGCGCCGGTGCAGGTCCTGCCAGCCCTGAATCGCGTGTACCGCCTCGAACTGAATCAGTTTTTCCAGGATGTTGGCCGAGGTGTTCCAATCAATGCGCTGAAGAGTCAGAAAACCCCGATTAAACCAGGAGGTAAGCAGGCCTCCGAGGTCGGCTTCCAGGGCCGACCACTCAGGGTGCAACGGCGTCTCGCGCAGCAGATCCTGCCGCATATCCACTAACCCGCGAGTTCCGCCCGGAGCCAGATTCAGGCGGCGGAACAGTTCCTGGCGGGGGGATTCGACCGCCCGTTGCAGCGCTGCGAGGTTAGCCGGGGAAGGGTCGGCGCGGTACGCATCCCCGCAGCGGCCGACCTGGTCCGGATCGGGACCCAGTTGGTTCGCCAGATCGTCAAAGAATGCCTGGCGGGAAGGGGTATCGAGGGCCTGGTAGGCCACGAGGGCGTCGGTGGCCAGGCGGACTCCCGATATTTCACCGCGTTCGGAGAGGAGGCTCAGGCACAACGAGGCGACCTGTTGACTACCGCGCGTCGAGCTTCCGGCCAGCGCCTTGGCCGCGCGCGCCGGAAACCTCATGAGGTTTGCGAATGTCACTGGATTCCACTCCGCCCAGTCGCTCATATCGGCCTATTTACATCTTAACTTAATCGCCACTTTATCGCCGAGCTGTGACACCCAGTCATAAATGAAGTCGCGCGCCCCCCTACGGCCAGCGTTGAAACGCCTTCGGCGCCGATGAGGTTGTGCGGGGGAGGGCGGCTGGCTTCCGCGAGTTAAGGAACGCGGCTCGCCTCGTGTATACTGGAGGCAGTTGGCGAATGAGTGCAGTGGGCGCAAGCCCACTTTTTTATTGCGTTAGAGCAACTCGCCTACGGGCAGCGAGAGTACAAAGTTGAACCACATGGCGGATCTAAACCGTGAGGCGGTCGTCGAAAAAGTGCGGGAGATAGCGGAAAGAGTCGGCGCAAGCCAAGACCTGGAGATTGTCGAAGTCGAGTTACTCGGCGGCGGCAACCACCGGGTTCTGCGCATTTTTATCGATAAGCCGGCCGGCGTCACGCACGCTGATTGCGAATTCATTTCCCAGCAGGTGGGAACCATCCTGGACGTGGAGGACGCGATCCCGGGCGCGCATTACACGCTCGAGGTCAGCTCTCCCGGCGTGGAGCGCAAACTCAGCAAGCCGAAAGAGTTCGAGCGCTTTGTCGGGCAGAAGGTCAAAGTGGTGCTGCGCCAGCCCGTGGAAAATCAGCGCCACTTGACCGGGACGCTCACCCATTTCGCCGGCGGCGTGATCACGCTGGAACCGGCGCCGGGAAAAAGCGTCCAGTTTCCACTCGAGCTGGTGGAAAAGGCCAACCTTAAGTTTGAGTGGTAACTCCCGCACAACGAAAACGGAAAGCATAATTTATGAGCCTGGGGCCAATTTTTCAATCCATCGAAATACTCAGCAAGGAAAAAGGGATCGATCCGAAGATCATTCTGGACGCCGTCAAAGACGCCATGCTGGTGGCCGCCCGCAAACATTTTCACACCACCGAGGAGCTGGTGGCGGACCTGGATCCGGCCACCGGTGCGATCCATATCTACGGCGTAAAGCACGTGGTGGAGGAAGTCGCCGATCCGGTTACCCAGATTGCGCTGGCCGATGCGCAGGCGCTGCAGCCGGATATCGAGATGGGCGGGGAGATCCGTACTTCTAAACCCACCGATGTGCTGGGGCGCATTTCCGCGCAGACCGCCAAGCAGGTGATTTTGCAGAAGGTGCGCGAGGCGGAGCGCGACAACGTTTTTTCCGAGTATTCCGGCCGCGTGGGTGAAATGATTACGTGCGTGGTGAAGCGGATCGAAGGCCAGGACCTGATCGCGGACCTGGGCAAGTCCGAAGCGCGGTTGATCAAGAAGGAACAGTCGAAGCTGGAAAGTTTCAGCGTGGGCGACCGCATCCGCTGCGTGATCAAGAGCGTGGAAAAAGCCGGTAAAAACGCGGGAGTGATCCTTTCGCGGGCGGCGCCGGAATTGGTGATGCGGCTGTTCGAGCAGGAAGTCCCGGAAATTTACGACAGCACCGTCACCATTCGGGGATGCGCGCGGGAAGCCGGTGAGCGTACCAAGATCGCCGTCTCCAGCCGCGACCGCGACGTGGACAGCGTGGGCGCCTGCGTGGGCATGAAAGGCATGCGCGTGCAGTCCATCATTCGCGAACTGCGGGGAGAGAAGATCGACATTATCGAATTCAACGACGATCCGATCGGGTTCGCCACGCACGCGCTGAGTCCGGCCAAAATTTCGCGCGTCACCGTTGTCGACGCCGCCACCAGGCACATGGAAGTGGTGGTGGATGACACGCAGCTTTCGCTGGCCATCGGCAAGAAGGGGCAGAACGTGCGCCTGGCCGCCAAACTGCTGGGCTGGCGGATCGACATCAAGAGTGAGGAAGAGAAGCGGCAGGAAGTGGAGTCGCAGATGGCGGCGCTGGTGGTGCCGGGCGCGCCGGTCAGCGTGCTGATGGATCACGGTCTCAACGAAGCCATGGTGGAGAAGTTGATGCAAGGCGGCGTGACCACCGTGGAGAGCCTGGGCTCCATGACGCCGGAGGAGTTGGAGGCGGTGCCGGGCATCGATCCGGAAACCGTGCAAAGCATCCAGGTGGCGGTGAACGGCTATTACGGGCAGTTTGAGACCTCGCCGGCGGAACCCGCCGCCGAGGAAACACCGGCGGCCGCGAGTGACGCCGCAGTCCCGGAAAGTGAATCTGTTACGATAGAAAAATCGGAGTTATCCACGTAATTCAGTTCGGTGCAGGATGGCGGCTCGCGTCCGGTTGGTTAAGTCCAGTTGGTTAAGCGGGATGATTCCAAAAGAAAGGCCTAGCGCTCAAGTCCCTGGAGTGGAAGTTCGGCTTCGGGGTTTCATGTATGAGTAAAATTCGGATCAACGAGCTTGCTCGAGAACTCGAAGTCAAACCCAACGTCCTTCTGGACCTGTTGCTGGAACTGGGGGTTGCTAACAAAAAGACGCACTCCAGTTCGCTCGATGACGACGTCGCGCTGAAGCTCCGCCAACGTATCGCCGCTGGGGAGGAAGGCGAACCTGCCGCTCCGCGAATAGACCGGCCCCCGGCTGACCCCAGTGTAATATCACCGGCGGCCCCGGTGACTGCGGCGGAACCCGCTATCCCGCAAAAAAGCGGCGCCGCGCCCGTGGCTGACACCGTGGCCAAGCAGCCGGCGCCCGCCGAACCCCCCGCGGCGCCGATACGTCCAACGTTCCCTCTGCGGCCACCCCTGGCGACCGGGCAGCCGCTTACGCCGCCTTTAGAGCACGCGACAGCACACACAGGGCCGGTCCCGCCGCCAGCGGCGCTGCCGTCGCTCCCGAGTATTCCGGTGAGTCGCGGGCCCATGATCCAGACGCGGACAGCGCCTCCGGCGCCCAAGCCGGGGCAGATTTTGTCCGGCCCCAGGCAGCCGCTGCCGCCGGAGGTGGTGGAGGCACTGAAGCCCGCGCCCGCGGCGAGCGTTTCCCCTTTCGTTGCGGCGCCAACGCTAGTTCCTGGCGTGCCGCGTCCGGGTGCCGTACCGGCCATGCCGGCGCCTCCGCGTCCGGCGCTGCGTCCCGGTCCCGCGGCCCCTGCGCAGGCTGGAGCGCCAGTTGGCGGTGGCAATCCGCTGCGTCCTCCGGCAAGGCCGAATCTAGCCGGACAGCCCGTGGCGCGCCCGGTAGTCCCTCCGCGCGCGGATATGGTTGCGCGGTTGGCGGCCAAGCCTCCGGCCATGCCAGGCGCTCCGGCGCCGGGTGCGCCTCGTCCGGGCGTGCCTACGGCTCGCCCGGGTAGTCCGGTTCCGGGACGCCCAATTTACACCGGCCCGGTCCGTCCGGGTCAGCCTTTGATGCGCAGACCGGGAGGTCCTGGTGGTCCGCTGCGCGGACGCCCCATGCATCCGACGTCGCCCTTGCGCGCGGAACCGGCCACCTTGCCGGCAGATCCAGGGCGCCGTCATGCGACCAAACCTGGCGCGCGCGGAGCCGGCCGCCGCCGCGAGGATGAAGAGGGTCGTATACGGCCCGTGGCCAGGCGCCAGGAAGCGTTCCAGCCGCCGCCGATCGATCGCGAGATCACGATTGCCGAAGGCATCACGGTCAAGGAACTTTCCGAAAAACTTGGCATCAAGGGCAACCTGCTGGTTAAGCGTTTGGTGGAAAAGAAAATTTTCGCCACCATCAATCAAACCCTGGACGTCAAGTTGGCCGAAGAACTGGCGCGTGATTTTGGCGCGTCGACCAACAAGCTGAGCTACGAAGAAGAATCGACGCACGACATTCAGCAGACCGAAGTCGATGAGGATCGCGAAAAGCGCCCGCCGGTGGTTACCATCATGGGTCACGTCGATCACGGCAAGACTTCCCTGCTTGACGCCATCCGTGTCACCAACGTGGCGGGCGGGGAAGCCGGCGGCATCACGCAGCACATTGGCGCCTACCATGTCGAGAAGAATGGCAAGAACATCGTCTTCATCGATACCCCCGGTCACGAAGCGTTCACACGCATGCGCGCCCGCGGCGCCAAAGTTACCGATATCGTGGTGCTGGTAGTCGCCGCCGACGACGGCGTCATGCCGCAGACGCTGGAAGCCATCGATCACGCCAAGGCCGCCGGCGTACCCATCCTTGTCGCAATCAACAAGATCGACAAGCAGGACGCCCAGCCCGAACGCATTAAGCAGCAATTGGCGGATCGCGGATTGCTGGCCGAAGACTGGGGCGGCGACACGGTCATGGTTCCAGTGTCGGCCAAGGCCAAGCAGAATCTGGACCTGTTATTGGAAATGATTCTGTTGGTGGCGGAGATGCAAACCCTGAAGGCCAACCGCGCGCGTCCCGCCATGGGTACTGTGCTCGAGGCCAAACTGGACCGCGGCCGCGGCCCGGTGGCTACCGTGCTGGTGCGCAACGGAACTTTGAAGGTGGGGGATTATTTTATTGTCGGATCGGTGTTCGGCAAGGTCCGCGCCATGTTTGACGATAACGGCGCCCCGACGCGCGAAGTTGGTCCTTCAATGCCCGCTGAGGTGCTCGGCCTGGAATCGCTGCCCGAAGTGGGCGATACGTTGCAGGTGGTCACCGACACGGCCAAGGCCAAGCAGATCGTGATTTACCGCGAGGCCAAGGCTCGTGAAGCGGCGATGTCGAAGACCAATCGCATCACGCTCGATCAGCTCCATGATCAGTTGAAGGAAGGCGAAACCAAGGAGCTGAACATCATCCTCAAGACCGACGTAGGCGGAACCGCCGAGGTCCTGACCGATACCCTGCAGAAGCTTTCCAACGACCGGGTGAAGATTCGTGTACTGCACTCCGGTGTCGGCGCGATTACCGAAACGGACGTGCTGCTGGCGTCTGCCTCCAACGCCATCATCGTCGGCTTTAACGTCCGGCCGGAGCGCACCGCGCAAGCGGTCGCCGACCAGGAAAAAGTGGACATCCGCCTGCACTCGATCATTTACGAGCTGTCGGATCAGATCAAGAAGGCCATGACCGGAATGCTGGAGCCGGTCTTCAAGGAAGTCTATAAAGGCCGGGCTATCGTCCGCGAAGTGTTCCGCATCTCCAAGGTGGGTTCCGTTGCCGGTTGCCAGGTGGACGATGGCACCATCGTACGCAATGCCGAGGTGCGCCTGGTGCGCGACAACGTGGTGATTTTCACCGGCAAGATTGATGCGCTGAAGCGCTTCAAAAACGATGCCAGTGAAGTGAAGCAGGGCTTCGAGTGCGGTATCTCCCTGCAGAACTTCAACGACCTAAAGCCCGGCGACGTGATCGAATGCTTCGCTTCCGAACGGGTGGCGACCGAAGCCTTCGTGTAAGCTACTTCCGTGCCGTGTGTAGGCGTCATTACGTTGGAGCTGAGTATCGGCGACGCGCAATCCCTCAAAGACAAGCGGCACTACGTCCAGGGACTGAAAGACCGGCTACGCGCCAAGTTTAACGTCGCCGTGGCCGAAATCGATCATCAGGATTCCTGGCAGCGCGGCGTGGTCGCGGCCGTGACCGTTTCCGGCGACCGGGCTTTCGCCGAAAAAGTCCTGCAGAGCGTGGAAAACGAGGCCGCGCACTTCCTGGGCGGAGTCCTGGTGGGCAGCGCGGTGGAGTGGCTGGAGTAGAATGAAGCAGTATGGCAAGAGCAAAGAGGCAATCCTCCTACCAAATTGACCTGGTACCCGCTATGGAGGGCGGCTACACCGTGATTGTGCCCGCGCTTCCCGGTTGCATCAGTTACGGGGAGACGGTCCAGGAGGCCACCCGCAACGCGCGTGAGGCGATCGAGCTTCATTTGGAAAACCTGGCTGCCCACCGGGAGCCGATACCGAAGGGCCATGGCGTCGCACCCGTCCTGAGCACTCTCGTTCAGGTGGGCGTGGGGGATGGCCGGTAGCAAACTACCCACACTCCGTTAGAAAGAAGTCGTCCGAGCCCTGGAACATGCCGGATTCCAAACGTGGCGTCAGAAGGGGAGTCACCTAACGATGTTTCGCCGTATAGACCGGCGGGCGTTGACAATTCCCATTCATTTTGCCAAAGACGTGCCGAAGGGGACGCTGCGGACGATCATTCGTGACGCGGGCCTGACAGTTGAGGACTGTGTCAACCTTCTGCGGCGTTGAGGTCTGCTTACACGTTTTACAGACCGTGGCGCGCGAGGCGGGGGTGCTGCTAGGCCCACTGCTGATGGGCGTGACGACCGAGTGGCTGGCGTGACACATTGTGGCCATCGACCGCCACGGATTACTTCAGGAAAGGGTAGTTCGCGTTTCCCGCTAACGCGTACCGATGAAACCGTGGCCGCCTGAAGACCCTGCCACCGCACCCGAGTTGTTGATACACCATACGAAGGTGTTCGCAAGGCTCGGAGCGTCAAACGTGGCTATGCTGCCATCCTTAGTCCGCAGAAAGCCGTGCCCGACGCTGGATACGTCAATATACGACCCAGCGATGTCACCCCTGTTGTTAATGCCGAATGCGGTGGGGATATCAAACCACTGCTGTCCGGCTATCGCATTTTGACCCTTGGGTAAGTCGTGTTTGCTCAGTGGGATGAATGGTATTTTGACTTTTTTCGATTTCAACTTCCGCTGACGGTTTTGGGGCGTTTTCGCCGGTGGAGGGACGATGCTGGAGCATGCG
>SHUD01000082.1 GCA_009697505.1 Bryobacterales bacterium
GCTGCGCGATTCCCACATTTCCACCGCGCCGACGATCGCTTCCTCCCTCTCCCCATCCCCCGAAAAACCTCAGAAAGGAGCCCCGCATCGTCCCCGCCTGACTTTACCCTTTCAGGCCCGTTCTTGGATTAGAAAATGCTGTCGAATTTCCGCCGCCGGAAGGCCGTAACATCGGCGGCGCTGAGTTCGAACCATTCGCCATTCTTGCGTTTCGATGCGAATCGCTGGTGCCCCAGTACTCCTCAATGCGCACAGGATCATCGGTGCGAATCTCGTGTACCTTCGTGGCTCTTTCGGGAAGCTGGATTGCAAGTTCGTACTCGCGGCGGCCCACAGAGCTGCTTCTGCCGATCTTGTAGTTGCGACCGGATTTCAGAAGGTAAACAAATCCGATTTCTTTGGTGTTGTCCGGTTCAACAGATGCCTCCTCGGACAACTTTGGTAGCGGCGATAAGAGCAAAAGAACTTCCGTTTTCGCGGAGGTGTTCCGCCGTGCGCTTCCGCCACCCACCGGATTTCGTCCGGAATGTGTGCTTGTGACAATGATTCAGCATGCTTCACGGACCCTGGCACGCCCGATCACCACGCGCTATCCTCAAACCATGGACGCCAAGACGGCCATCTCCTTCGAGCAATACTTGCACACGAGTTTTCCGGATCTTGACCGGGAATATCGCGACGGCGAAATTGTGGAGCGAGCTTTGCCGGACTATCTTCATGGGCAAGTCCAAGGTGCACTCTTCGCCTTGTTCTGGGCCCTCAGAACCAAACTACCGCTGTTTCCTTGCGTGGAAACACGGATGAGGCTTCGTCCAAACCTCTTCTTCATTCCTGACGTGGCGGTTTTCTTTCCTGACCGGCCGGCACGCGTGCCCGAAACCCCTCCACTGGTTGCGATCGAAGGGCTCTCGCTCGATGACCGAATGACCGAAGTCCGCGCGAAGCTCGATGAATACAGGGCTTGGGGTGTGCGGCACGTCTGGCTCGTCGATCCGCACGGGCGGCGGTTATATACATGCGACGACGGTCTTGCCGAGGTTTCGTCGCTGCGCGTTCCCGAATTGGATTTCCAGCTCGATCCCAACCAGATTTTCGAGTAGCGCCACCTCGCGATCAGTCGCGCATCGTCCCAAAATGCCTGCGGCGGCTGCGCGCGGATCTTGAGCGAAGCTGGGGTGCCGGGGGTTAGTCACCGCGACTTCCTTAGCGAAGTCCCTTTGCGCCGCTACTTGTATGCCACGCACACCACGCGCTTGCGACGGGCGAGTTGCTCGTAGGCGCCTGCGGGAGGCTCCATGATCTCCGTCCTGCGGAACCCCGCGTGTTTCAGCATGAAGTGAAGGGCCTGGGGGGAGGGGCACGTCGCGATCGGCGTTGCGCCCGTCTCGGGGCGCTCGTTGTAAAATTCATCGGATTCGTCGATCAGCGCCAGCACGCCTTGGTAGGGGCGTGTCCACAGTCGGGATCCCCACTCAACCGAGCCTTCCACCTCATCGGCGACCTGCGTTTCCACGATGCATATCTCGCCGGTTATGCGCGCCAGATTGCGTAGGCACAGCATCGGATTTTCCAAATGATACAGAACGCCCAGAAACAAGCACAGCTCGTAGGGTTCCTGGTAGCTCGTAAGATCTTCGCAGTTGCCATGGGCGAACGACAGGTTCCGCAATTGCAATGCCGACGCGATGAAACGGGCCTTCTCAAGGCTTGCTTCGCGCACATCGAAGCCGTGCACTTCACGCAGGCCGGCGCGGGCCATGGCCACCGAATAGAAACCTTCGTGGCAACCTGCATCGATACAGCGGATCTGGTTGACGCGCGCGCCGAAGTGGAGGTGGACGGCATGCCGCACCATTTCGAGGCGCGTGGCGTGAATGGGAAGAGCTTCGGGAGGAAGCTCCGACGTGGTGCGCCCCAAGGCTCCCAGATCGAACTCGTAAAACCACGGGCTTAGCTGGCCAATACGCTCTTGCACCTGCTGCGGCGTCATCCATTCCAGTGTAGCGGCGGCCGCGCGGCGTGCGCACACCCCGCGGCCGTTTTCTTGCGTCGTCGCCAGGAAAGGGGCACACTGGAGTGGGTGGCCTCCATGAACGTCCTGAAAACACTGGCGGATTTACACACCTATCACCGGGAACTGGGAAAAGCGATCAAAGCGTTCGAAAACCTGGCGCGGCGGCGTTCTCCGGAATCCGCGGGCCGGCGCGCGCGGCGGCCGGCGTATCGCAAGGCTAAGAGTGGGCTTCCGGCAACGAAGTCCACGGCCCTGACCAAATCCCAATAAACTGGTTTCTTTAGGATGAAATACATTTTTGTTAGCCTCGCGCTTAGTGCGGCCGCATACGGGCAAATCGATTCAATTTCGGGCGAACGCATGCGGCCGCACGTCAAGTTTCTGGCGAACGATCTTCTGGAGGGCCGGGGAGTCGGTTCGCGCGGCGGAGACCTCGCCACCGCATACATCGCCGCTCAGTTCGCGCTCGCCGGGCTAAAACCGGCGGGGGATCGCGGGACCTATTTTCAGGTGTTCCCTCTAATCGGCGTGACGCCGCGGCCCACTACACGGATGAGCGTGAGCGGCCCGGCGGGACGACCGGTGGGACAACCGGAGTTCCGCTGGCTGGAGGATTTCGTCGGGGTCAGCCTCCGCCAGCAACCGCGCGTGGAGTTCGATGCGGATTCCGTTTTCGTGGGCCACGGCATCACCGCGCCGGAATACCAGTGGGACGACTACAAAGACATCGATGTCAAGGGCAAGGTAGTGGTGCTCTTCACCGGAGAACCGCCTTCCAAGGACCCGAAGTTTTTCACTGGCGAAGCGCTCACCTATTACGGCCGGTGGACCTATAAGTATGAAGAGGCCGCGCGCCACGGGGCCGCGGGCGCGATTATCATCCACACTACGCCGACGGCCAGCTATGGATGGAACGTGGTGCGCTCGTCGTGGTCCACCGAGGATTTAGAGAACAAGTTGAACCCGGGCGAGGCGGCTTTAGCATTCGCGGGCTGGGTGACGCTGGAAGCGGGGAAGGGCATCAGCGCGTCGATCGGCAAACAGCCGGAAGAATTACTGGCTTTGGCGGACCGGCGCGGCTTCCGCGCGATGGCGCTGCCGCTGCGTTTCCATGTGAGCGCAGAAGCGGCAATTCGCGAGATCCAAACGCGCAATGTGATCGCGCGCGTGGAGGGTAGCGACCTGCGGCTCAAGAATGAGGCCGTAATTTTCAGCGCCCATTGGGATCATCTGGGCGTGGGGAACCCAATCAACGGGGACCCCATTTATAACGGCGCCGCCGACAACGCGACCGGTTGCGGCATGCTGCTGGAGATGGCGCGCGCCTGGGCAAGCCTGCCGCAAAAGCCGCGCCGTTCGGCATTGTTCATCGCGGTTGCCGCGGAAGAAGGCGGCTTGCTTGGGTCCGATTTTTACGGGAGGAATCCCGTGGTTCCCGCCGGAAAGACGGCGCTCGCGCTGAACTTCGATATGTTCATGCCCAACGGGCGCTACTCCGACGTCGGAGTCTATGGCGCCGAGCGCACAACCGCCTATCCCCTGGCGGAAGAAGCCGCGAGGCGCTTTGGATTGGCCATCGCGCCGGATCCGCGTCCCGCCGCGGGTGTTTTCTACCGCTCCGATCATTTCTCGTTCGCGCGCGTCGGCGTTCCCGCGTTTTCCGTGGAGAACGGCAAAGAATTGATGGGGCAGCCGGCGGGATCGGGCTCCCAGTATTTCGCGGACTTCAACGAAAGCCGGTATCATCAGCCCTCCGATGAATACCGCGACGATTGGAACTTTTCCGGCATGGAGATTTACGCGCGCTTCGGGTTCTTGATTGGCCTGAATGCCGCCAATCTGGCCACGCTTCCCACGTGGCGGGCGGGCGACGAATTCCTGGCGGCGCGAGTGGCCAGTGGAGTCAAGTGAATCCTCCAGCGCTCTCTGCCGCCGGCGGAGTGGTGACACGCGGCACACCCGCCGGCCTTGAGATTCTCTTGGTACATCGCCACCGCTACGGCGATTGGTCGCTACCCAAGGGAAAACCCGAACCAGGCGAGAGCCTGGAGCAGACCGCGCTCCGCGAAGTCCGCGAAGAGACCGGCCAGGATGTCGAGCTTCTGGAATTCCTCGGCGAGACGCACTATGTGGTCAAGCAGGTTCCGAAGGTTGTCCGATTCTGGCGAATGCGGCCAGTGGGAACTTCGGCCCCCATCCAAGATAGGGACGAGGTCGCCGAAGCGGGCTGGTTCTCCACCACTGAAGCGCTTGCAAGGCTCACTTACCCCGGTGAACGCGAGATCGTAAGGCTTCTGGCCGGTTGCTAACGGTCCCTACATCCCACACCTCCTTATTTCAAGCCAACTCGGCCTTCAGCTTGGCGGGGAGGGGCTGGGTGCAAAAGGAGAACAAAAAGCGTAACTCAAGCCCTTGCAACCCTCTGCAAAGAATTTTCTTGCCAAGAAAACCCGTTCGGGTTTACACTGAGTGGACTGAAGTGGTCTATTAGGGTTTATTTGTGGCAGAAAGTGGAGAGCTTCGGGGCGTAGGGGACGGCGGAGCCGTGGAGGCGCCGCATTCCATCATCCAGGCCAGGGTCGACGAAAAGGGCCGCCTGAAGCTGCCGGCGGAGTTCGTCGAGTACCTCAAGAAATCGGGCGTGGACAAGGTCTTCATCACCACGGTGGATTTGGAGCTGGCTCGAATATACCCGATGAACGTGTGGAAGAGCAACGAAAATCTTTTCTCGAACGCCGGCGACTTGGCGGAACTGGCTGAGGACGTCGCTTACATCGCCAAGTACTTCGGCGGAGATTCCGAGATCGACGCGCAGGGCCGCGTGCTGGTGCCGGCCGAGTTGCGGCGGCGGATGCGTTTGGAATCTCAGCCTGTGTGGCTCGATTGTTACCACGGTCGTATCAATGTTGCCGGCAAGGCGGTGCATGAAGCGCGCTTCCATCGCGCCATGGCGGGCCTGGGAGAAAAGGTGAAGACGCTCGAAAAGAAGGGGTTCAAGTAGTGGCCATGTATGCACGTTCCGGTCATGTTGAACGAGTGCCTGGACTACATGGCCATTCGTCCGGACGGCGTGTATCTGGACGCCACGTGTGGGCTCGGAGGCCATACGGGCGCCATTGCACGCCGTCTGATCACTGGTTTTGTGATCGCCTGCGACCGCGACGCGGAGAGTCTGGCGCGCGCGCGCGCGAATTTGACGGATGTTCCACAGCAGAGCATCCGTTTTCACCACGTACCGTTTTCCCTGGTGGGAGAGTCGCTCAAGGCGGAAGGCGTTCCACAACTGGACGGATTGCTGGCCGACCTGGGCGTATCGCGTTACCAGTTGACCGAGGGCGAGAGGGGGTTCTCGCTGATGGCGGACGGACCGTTAGACATGCGAATGGATCGCAGTCAAGGAAGAACGGCCGCCGACATTGTCAACTACGGACAGGAGAAGCAACTCGCCGACTTGATTTTTCAGTTGGGCGAGGAAAGGAGGAGCAGAAGAATAGCCAGAGCAATCGTGCGGGCGCGGCCTATCGTCACGACCGGCCAGTTGGCCAGGCTGATCGAAAGCGCCGTGCCCCGTACGGGCAAAATTCATCCGGCAACGCAAACCTTCATGGCGTTGCGGATCGCGGTCAACGAAGAGCGAGAGGAATTGGATGCGCTGCTGGGCGCGCTGCCGCGGCTGGTGAAGCCAGGCGGGCGCGTGGTGGTGTTGACCTTCATGTCGCTGGAGGACCGCGTAGTGAAGCGCGCTTTTCAAGCGCTGGAGAAAGCGGGAGGAGCCAGAATTCTCACCCGGCACGTGGTGCGGCCCTCGGAAGAAGAAACCGGCACCAACCCTCCGTCGCGCAGCGCCAAACTACGGGCGCTAGCAATAACGCAAATGTGACTGCCGTAAATTCAACCATCAGCCGTGGGCACTTCCTCCCCCAG
>SHUD01000083.1 GCA_009697505.1 Bryobacterales bacterium
AGGCGGAGATCGACGATTTCAATCGCGTCTGGCATCGGCTGACGCCCTGGCCGGATTCGGTCGCGGGCCTCATGCGTCTGAAGAAGCGGTACGTTATCTCGACGCTTTCGAACGGCAACACTTCGCTGCTCGTGAATATGGCAAAGTTCGCGGGTCTGCCCTGGGACTGCGTGCTCTCGGCGGAACTTTCAAAGCACTATAAGCCGGACCGCGAGGTGTATCTGATGGCGGCCGATATGCTCGGCCTGCGGCCCAATGAAGTAATGATGGTCGCGGCGCACCTGGGCGACCTGCGGGCGGCCAAGGCCGCCGGGCTGAGGACGGCTTTCGTGGCGCGGCCGAGCGAACATGGCCCCGGCGGCAAGGCGGATCTAAAGCCGGATGCGTCATGCGATGTGAGCGCTGCGGATTTCGTGGATCTGGCGAGGAAATTGGACGCGTAGCCTAGGCCACCCGGCATGAGCGCCGTGGAAGCGAGTTGGATTTTAGAGTCACCGCGAACTGCGCGTCAACCGTCTACAGCACCTGCTCTGACCAGCCTTCGAGCACGGCCTTGACCTTCGCAGTGAACTGGTCCGCAAGCGCGCCGTCGATCAACCGGTGGTCGAAGCTAAGCGAGAGATAGCAAACGGAGCGAATCGCGATCGCGTCGTCGATCACTACCGGCGTTTTTTCAACGGCGCCTACTCCGAGGATAGCGACTTGCGGCTGGTTGATCACCGGAGTCGCAATCACGCTGCCGAAGCCGCCGAAATTGCTGATGGAGAACGTGCCGCCGTTCACTTCGTCCGGCTTCAACTGGCGGGATCGCGCGCGCGTCGAGAGATCGACAATCGACCGCTGCAGGCCCACCACGTTTTTCTCGTCCGCGTTCCTGATCACCGGGACGATGAGTCCGTTTTCAAGAGCCACCGCGATCCCGATGTTGACCTCATTATGGTAGATGATACTGCCGCCGTCGATCGAGGCATTGAGCAGCGGGAACGCCCGCAACGCTTCCGCCGCCGCGCGCGTCACGAACGGCAGATACGTCAGCGACATACCATAACGGGATTGAAAGTCGGCCTTGCTCCGTTCGCGCATCCGTGCGA
This sequence comes from Bryobacterales bacterium, assembly GCA_009697505.1. GTDB lineage: Bacteria > Acidobacteriota > Terriglobia > Bryobacterales > Bryobacteraceae > Palsa-187. The sequence continues at coordinate 1,092 of SHUD01000083.1, forward strand.
CTTTCGTGATATCCACCTTGTGAACCGTGGTCACGTGCGCAGACGTCGCCTGACTGAACACCATGTGGTGCGCGATCTTGGCGCGCATCGCGCTGAGCGGTTCGACGCGGATCTTCGCCTGCCCGGCGGCAGGCAGGGGAACGAATGCGGGAGGGGCAGCCGGAACGGAAACTGGCGCCGCAATCGGCGCAATCGGGGCCGCGGATGGCTGCGCGAGGTACGCCTCCACGTCCTGCTTCGTGATGCGGCCGCCCGCGCCGGTGCCCTTCACCCGCGCGAAGTCGATGTTGTTTTCGCGCGCCATCTTGCGGACGAGCGGCGAAAGCGGCCCAGCGGGTTCCTCGATGGAGGAGGGAGCCGCGGCCAAGGGAGGCGCGGAGGCAGGAACGGACGCGGGGGGAGCCGCCGGCTTACTGGATGGAGCTTCAACGGCTGCTGGCGCGGCAGCGACTGCGCCGCCATCGGAGATACGCGCCACCACGGTATTGATTCCTACCGTAGTTCCTTCCGTAACGAGTATTTCTCCCAGCGTGCCCGCGACGGGAGACGGAATTTCCGTATCCACCTTGTCGGTCGAAATCTCGAACAGCGGTTCATCCCGCTCCACGCGATCCCCTGGCTTCTTGAGCCACTTCGTCAACGTTCCCTCTACAATGCTCTCGCCCATCTGGGGCATCACAACGTCCGTCATATCACCGTCTCCAGGACTGCCTGAACCATCTCGCAGCCGAATACTTTCCCAAAATGTAGCGTAAGCGCAGCGCGAACCGCCGCGGTTTCCGCCTTTGACCCCAGTTGCTCCATTGACGTCACGGGTTTCTGAAGCCCGCATGGCACAATGTACTCGAAATAACTCATTCCGGGATTCACGTTAAGTGCAAACCCGTGGGAGCTCACCCAGCGGCTCAAATGAACGCCGATTGCGCCGATCTTCCGCCCCTCCACCCACACGCCGGTGCAGCCCGGCACCCGCGCGGCGGCGATATCGAACTCCGACAGAGCGCTGATCATCACTTCTTCCATGCCCCGCACGAACGCGCCAACATCGCGCTTCCATTGTTTCAGATCCATGATGGGATACCCCACGATCTGGCCGGGACCGTGGTAAGTGATGTCTCCGCCGCGGTCGGTTTCGTGGAAGGCAATGCCCGCGGAGCGCAGCGCTTCCTCCGATGCCAACAGGTTCTCGATGTGTCCGTTTCGCCCGAGAGTGATTGTGTGCGGGTGTTCGAGCAGCAGAAGCTGATCCGGGATGAGGCCCGCTTTCCGCCGCTCGACGAGATCGCGTTGCATCGCGAACGCTTCGCCGTAACCGGTCCGCCCCAGATCGTGGACCTCGCATGCAGGGCGCGTCATGAAGTGACCATGGCTGTCGAGTTTCGCCGAAGGGCGGCCGGCAAAAAAGGACCGCCGGCCCCACTTCGCCCAGCGAGCCGGGGGCCTAGCGGCGGATCCTTATGCATTGATGGCAAGACCGTAGACGGAGTTGAACGCCTCGCCCAACGCCTCATAAAGCGTGGGATGCGCGTGAATCGTGCTCATCAGCGTCTCGACGGTGGCCTCGGCCTCCATCGCGGCCACGGCCTCCGCAATCAGTTCAAAACCCTGTGGCCCGATGATGTGGACTCCCAGAATCTCTCCGTACTTTTCATCCGCAATCACCTTGATGAAGCCATCGTGGCTGCCGAGTATGCTCGCGCGGCTGTTCGCCGCAAAGGGAAACTTCCCCACCTTGACCGCGTAACCCTCTGCCCGCGCCCGCGCTTCAGTCAGACCTACGCTGCCTATGCCTGGCTCGGTGTAGGTTGCGCCCGGAATCCGGTCGTGCCGGATGGGCCGCTCCGGCTTTCCTGCGATGTGAGCCACGGCTGCCATCCCCTCCGCTGTTGCGACGTGCGCCAACTGCGGGCTACCCGCCACCACGTCGCCGATCGCGTAAAGTCCAGGCTCGCCGGTTTCCATCCACTGGTTCACCTTGATGAAGCCGCGGTCGAGTTCTGCCCGCGTGTTTTCAAGGCCGATATTCTCCGTGTTTGGTTTCCTGCCTACCGCAACCAGCAACTTCTCCGCCTCCATCTCCTCGGTCTTTCCGCCGGCAAGCGTTACTGTCAACTGCACACCGGATTCCGTCTTTCGGACATTCCCCGCCTTTGCGCCGGTTTCGATGCGGATTCCGTTCTTCTTGAAAACCCTCGCCAGTTCTTTCGATACGTCCTCGTCTTCAATGGGCACGACCCTTGGGAGCATTTCGAGAATAACTACCTTGGTTCCGAAGCGGCTGAATATGGAAGCGAATTCCACTCCGACGGCCCCCGCGCCGATGATGATCAGCGATTTCGGCACCGCCGTAAGGTTGAGAATCTCGATGTTCGTCAGGATGCGCGCCGCGTCCGGCTCCAGGCCTGGCAGCATGCGCGCCTCCGACCCCGTTGCCACAATGATGTTCTTAGCCTCGACAATCCTGCCATCGACGTCGATCCTGCCGCTACCCTTCAACCTCGCGAATCCCTTGATCACATCGACCTTATTCTTCTTCATCAGGAATTCGACGCCGGCGGCATGTTTCGCGACGATCTTGTTCTTTCGCTCGATGACTTTCGGGAACTGCAACTTCGGCTCCCCGCATTCGATGCCCTCATCCGCCGCGTGGACGAAGTGGTTCCACACTTCCGCGGAATGGAGCAGCGCCTTGGTCGGAATGCATCCGACGTGCAGGCAGGTTCCCCCGAGTTTCGGGTCTTTTTCAACGACCGCCGCGCGCAATCCGTATTGCCCGGCGCGCACCGCGGCCGAATAGCCTCCAGGGCCGCTCCCAATAATCACAAGATCGTAAGACATTCGTAATCCCATTCTACAATGTGAAAGAGGCAGAGCCGGATTTCAAAGTGATATACTTCCGCAATCCGCCCGCGCGGCGAAACTAATGACACAGACCGGCCACTGGAAAACCGTATCGATCGTCCTGGGCGGAGTCGCCTTGTGCTTTGCTCTGACCTGGGGCGGCATTAATTACAGGGATTACCTAATCGCGCCTGAGATCACCGCCACGCTGCCATCGGTTGGCTCAGGCGGCCCGGCGGCCCCCACGCTGCACCCGCTGGTCGAGCTATTGAAACTCGTTGTTGCGGCGATCATCGGCACGGTGATCACCGCCGTCCACGGAAGATGTCAGCGCGAGAAACCCATTCCACGGTCGCTCGAACACGCCCAGGTGATGCTGTGCATCGCCGGCGCGTTGATGATGATTATTATTGGTAATTCTCTTGCGCGAGCATTCGGTGTGGCCGGCGCGGCGGGGATTGTCCGGTTTCGCACGCCTGTCGAGGATGCGAAGGACGCGACCGTGATTTTTCTACTGCTTGGCCTCGGTATGGCTTGCGGGCAGGGAATGTTTGGAGTGGCCGGGCTGGGAGGTCTTTTCCTCTGCGTCTTCCTGTGGCTGATCGACCAATATGGAGAAAGCATCCCCCGCTCACTGATGCTTGCCTTGACCGCGGAAGGGGCTTTCCCGTCCGCTCATGTGCAAAGCGTTCTGGCCCGCCACAAGGTCAAGGTGGAGCCGCGCGAGGTGTCGCCGGCCGGCGTTAAGTATTTGGTAACCCTGGACACGCGTACGTCGCTCGAAGGCATCAGCGCCGAACTGATGGCCGGTGGGGCATCGGGTCTTAAGTCGGTGTCCTGGGAATCGCTAAAGAAGGGGCAGAGCTAGATGGCGATGAAAACGCCCGCTGTGAAGAGGGCTGTTGCGAAATCCACCAAGCCGCCGGACCGGGTCGTATTCGCCATTGAGGAGCGCAGGCCAACGATCGTCGAGGTGATCGGCTCGGCGAAGAAGCGGGTCCTGATGTCGATTTTCCGTTGCGCGGATTTCCACGTACTGGACGCGCTGGCTGAGGCGCTCGAACGAGGGGTGCACGTCGAACTGCTGATGACGCCGTTGGCGAAGGGTTGGGAAAAGAAGCTTACCGAGTTGACCGGGTTTGTGGAGAGCCTGGGCGCGATCGTTCACAAGTATTCAGACCCGGTCGTGAAGTATCACGCGAAGTACCTCCTGGTTGACGATGGACCGGCGGTCGTAGCGTCGCTGAACATCACGAAGAAATGCTTCACTGAAACCTGCGACTTTCTGCTGATCACGCACGATCCCGCCGTGATTTCAGGCCTGGAAAAATTGTTTGAGGCTGATAAGTGCGCGCCTGAGACGGAGTTTCCGGAAGGCATCAGCGAGCGGCTGTTTATCGGTCCGGACCGCGCGCGAGCCCAGTTCACAAGTTTCCTGGCGGGTGCGAAACACAGCATCCGGATCATCGATCACAAACTTACCGATCCCGCCATCGTCACCCTCCTTAAAGCCAAGCAGGCCGACGGCGTGGTGGTGGAAATCCTGGGGCAGGGCAGAGTGGCCGGAATGGTATCGCATGGGCGGCTGGCGATCGTCGACGAACGAAAAGCGGTGTTCGGCAGCATGTCGTTGTGCGCGCTGAGTCTCAATTTCCGCCGCGAGGTTGCGGTCATGGTGGACGACCCGGACTGCATCGCGCGGTTGAATCAGTTTTATCAGGAATTGGAAGACGCCTCGCCCGACGCCTCCGTGGGCAAGAAGAAACTCAAGAAGTAACGCCGGACAGGTGCCTGGCTGGTTGTTGGTCCGGGTCGCGGCCCGCCAGCGCGTCCGGCGACTTTGCCAATTCTTCCGCTTCCCCGCGGCTTAACTTAGGGCCGTCATGAAACAACTTGGCAATTGGCAGCCGGTGGGGCAGGCGATCGTTTTTCGTCGCCTGCCCCACGGGCACCACAGTTCCGCGTGCGGAC